>JACROE010000002.1:372004-744008 GCA_016214565.1 Candidatus Kerfeldbacteria bacterium | reverse complement strand
AGTGAATTTTTATTTTTTTTCAGTGTATCTTTCACGTGCGCTGACGAGAACCATTAATTAAGCATGAAGACTAATGGTACGCGGGACGCGGACAATGTTCTCTACGAACCAATCTTTTTCTTGACGAGCGAGGAAACAAGTTTGCCATCTGCCTGGCCAGCACTGCGCGCCATCACTTCTTTCATCACGGCGCCAAAAGCCGCTCCAGTCCCCAATTCCCCAACCACGGTATCAACGATTGCCTGAACAGCAGACTCGTCAAGTTCGGCGGGCAAATATTCTTTTATGATATCTACTTCATCAGATTCCTGTTGCGCTAAATCTCGCCGGCCGCCTGTGGTGTACGCCTCAATCGAATCTTTGCGTTTCTTGGATTCTGTTTTTAATACTTTTGCCACCTGATCGTCTGATAATTCTTTGACGCGATCGGCAATGGCGCGATTGTGGATGGCGCTCTTAAGCATACGCAATACCGAGAGGCGCTTCGCCTCTTTCTTCAGCATGGCCTGCTTCAGGTCAGCATCGATTCGTTCAGTAATGGTCATGAGAATGACAAATTATTTGCTGCGAATTTTTGCCTGGAGCAATTTTTTGATAGTGCCGCGCTTATTCGGTCGGCGCGGATCAATAAATTCTTCAAGCTTGCCAACTTTGCGGAGAAATTCTTTCTTTTCGGTAATCAATTGACGGCGCGCGGCTGCATCTTTAAGCTCAAGTTTGCTGCGCTTCGGAGCATAATACCGCCCCTGCTTCGCCCGGAGTAAAACGCCGGATGATTGAACGCGCTTAGTAAAGCGCCGGAGCAGACTTTCGGGAGACTCGCCTTCTCGTTTTTTTACTTCAACCACTGAAATGTCACCTTCCTTTCTAAAAGTTAGTTCAAATAATTTACTCTCAAAAATCGTTGTTACTATAACACGCCAGATGGAGTATTGTCAATTTATTCTGAATAGCGGAAAAAAGCCCAAATTGGTACTTTTCTGATCATTAGACCAAGCTTGAAAGTGGCTCTCCGCCCAGCACATGAATATGCAGATGCGGTACTACCTGCCCGCCATCAGCCCCGGTATTAATCGCGACTTTGTAGCCGCTGTGACGAATGCCGAGCTGTTCGGCAATCGTAGGAATGGAACCAAATAATTCAGCGATCATTTCGGAGTCAGCTGGCGTAATTGCATTGAGTGATTCACGATGCACCTTGGGCACGACCAAGACATGCACGCGCGCTTTTGGAGAAATATCGTGGAATGCCACGATGTGTTTCCCGCGGAAAATAAGTACCTCAGGCTTTGCGTCCTGGACGATACTGCAAAAAATGCACTGCTCGGTCATAAAAGTTTCGGCTGATTGAGGTCGGTCTGCGGAACGGGGGGCATGATGGGCGCTGCACCATTCGTCCCATTCTTTCGCAGACGCTTCGTCAATTCGGGAATCATTTTCTCGAAATCAAATGTTTCCTGAATGCCACTCTCCATATCTCGAATCAAAATCGTGTCATCCATCAATTCCTTCTGACCGATGATAACCGTATATTTGACGCCCAAACGATTTGCCTGCTCCATCTGGGATTTCAAACCATTCTTAGAAAAACTTTCAGCGACTTGGAAGCCAGCTGCACGCAACTGATTGAAAACTTTCAGCGCCTTCTTTCGCGCTTCATCGCCAAGCTGAGCCAGAAAAATATCCGGACTCACCACGCTGCCCGGAGAGATATGGCGCAACTTCATTTCCAAAATCAATCGCTCAATGCCGCACGCAAACCCCATGGCTGGCGTCGGCTGTCCGCCCAACTGCTCCACGAGATAATCATACCGGCCGCCGCCGCCCAATGCGCTCTGCGCTGACGGTTTATCCAGCTTTTCTAATTTTTCTTCCACTGGTTTTTCTTCTTCTGGCTTATGATGACCTTTGACTGGCTCGGGCGCTGGCGCTTCTGGTTGCGGTGGTTCTTCATAGGGTACCGGCCAAATCTCAAACGCAGTGCGAGAATAATAATCCAAACCGCGCACCAGTCGTGGATTCAACACATAGGGAATATCTAATTCATCCAAATGCTCCAGCACTTTGATAAAATGCTTGTTTGATTCGTCGTCAAGGAAATCAACAATCTGTGGCGCACCCTCGACGAGCACTTGTGTGTCCGGCTCTTTGCTATCCAATAAGCGTAGTGGGTTTGTTTGCAGCCGTTTCAAATCTTCTTCAGGCAATGAATTCTTGCGGGTTTTGAAGTATTCCTGGAGCGCTTTCACGTAATTGCGGCGGCACTCCGGAGAGCCGAGACTATTTACCTGCAGGGTTACCGGCACGCCCACATCATTAAATATAGTATACGCCATCATCATAAGGAGGGCGTCAATCACGGGATGCGCATCCCCAATCACCTCAAATCCAAACTGATTAAACTGACGATAACGTCCTGCTTGCGGCCGATCATGACGGAAAAATGGGCCAACATAATACATTTTTACTGGCTGGGGCCGAGTAATCATGCCATGCTCGATATACGCACGAACGACGCCGGCCGTCCCCTCCGGTCGCAATGCTACGGTATCGCCGGACTTGTCCTCAAAGACATACATTTCTTTTTCCACGATATCAGTCTCTTTTCCAACTGATCGGATAAATAAATTTGCATCCTCAAGCAATGGTAATTCAATCCGAGCAAAGCTAAACGTACGGGCCAAACGTTCAACGGTCGTCCGTACATAATCCCAATATTGCTGTTCCTCGGGCAATATATCCTTAAACCCTCGCAGGAGTTGCAACGGTTTTTTGCTTTTCTCTGATTTCTTTTGCGGCATAGGTTTCATAAATTTATTATTGTGATTGCGTACTATAACTTGGCACAGAAAAGTGAGTAAAAGTTTCAAACGGCCACACCCGAAGCCAGGCACGTCCCACAATATTTTTTTTCAAAATAGGGCCAAAGCTCCGCGAATCCAGGCTAACCGGTCGGTTGTCCCCCATCACGAAATATTCATCCGAGCCTACCTCCACCCGCTGATCATGCGTCGTAACTATGTGACTAAATAAGTATGGCTCAGATAATATTTTTCCCTCCGGATTTTCCTGATTGTAAATGTATACATTGCCCTCGATCACCTGAATGGTCTCACCCGGCAAACCGATAATACGTTTAATCAAAAATTCAGCATGATTCTTTGGATCCCGAACTACCACAATCTCTCCACGCTGCGGCTCAGTAAAACGATAGGTAATTTCATCAATGATGAGATATTCATTGTCGTGGAAATTCGGCTCCATGGAGGCGCCACGGACGTAAAACGGCTGAAACAAAAAATACCGGATCGGAATAATAATCACCACGGCGATCAAAACGATTTTTATCAGCTCAACCAAAAAACCGCGCGGTGATTTCGCGTAGTCTGGCACGCCCTGTTCTGCTTTCGGTTCGCGGGCAATTGTCTCTTTGTCTGGGGTAATTTTCATAATACCGTAACGGATTTTTTAGTAATCTTTCTTCGGGATCCCCCATCAAGCTCTGCTTGATGGGGAAAAGCGGGCACATTGCTGACGTGCGGAGTGGGACGAACTTGATTCGTCACACGAAGGACGAAGCAATTGTGAACGCGTGGTGGGCGCGAGAGGGATCGAACCTCTGACCTCACGAGCTGAGCTACGCACCCCTACAAATAAATGGGCTTCTATTCTCACATATCCTATGGGATTTTGAAGGCTAACCAGTTCCGACGTTTCAGTCGGAATCCCGACCGCTTCGCGTCGGGACTGAGCTACGCACCCCTACAAATAAATGGGCTTCTATTCTCACATATCCTATGGGATTTTGAAGGCTAACCAGTTCCGACGTTTCAGTCGGAATCCCGACCGCTTCGCGTCGGGACTGAGCTACGCACCCAATGGTGGGGCCTGGTGTCAGACGTTCGCACCTTTTTCATCGAACACCCTGACAGTTTTTGGCTAAAATGAGGGCAATTAGTCAACAGAATACCACAAATCAGGGTCTCTGTAAAGGCAGTTCCCGATGTGCACGTTTCCTGTCCCCGTCCGTCTGGTGAATGATGTTAGAACTGCAATAGAAGACAATCCCGTTCTAGCGTGATCACCTGTCGAAATGATACCGCTATTTGTGGTTCCACCAGCTTCCAAATTTGGCCACCATGAGCGCTACAAAACCAACAAATGCTAACGTGAAACCAAAGCCGGTCATTGGACTACTCCACTCGTCGAGGCCATAGCCTCGCAAGAAGAGATATATCCCCACCAATATGCTGATCCATGCAATTAGTTTTGCAAGTTTCCAACGCTTGCTGGTAGCCTGTACGACAATGGGCCGTAGAGGATTGCCACAGTGCGGACAAGCCTCTGCCTGGTCCGAAATATCTTTTCCGCATTCACTGCACTTAATGAGTGCCATAGTCTGAAAGTGATAATAGTCAATGAAATTGTACTCTGAGTCGAATGGCCTCCGATAACCCGCTTATCCAGAAAAACCCAAGTAATTGCAAAGTCTCAACGTCGATGAGAATATTCTAGCATGTTGACCAAAACACTCGCATTGAATCAGAGTGGTCAGACTCTGTGGTTAACTTCCGACAATGAGCCACTATGCCGCACGGTTAATCGTTTCATCCTTCGGAATGTCCTGGTACCTTGGCACCCGACTACCCTGAGTCGGTAATGGCGGATAGAGCTTTTCATCTCTTTTGAGTCTGGGTAGTTTCAACACCTCTCGCACTCGGTCGACGACCTGCCAGGGAGTGTAATGCGCAGAGACCAAGTAATCGACCGCGTCAAGGCTCATTCCCTTAATGATATCTTCCTTTTGTCCGAGATTTGTCAGGAATAATAAAGGAATGTTTCGCGTCTCCGGATCGCCCTTCAGTAATCTGGTCGCGCTAAACCCATCCATTTCTGGCATAATGACACTCATGAGGATGAGGTCGGGTTTAACGCTTTTCACTAAAGCTACTGGATCGGGCGCGGGAGTTTCTCGCGGTTCGTACTGCAGTCCATCCAGTTCGAATCGTACTCGGTATATCTTTGTGAGCATCTTATCGTCTTCGAAATGCAGTACTCTTTTTAGTCCTTTCTTTGCGCTGTTTTGCTTGGTCTTCGGTGCAAATTGTCGCGCGTAGGCAATCCTCAATTTCATAACATCACTTAGCGTATCGAGGGCTTCCTGTACTGTTTCTTTGAGCGACTTGTGAATTGTGGAGAATTCTCGCGCCTTGAAGTCCCCTTCGACGAGCATCGTCAGATAGCCCAGGACTCCGGTCAAAGGAATGCGAAGATGGCTGAGAGAATGCCCAATCAGGAACCGAAAATCCTCATCGGAGATTTCCCGATGTTCTTGGAGCCAGTGTTTCAGGTCGATTTGTCCGCCGCCGTTGGGCATACGCGTTGATTATAGCACCGGCACAAGCAAAAGACGAATGTCATCCTGTACAAATTGTCAACTGAAGTCGTTCAGTTGCGCATCAATATCTTCCCGACCCGCCTGATGCTCGTAGGTGCTAGCCATGGAGCGCAAGATTTGAGCGGTTCTTGGCCACTTCTCTTTCAGCGCGTCGCTCATCCGGCGATAGGTTAGCGCGAGCTCTCTCTCCAGCCTGCCACCTTCTCCTGGGCTACGCACCGTTGTGCCGCGACTATTGAACAGCTCTGTTTCGATATGCCGATCAATAGTCTGATTTGCCAGTAGTTCGATGATGTTTCTGACAGCCGTATGAGGCCAATTTCCATCGCTATCGCGAGGGGCGTGCGCTAACATGGTGCCTAGTTCAATATCGCAGCCAGTTACTGTCTTCAGAGATCTGCACTTGTCGCGCACGGCGAGAACCCAAGCACGAAGCTCGCCTTCATCAATACCGCCGTCAGAACTCAGACCCGGCATAAGCCGCCAGGATGATACGACCTCACGCGCGTTTCTGGCGATTTGCATGGCTTTTTGGTCAAGCGGCTCTTCATCTGTTCGGATTCTGTCATCGCGTTTGTACATGAGCGCGACGAAATCGGCAAACTGACCAGGGTCGCGCTGTAATAGTCGGTGGATGGCCAAGGGCTTAGACAAATACTGTTTGAAATCATCGAACAATGAGGCATAGGGCCATTCCAGGGCTACAATCTCTCCCAGCGGCAACTCATCGCGCTCGTGAATCTGCCTGAATACATATCCCAAGTGAAAAGGCAGCATCGCATCGTGACGAGGTTGTGTTGCAGACTTGCTGTGCTCCAACAGCTCGAGCAATAGGCGCTTCAGTAATGCACTGGGCAAAGATAACTTGGGATCCCCAGCAATCTCAAGCGCAGCATCCGGTCGATGAGCATTCAACAGCTTCGTTACTGCCAAAGCAGCATCTGAGAGTCGATCTGAACGCGAACGCCCTGTCGCTAGTCCCCAGTAAGCTTTCTCTACCTCAATCCCAAACGCTGCGACCTTTTCCCACGTCGAAGCTTGCTCGGGTAGTCCCAAGAGCATTAATGCAATGACCTCCGGTGTTGCTACGCCAACAGTTTTCAGGTACGCTATTTGCCGGTCGATCCAATGTATTCCGGCGATGCGTATTCGTTGCGCGGCATATCCTGTTACTTCGCGAGCCTGGGTTGGCAAAGCTCCCTTGATAAGCTGGCTTAGCACTCGCTGGTCTTCTTCGTCATCTTTTATCGCTCTCCCTATAGCAGTACCCACAACGCCAGTGTATTCTGTCGTCTTGGCAAAGCTGAGAATAGCTTCAATATCAATACTGTCGAGTAACTCACGCGCGGCCTGCTGTTGCAACGCTGCAACGTGCTCTTCGTCAGCGTCGTAATCTTTAGTTGTTCCTTCGGGAAGACGTGGCCAAGGCGACTTCAATAGCCAGCCGACACGTTCAATAACGTCATCTGGCTCAAAGCGCTGTAGTATCTCCTTTAGTTTCGGTATTGACTCTTGATACTCCTCCTTACCATAGCTGTTAATCCAGTTCAAAGCTTCTCGCACCTTTTCTAATAACCGAAGTCGATCATCCAAAGACAGTTCTTCGGCATTCATTGACAACAGAACGGACGCAACCTGTTCACGAAAGTCCGGTGGAAGTCTTGTAAAGTCGTCTAGTGCCTGTATTACATTTATTGGCATCGCCGCCAGTGCCTTCGCTTTAGGCCATAATCCCGTCAGGTAGGCAGCATAGTTCTCATTGGACTCCGGTTCCAACCCTCGGCGCTCGCCTCCGGCATCACGCCATTGATATTGATGCGAGGCACTAATGATTCCGCGATCGAAGTAACTGTATGCGATCTGCCAGGCTAGCTGAGCGTCTCTTTGTATGAGGGTTTCGAACGCCGATAACCGCGCCGTCGGGCCCGCGTGAGTCTGTGGGTATTGGGGTAAGAACAAATCCTTGAGGCTGTTCAGGGGCCTATTTACCCACTGTCCACCTGGGTCTAACTTCGCCAAGTCGACTAATAAAGCAACGACGCGCTCAAAGTACTGTGGGTCCCAGGCGATAGACTCAAGTGCCCACAGCAGGCCAGCATGCTTACACTCCCCAAAGAGCGATTGACCCTCATCTTTGAACAATTCTGTAACGATTTCAGGATGGGTGGCAATAACTTGTTCCACAGCTTCGAGAAATGTTACGGGTGCGGCCTCGGCTAGCAGCGGAGTAATGTCCTGTATTGAAGCCCACCCCTGCCAACTGGTTGTTGCTGACAAGATATTTCGCACCGCCTGCTGTGCGACTTGAGGAGCGGATAGCGCGATCGGTGCTTTATCACCGAAGACCGACATACGGACCAGAGTTTCGGCAAGACCCATTCGCAAATGCGGGGAATATTGCCTAATCTTGGAATGAAAAGCTGCCATCCACCGTTCGTCGGGTGATAGCTCATACTTCGGATGCAGTTCTTCTAACGCTTGCGTGCTCGCACTCGAAAATGCGGTGAGAATATCTGCGGTCAATTGTCCCGCGATCAAAAACCAAGAGTCGAGCGGCGATTTGAGTGTCCATACTTCTCCAATTTTTACTACAGGGCTATCCTCGAATACTCTAAGCTCATTAAGCCGTTCGGCATAAACAGTGAATGAGAACCCGGAGACTATCTCAGCAATTTGTTTGTCCCCGTCTGTACTTTCAGAAATTGAACCAAGTAGCATCAATGGCATGAGAGACCGTGCCTGGTCGGCTTCTGACCACGGTGGCCGCCGGGCAGCACCCGATACGGCTAAGTGGCGGCGGAGTACCGGGATGCTTCGCCCGAAATCCCGCGCGAGTTGTTGGGCGTTAGCTGGCGACAAGCCCAATTCTTGCAGGGTGGCAGCTACTGCTGACCTTTTCGGACGGGAAAGACGTAAAATTCGAGCGATATCTATCACACTTGCATCCACACAGACAAAGACATGGTGTCCCTTGTTGATAGCGAGGCCAACCGCCTCACTGCAATCAGAAGTAGTGACAATAACCAACGGATTGAGAAACGTTCTTATACAATTACGGAGATCCGTTAAATTATCAATCACTATGCATCTTGAGAGCACTCGCGAACGTTCGCTCTCCGGCAAGCCGCAGATTGCAGCATACAGAAAGGCACGCGCTTCAGCTGGAGAATCACCTTGAACTTCAAGCCTATCGGGTGTTTCCGATAGCCACTTGTGAATTCTATCCTGTTCATTTGTGCGTCCTGCAATTACCAACGGGATACTCATGGGAGGTGAAGTCGAATAGGACCATTCATCCCAACACTCTTCGATGTCTCGGAGTCTATCTCCGGTTGCTTTGCCAATTGTTCTCGCCAACCATAGCGCTACCGCCGGCGCAGAATCCAACCACTGTTCAATCCCGTCTGCCGCAACAACTCGCACCGCCTTCCAGTGTCCCTTTGCTTGATTATCAGATTGCCATTTCGCGCGGCTCGGAAACGACCTCGGAGTAACGAAGACAAAAGTGGTATCAGCGGGAATAAGCCCGTCAGGCTCAGCAATCCGTTTGGCAAAGTCTCCATCGGCCTTTTTCTTGGCCGATTTATCAGAGCCAATTTCCCACCCCGACACGCCTTGCGGAAAAAACGGGACAGCTACGGGTGCATCGAGTCGGCCATCCCAACCTCTGGTGGATACACTGTCTCCACTCGGGAATTCAATCGTTCGAATATCGGAAGTGATAGCAAAAATCAGGCGACGTACTAACTCCGGCAAGGTCTGAGAACACTGCCGCTGTTGTGTGTTTGCCCAGTTGGTGATGTCTGATGCAGTTATCCACTTCATGAGTATGATATTCCCTATTTGCTAATATCTCCACTCCTCATGCGACAATATGAAGCGATTCAGTTCCTGCTTTTGGCTCTTCCATTTCGGCAGATGCCTCGTCAGCAACTGGACGAATCGATTATTGTGCTTCTTCTCAATCAAGTGGATCAGTTCATGAACCACAACATACTCAATGCAGGAGACCGGCTTCTTGACTAGCTCAAGGTTTAGAAGAATCCGCTTTTTGTCCTTATTGCAGGTGCCCCACCGGGTCCTCATGCGCTTGATAGCCCATACAGATGGTCGAACACCGATTTTGTCTTGCCATCTCGGTATCAAGTCTTCAAGTAGCTGGTGAAGCTCGGTACGGTACCATTCGGTTATCACCTCGTGGCGCTTCCCCTGAGAAGCGTTCGGTCTGACATATAGGAACAGTTTTCCGTTGGCCTTCGCTTCAACGCGGGGTGGAGCTTCCTCGTATCGGACTTCTAAGCGGTACCGCCTGCCGAATAGGTAGTGACTTTCACCGGATACGTATTCTCGCGGAGTCTGTCGTTGCTGATTGCGGAATTTCGTTTGTTGACGATTTATCCAGCCCAGCCTGGTAGCCAGCAATATGCGGATAGCGTCATCGTTCATCGCAACTGGTGCGGTGACTCGAACCTTACCCTCTGGCGGCAAAACAGACAGGTGGACGTTCTTGATCGCCTTCCTGACAATCAGCGCCTCCACCAATCCGACCTTGAGCATGTAAGAATTAGTACTCATGTTGATTCTTTACGAGCTCAAATAAGGACTTGAGCTCGTCCTCCGATATCCCCGGCATCGCGCCCTTAATTGCGTTCCTCACCCGACGTTCCTTCTGCATGTGACCACGCCAGTTGTCTTCCAGTGCGCCTACAATTGCCTCGTCCAGGGCAACAGCTTTACCCTCGTCCTGTCCGAGATTATCATAGAGTGCCTGTCTGGCTCGTGTATCAACCCGCGAAGGATAATGACGCGACTGTTCCGGGTGCTTGACCTGCTTAGTAAGCTCGACAATCTTGGCCAGGTACTCCTTGTACTCGATATCAGCCCGTTTCCGCTGCTTCACTAAGGTATCGAGGAGCTCCGACATGCGGAGAAAGTACTTCGGATTCGTAGGCGTTTCGTCGATGATCAGCTTGCGGACGTTGTTTTCGATTGTCTCAGCGGTAGCTTCTTGGTTCTTTTTCACCGACTCCGGTAGGTCGTCGATGGCATCTTTGCCCTTTTTGACGATCAAATCCACGAGGGTCATGTCATCAAACGCGGATAGCCTTTCGCTTTCTTTTGCCGAAATGTACCTGTCGATAAGAGTCCGCATGGCCGGCTCGTACTTCTTCAGGTCGATGTAGTCTCCGCTTGCAAGCTTGACTTCCATCCGGACCTGTTCGTAGTGCTTTACCTCATTGCCGATCGCTTCGGCTTGCGCTCTGGAGAATCCGACCTTCTCCATATCGTTGGCGAGATCGGCATACATTCGAAGTAGATGGCTGACGGAACGGTAGAGCTTGACCCGCTTGATTTCGTTTTCCTTCAGGGCGTATGGATTTTCAACGTCTCCACAGAAGTAGCGAATGTAGGCTCCAGAATCTTTGGGCGGCGCAACTGGTTCACAAAGAGCTCTTACGACCTCTAGAGCTTCCTCGAGATCTTTGCGACCTTCTTCTAACCTGTCCTTGAGTAGCCCAAGAACATCCTCTTGATCAAAGCCTTCGAATGCTCCGGCAGTATAGTCGGTGACCGCTTGTTCAAGCTTTTTGAAAAGATCCCTGTAGTCGACGATGTAGCCGTACTCTTTGTCCTCACCGTCGAGCCGATTGACTCGGCAAATCGCCTGGAATAGGCCGTGATCCTGCATGTTCTTATCGACATACAGATAGGACGCAGGCGGTGCGTCAAAACCAGTCAGGAGTTTGTCCACGACAATGAGAAGTTGCATCTGTCCTGGTGTTTCGATGAACTTCTTCTTGGCTTCCTTCTCGAACTCTTCGGTGGCCTTGCCACCCAGCATCTTCTGGTAGATGGCGTACTCGCGGTCTTCGGACTGAATCGCGCCAGGCTCGTATGACGTGACGATGGCGCACTTGGTAAATCCCTGAGCCTGGAATATCTCGTAGTACTGGCAGGCTTCATAAATGCTGCTCGCTACCAGCATGGCGTTGCCGCGGCCGCTGGCGAGACGTTCTTTTTTGTAGAAGTCATCGAGAATATCGAAGACTACTTTTTCCAAGCGTGACTTGGAAGACAACAGGGATTGCATCGTCCCCCACCGCTTCTTCAGTTCCGCCTTGGCTACGTCGGTGAGCCCCTTGGTTCGTTCCTCGAACCACTGGTCGATTTTCTCCTGTGACGTGATGTCTTGGTCTACGCGTCGAGCTTCGTATCGTAAGTCGAGCACAACCTTGTCGGCCACTGCCTCGTCGTATTTGTAGGTGTGGATGTATGGGCCCCAAACGCCAATGCTGTTCGACTTGTCAATTTTGAGAAGCGGCGTGCCAGTGAAACCGATGAATGTAGCGTTGGGGAGGAGCTCTCTCATCGCTTCGTGAAGCTTGCCGGTATGCGTACGGTGACACTCATCGACGAACACGAAAAGATCGCCTTTGGCCGAAAAGTCTTTTGGCAGATTCTTCTTGAGGTCGGCGATGTATCCATCCACGTCGGTCTCACCGGTGGCTCCGGTACGGCCGAATTTGTGCACTAGCGAACAGAGCAGCCACTCATTCTTGATATTGAGTTGCCCTATCAAATCCCTTGCGCTCTTCGCGCGATAGATCTTCTCATCTACGCCCATGAAAAACCGCTCGATCTGCTCGTCAAGCTCTTTTCGGTCGGTCAGAACAAGTACGCGTGGATCGTGCATGTGTTCTTTAATCCACTTAGCGAGCCAGATCATGGTCAGGCTCTTACCTGAGCCCTGGGTATGCCAGATTATTCCGCCCTTGTGCTGTTGCACGAATTCCTGCGCTACTTTGACTCCAAAGTACTGGTTGTGCCGACAGGTCTTCTTAATGCCGCTGTCGAAGGCAATGAAGTCGTGAACGATCTCGAGGAACCTCTTCTTTTCGCACATTTGCAAAACATGGCGATCAAGCCGATTGTCTTTCTCATATCCCGGCTCCTTTGTACTCCAAGTGAGGTAGCAGTCCTCTTTCGTCTCGGTAGTGCCGAATCGAAGTCCTTCGGTATCGTTTCCGGCCATGAGCAGTTGAACGGTTGCGAAGAAAGGCTTGATGAAAGCGTCCTTTTGATTACCGATGTTCTGGCGGATTCCCTCGGCAACCGATACGATACTCCGTTTCAACTCGATCACGCCTAAGGCAATTCCGTTTACATAAAGCACGATATCCGGGCGTTTGGTCCGATTCCCTTTGACCGTAACCTCTTCTGCGAAAGCGAAGTCATTTTTCTCGGGGTGTTCCCAGTCGATGAGCCAAATAGTCTTATAGTGTTCGCCGTGACCTTCCTTGACTTTCACCCCGTACCTCAACAGACCGTACGTCTCACGGTTAAGGTCGTATAGGCTGATGTTCGATCGACCTGTACATTTCTTCAGCTCCTCAACGGCTTTGAATACGAGTGTGTCACTATATCCGGACCGAATCAGGTACGAGTGAAGAAGTAGCTCCTCGACATTGCTATTATCTTCACGGTCTTCCCAGTTGCCAAGGTAGTCGTAATTCAGACGGTCACGAATCAACGCCACAAGACGGTCTTGGGTCTTGCGTTCGATTTGGCCAACTTTGGGGGTCGCTTCTTTTGTCATAGTAGTCACACTGTTAGTCTTATCTTACCAGTTAGGAGAGATTGCATCATGCCTTGCTTAACCTGGGTCAACTTTTGCAGTCTGCTCTGCTGTAACTCCAATTCGGTATCTAATTCGCAAAGGACCATTGCAATCGCTCTCTGCTCCTCTATGGGCGGATAAGGTATTTCAAGCGCAGCCAGTTCCCGTTTCCCAATTTCAAGAAATGTTGAACCAATCGCCTTCTCAATCATCTTCTGCTTGAGCGTCAATAGGAGGTAATAAAGAAACTCGTTGTCAATTCGATCGCTACAGACAAGTGATTTGAATCCCTGATTGGTACAGATTTGATCCGTAGCTATCCTGACTTCACCTATGGTCGCACGACTGCATAACAGCAGAGTGCCAGCAGGTAAAAGGCGAGCGGCACAGCTTTTGAGACCCGCCTGTGAAATTGATCGCTGAGTATCATGAAGGTATTTCCCAAAAGTGCCAGTAATGTCGGTAGGTGTACACCACTTAATGCCACCGTTCCAATACTGGTTTCTATCTGTGCGCGGGGTGCCACCGCTGACGATTTGAGTACAATCTCCTATTCTTTCTCTGGTCCACGCCTTAGTAAACCCCGGCAGCCGCCGCTTGCCGGTCAGTAGCTCCTGCATCACGCCCTGCTTGATTGCTCGCTTCTTGGCGATGAGCTTCTCGAGGCTTTCTATCAAGGCGTCTGTATCTCTGAGCGCCTTAACAATGGCTTTCTGCTGTTCCGATGGTGGCTTTGGAATCGGTACCAGTTTCAAGTTGTTCTTAGATATGCCAAAGACTTTTAAGCCTGTGGCGTAGCGGTCCAAGCTAGGTTTGACAAGCGGACTCGAAGTAATATATCCTTTGAAACCGTCAACGAAGTTGTTGCCCTTGTCTCGCAGGAGGAAGGTGTGGAGGCCCGCAATGGCCTTCTTTTCACCGAGATTAATAACTTCCACGCTCTTAGCAACACCCGCATAATCTTCAGAGGCATCGGCAAGGATAAGATCGCCTTCCTTTATCTGACTATAATTCCCCGCTTGCCCGCGATCGACAGTTGGAGTGCGAGCCTTTGACATATCAACAAAAAATGACCACTTCGTATGGATGTCCCCGTAGTGAATGTATTGGTAATCACCATTTGCGCCCAGCTGCTCTCGCGAGTATGAGGCTGTGCGAAGAAACTCGAAGGCGTCATCGAATGAGACTAGATCCCAATCCCGGGGTATGGCACCTACCTCAGTAGTCTTGAGTGATGATTCGTTCTCTACGGTTACCCTTGTCGACATGACGTCCACGTTATTTATTGAAACCCATTCTTGTCAGATGACCATTCACCGTCAAAGTGAGTGCTTCAACTGACTTCGTTAATGCCGGCAGAGGCTCGGCATATCGCTCAGCCAACTGCTGAACTCGACTCGCAAGTGATTGCGCCAAGCGCTCTACCTGCCCTAGAATCATGCCTTGCAACGAATCCATCCACTTGCGGTCGACGACAAGCGTCTTCACTTCATCAAGTGTCAGCTTTGGGTACTTCGCCAGAATCTTGGCCTCAAGTGCCTTTTCACGATCCTTAATGAGTTTCTTGGTTTCCGCCTCACTCTCGAAGTTCGCGAAGTACGCTTCCAGAACCTTCAGTTCATCAGCGAAGTCGCTGTCGTCTTTGATTTCCTTGATCCTTTTCTGAACTGCCCCTTTGGATATCTTATCGTTGTCAATGACCTCAGTAAGTAAGCCCTCTTCGCCGCCATGCTCATCCTTGAGTTCGTCCATTTCCGCAGCTATCTGCTCCAATCGTACAGATAGCTCGTCAAGCTCAGCCTGCTCATTGCTGAAATAGGTCCCTATCATAAGCGAAACGGGAATGAGACGGCCCTCAAGTCCGGGCAGACCTTCTATGTCCTTCTTCTTTCCCTTGCCTTCTCGCTGCAATCGAGTGACGACGTTGCCAGCTTTCCAGCCCTCGGTCGTGAGAATGTAGGCGTCGTCTTGCATCACTTCATCCCAATAGTTCATAAGATGCTGGTAAATGTCGTACTTGTCTATCAAATGCAGTTTCGTGCAGTGCGCGAGCAGCTTGTCAGAGACAGATTGGATTATCGCCTTGGGGTGATCCTTAGTGGAAATGCCCTTGAGACCGGGGACAATCTGTTCGCGCCAACTACCAAAGATCTTATCCACCTGTGCTCGAAAAGCGTGATACTCTTGGTTATCCAAAATCGTTTTTCGAACATCACCCGGTTCAATCGCCAACTGATCATAGCCCTTTCGGTCGGACGATTTGAACAGCGCCTTACGAAGCCCAGGGCACACTTCCCAAAAGGCGCTCAGCATTTCGATATCGGCTTCCGGAATGCCCCCTTTCAAGTGGGCCTCTATATCTTGAATGTCTTCCGGCTCCTGGGTGTCGATGTAGCGCGGTAGATTGAGATTGTATTGGTTCTTCTCGGCAATCTCTTCGTTCGGAACAAACCGGGAGAACTTCGGAATTTCCAGTTTGCCGTCCCAGGTGTCGACGATCTTCCTGATATCCTGCTCTCTGAGTCGGTTCTTGTTCCCGTCTTTGACGTACCCTTTCGACGCGTCAATCATGAAAATACCTTTACGATTGGCCGCGTCTTTCTTATCGAGGACGATAATGCAGGCCGGAATACCGGTGCCGTAAAAGAGGTTAGGTGGCAATCCGATTATGCCTTTGATGTATCCCCGCTTCACGATGTTGGTTCGGATGTCGGCTTCGGTGTTACCTCGGAAGAGTACGCCATGCGGCAGAATCACCGCACCGGTGCCCGTGCTCTTGAGGCTCTTGAGTATATGAAGCAAGAACGCAAAATCACCATTCTTCTTTGGCGGAACGCCAAATCCGTCGAAACGGCCAAAGTCGTCGGCCTCCGGATTGAATCCGTTGCGCCATGCTTTGTATGAAAAGGGCGGATTGGCGACAACCCAGTCAAAGGTTTTCAGCTCGTTGTGGTCGGTGAAAAGTGGCGTCGAAAGAGTGCTCTGCCCTTTCTTGATCTCGGCAGTCGGTTCGTTGTGCAGCCACATGTTCAGAATCGCCAGACCCGCCGTCGCGTTATCCAACTCCTGACCATAGATGGCAATTCCCTTTGGAGCCTCAGCCGCAACCTTCAGAAGCAAGGAACCGCTTCCGCACGTCGGATCGTAGACTGTCTGTCTCTTACCGGTGGCACGATTAGCCTCAATGACTTTAGCTATGATGCGTGAAACTTCCGCCGGAGTGTAAAACTGACCTTTGCTCTTGCCGGACTCGACAGCGAAATTCTTCATCAGGTATTCATAGGCGTCACCTAAAAGGTCGTCGCCCTCGGCCCGGTTCGTACTGAAGTCGAGGTCAGGATTCTCGAATATAGCAATGAGATTGGACAGGCGGTCCTGCATGTCCTTCCCTTTGCCGAGCTTATCCTCGTCATTGAAGTCAACCGCGTTGATAACGCCTTGCAGGTTGTTCGCCTCGGCCAGTTTGCTTAGGACTTTATTGATCCCCTCGCCAATGTTCGGCTTGCCTTTGAGCTTAATGAGGTCCGCGAAACTACCGCCTGCAGGAATCTCTACGACGGCGTCCTTGTTACCGGCGTACTTGTCCGATACGTATCGCACGAACAAAAGGACAAGAACGTAATCCTTGTATTGAGACGCGTCCATGCCGCCGCGCAGTTCATCGCAGCCTTGCCATATCGCGCTATAGAGTTGTGATTTTCTAATTGCCATAGGAATCTATTACCGCGTTTGTTTCTGCAGATCAATGTACGCTGGAAATGTGATGATTCTAAAGGTTTTTAATGTCAAGAAATTGTCCCCCGTAATCGGAGCCTGATTTTTAAAGCATACTTCAATTCAGTCCCTAAAGTAAAGCTTTCGGCCCCTATAGACAATGATAAAGACAAAGAGCCCGACATTGAGTATCGGGCTCCAGATTACAGGAAATCGGTCCATCCTACAGCGCCAAGAGGCTCCCAGTACGTCGCTCAAGGTCCACTCTTGAGTCGATGTGTTTGAAGTGGCGGGCATAGGCGGTTAATCCCTGCACTATCCCCCAAAGCGTTGTCGGATCGTCGCCTTCCGACTGTCCGATGGTGAACGCCTCGGTGATTTCTCGTTTGGAGAAGGGCTTTTGAGCAAACCATTTGAGCACGTCCTCGACGGAAACTCCAATCCTCTCGCGCATAGCCCGATACACCGTTTCACTGACAGAATCTGTCAGTGAACGGCTTTCGACAAACCGATTCAAGAACGGGACTGCTTCGCGATAGTATCGATCAGGTGCTTTCTCGCGGTGCACAATGCGCAGTTCGTTGATTTCCTCCGCTCCCCAAACAATGTGATTGCCACACACATAGTTGTATAGGAACGTGGTCAGACCGAATGTCGAAGCGCCGGTCTCCGAATTCCAAATAAAGAATCCTCTTCCGAGTTTGGCGTTACCGACTTCTATCGGAGGTTCGTCGCTCACCATAAAGGCAAACATGTCCCGATCAGAAGCGTAGAGTCCGCTCGGCAAGTCATGTTTACTCTCTGGCACGTGCCAGCTTGAGCCGGATACGGCTTTTTGTAAGGCGGCGATCACTTCGCTGTCCCAGATTCTGCCATAGGAGGGCCCGGTCAACGCCGCTGTTTGAAGCATGCCGTTTCCGGCAAAGCCTTCCTCGAAATTGCGGTAGAGTATCCTGCACTTCTCGGTTGACCTGGATAACCCTTGCCTTAAGCAATCGCCAGCAAGTTCAGCTGGAAGGGTACGGAGATAACGAGCTGGTGCCACGATGGTGGTACACAATTGCCCGAACGCCCAATGGGTAAACAGGGCGGTCGGGTGATGGTGATTCAGGCCCATGCCGTGCTCGCCCTCTACAGCGACGTGCAGGTCTCGGACATTGACGACCTCCTCCCGCGAACCGTCGCGCCTGGCGCGAACGTGAGCGGCAAGATCTTCCAGCGACGAAAAGCGTTCGTCGGCTGGTCGTGACGCCCATTGCTGGTGAGCCTCGTACAAATTGACAGTCATACTGTCCTCCGGTGTTTGGATTGTTAAGGAACGATGGTTAATAGCATCGTTCAGTCTATCCGACCGGTGGAATCGCTCAATTGCCGACATAGGCAATTAGCTGTGGACAAAAAAGACATGAGGGTAGGAGCACGCCTCTTCACCTTGAGCACAAAAAAAGGAGGGGGTTACCCCTCTCCTTTCTCCGCGGGTTCAGCGTCGCCTGATTGCGGTTCGTCAATCACAATCACACAGTATTCAAGACACGACTCTAAGTTTGGATCAGTGTCGCTGTATACTTTTGCATTCAGGGGTTTCACCGATGGATCAATTCCATACTTGCTACCCTTCTTGAAGTACGTCTCGACATCGGTAGCACTTTGCCCGAGGGCGATTACCAGTTTGGTTTGGCGGGAACCGTTGCTGCTCTTCTTGTCCTTTTCGACACGAAAAGCGACATAGCGGGTTTTATCACCATCCTCGGGTTTCCGTGG
This sequence comes from Candidatus Kerfeldbacteria bacterium, assembly GCA_016214565.1. Classification (NCBI taxonomy): domain Bacteria; phylum Candidatus Kerfeldiibacteriota; species Candidatus Kerfeldbacteria bacterium. The sequence continues at coordinate 725,517 of JACROE010000002.1, read as the reverse complement.
ATCGGAAATTACCGTTCCGAATGTATTACGATCTTCTTGATTCATATATTGAATCCTTCTCCGACGATTGATTGATATTAGTGAGAGACTTGCGTCGGCTTGTCTCTCCGCGAACCTTCAGAGACCACAGAGGGGTGGAGTAGCAGGAGCGAAGTGAAATATCATTACGAGCGCATGCCAAGCCGGGATAGACTGTGGGCAGGTGAGGTAGCTGTCCATCAGTGTACGCCCGATGCGCTGCCCGTCAAGGTGGAGACGGTACGTACTACCTTGGACGGGTACTTGAGACTCTGTGATACCCTTTATGGCACTGCGGACAAGACGACTCTGTGACCTTTCCACATATCATGAAGCTGTCAGAGGGTGGGAGCACCCTCCCTTCACCTTCGCACAAAAAAAGGAGAGGGGGTTAAACCCCCGCTCCCTTGTCCGTGTCGATTTCCTCGACTACGATATCGTCGTTCTTCGGCTCCCGCTTCGGCCCGCCCAGCATGATGAGGTTCTGGGCAACCAGACCATTCTTCTGCGACGCTTCAGCAGAACGGAGCGTACCGTCGACATACACCCGGTCGCCTTTCTTTAAGTACTTCAGGATGACTTCGGCGAGTCGTCCGACCGCGAACACGCGGTGGTTGTCGACCGCGCGCTTGGTTTCGCCCGTCGCCTTATCCTTCCAGACCCGCTCGGTCTGCAGGGTAAAGACGGTGTTTGGCACGTCTTTCTCGCTTACCCCGCGCTCGGGGTCGACCGACAGGCGGCCGATTAGTTGAATCTTGTTGAGGTCCATATATATGAACCTTTCTCCGGCGGTTAGTTTGTTTAATTGGCGAGACTCACGTCGGCTTGTCTCTCCGCTGTACTTCAGAAAGCACAGAGGGGTGGAGTAGCCGGAATGAGTGGAGGTGTTAGCTGTAATGAATGAAGGCCAAAACCGAATTCGACACTGTGGGCAGGCGGTAAGGCTGTCCATTCAGTTCGAAACGGGTGCAGCGCGTCAAGGTGGAGACGGTACGTACTACCTTGGACGGGTACCTGAGACTCTGTGATACCCTTTATGACATTGCGGACAAGCCGTGGCCATTGGTCGTGTTTGGAAAAAAGTGGCGCGAAGGTGAAGGTGTTTTCGGGGTGCGATGGGTGGGATTAGAGTGCATCCCGCATATCGCGGGATACCGCTTCTTTCTAACAGCTTTCTAACAAGAGTAACCAAAACAGCATGAAGAACGGGACAACAAGGAGAATGACGAATCCCGGCAACTAATTGCCGTTCTTGTCTTTTGGTGTCCCTTGTTGTCCCGTGTTATGGAATCAGAACTGGCTCATAACCCGAAGGTCGCAGGTTCAAATCCTGCCCCCGCCACCAAATCAAGCTCTCAATTCTCAAGCACTTGAATCGATGAACGTGGAGTCCCGGACTCCTCGGATTCGGTGCTTTCTAACAGTTTTCTAACAGCCGTCGGAAAGACCGCATTGTCCAGGCGTCGCGAAGCGTCCCGTTGCGTTCCGGGGAAGAGGTGTCCGTACCGGTCCAGCGTGGTTGTCGCCGATGCGTGTCCCAGCATAGACTGCACGAACTTGATATCCTCACCGTTGGCAATTAAGAGCGACGCGAAAGTATGCCTCAGGTCATGGAAGCGTATTCGTCTGATTCCCGCCCGCTCCAGTGCCGGATGGAATTCGCGTTTCACGAGATTGTCGGCATCCAGAGGTTTCCCTTCTGGAGTGCAAAAAACCAGCTCGTGTTCCGGATTCGCCAGGCGGCGGTCGTATTCCAGATTTCCGGCCAGTACATCCGACATGATGATGCGGCGAACGCCGTTCCTGGACTTCGGCGACACGAAACTGCCCTTATAGAGCGATCTCCTGACGCAGATTTGCCCTGACTGCCAGTCAATGTCACCCCATTTGAGCGCCAGCAGTTCCCCCCGGCGCATGCCGGTCAGGATTGCGGTTAAGAACAGGGTGTGGAATTCGGGTCGAACCGCTTCCAGAAACTTCCGAATCTCGGCGTGAGTTAGAAAGTCCATTTCTTCGTGTTCGATCCGGGGCCGTTTCACCGCAAGCGTGGGGTCATGCTGAACATACCCCCATTCCCGCGCGTGCCGGTACATCTCCTTTAACGGAACCAGCATATTGACTACTGATTTCGGAGAAAGTCCATCCTCCAGCTTCCGCGCCACGAGCACCTGAATGCAGACTGGCGCAACGCGAGAGAGCAGCAAGTGCCCCAGGTGCGGCGTCAGGTGCAGACGGAAGATGTCGCAGTAGCTCGAATAGGTCGACGGCTTCACTGATATCTTGGCGTAATCAGCCAGCCACTTCTCGGCAAATTCCCGGAAAAGAATCTTAGTCTCGACCGGAATGATGCCAGCGTGCAGTTCGCTGATACGCTTCGTCAACAGGTGTTCCGCCAATCGTTTGGTCGGACCGGCCTTTTCCCACTTCTGTTTTCCCGCCACGCGGTAGACCGCGTACCAGGAGCCGGATTTCTTGACGATGCTTCCTTGTGCCAAATTGTTTTCACCTCCTTTCTGTCTGGCAAGTGATACGATTTCGAATTGTACCAGTAGCACGGCGTGCGCCGTGCCACTGGCTGTGATTGCAAGTGACTGATACATGTCCGCACCATACTAGGAGCGCGGACGGTAAGTCAATCACCTTCGCCGTTTGATTCGAGCACGGCCTTAGCGCGCAGATGCTCAAGGACTTCCGCCTCGGAGAACCGCACGTATTTCCCGACTTTCAAAAACGGCAACCGGTCCGGCCCGCCTTTGCGGGTCCGGTCGTATATCCAGGAAACGGGCACGCCCAGGCGGCGCGCCAGTTCCTGTGCATCCACGAGTTGTGTCATATGCATCACCAATCATGACTTTCTTCCTTCGGCAGGTAATGCCGTTGTTGAACTTTCAGGCACAACGGTCTGACGACGTAAGTATTCCCGTATGTCGCTTTCGTAGAACATGACCTTGCGCCCAATCTTCACATAAGGGAGGTTCCTTCTCTTCGACACCCATTGGTCAATGGTAAAAGGGCTTAAGTGCAAAAGATCAGCTACCTCCTGCTTTGTCATAAAACGATCATTGTCCATGAGTCCGCCTCCTTTAGTGCCAGCGCGAAACTTCGACTGCTTCGGTTTCCCGCTGCAGTTCCTGCTCCGCGCCCTGGAGTAAGAGCGTTCGACGCTGTTCAATCTGCCGGTCGACTTCAGCTACCGGAAGTGCGTACTTCAGGTTCGACCGCATGATGGCTTTTTGCAGGTCCTTCTCCCGAACCCGCACGTCCGGCACATAAGTGGTAATCATCGGTACCGTCGAACGATCTCCGATTTTCACCTGTGCATGCCGCCTGGGCTGCAGCAAGAACCAGCTGATGAACCGCTCGCGCAATTCAGAAACCGAATAGAACGTCCGGCTGGATACTTCATTGCGGGCAAGGAACTCATAGAACGGCACAATGGCCTCAGACTCGGATTCGCTCTCGGACTCTGACTCCGCGCTGATGCTGGAATCCGAGTCCATGGTTGCCTCGAAGCGCGAATTATTCCAGCCATAAGACTGCGAACCTGAATACGGATGGTCTCCGTCCAACGGCTGAGAGTGCGACCAGGCAAGCCCGCCGCCCAAACCGGATGAATGGCCGGAGCTCGACGATTCCCCGCTCGTGCTGCTTCTGCCGTGCGCTCGCCCATAGGATTTGACCGTGCGTCGTGATTCCTTCGGATCCCAGGCGGTGCGGATGATTTCATCCTTCACTTCCCGTTTGGTAAGACCGTCTGGAAACATCTCGCCGACTAATTCCTCGGCGTCCCGACGTGAAGTCCTGAAGGCGATCTTCACATCGGTGTTTGTAAAAAGCGAGTCAAGGTATCCGGGAATCTTCTCGGCCTGGGCTAACGTTTGATAACTCAAGACGAAATAGACGCCGAACTTCCTTAGTTTGTCGAGTGCCAGCGGCAAATCGTCGGAAGCGTACTCAGACGCTTCGTCGCACAGCACCAGCACTCCGCGCTTCCGCTCTTTCGGTGAGCGACGGTAGGCATAGTTCACCACCTGGTTGATAAGCGTGATGGCGAACGTGCGCTGCAATTCCCGCGAAACCCTCGTTGGTGCAAGATTGACGAGAATCACTTTGCGCTCCTCGATGGCTCGCGCCAGATCGAATGCCGGATTGAGTTGTCCCAGCATCCGCCGTGCCTCATTTGGAATAGTCAGCTTGGCCGCGCGGTTATGCACGGCCATGACCAATTGCTCCCGTTCGTAGCGTTTCAGTGACTCAAAAGATTCCCATTCGCGGCGAATGTAATCGTTCTGGATATTCCGAAGAATAGCCGCACGGAGCAGCGAGTGTGAGGGTGAGGCGAACTCGAGCATTTCCGCAAGCGTTGCCTGCGGATTTTCTATCAACGGCACCAATGTGTTCCGCATCCACGTTTCCGTGAGTGGCGCAACTGTCGAATCTGACTGGCCGTACACCTTGCAAATCGCTTTGTAGATTAGATCAAACAAAGTTACGGAAGATACTCCGTAACCTTTCTTCCAGTCGAACCCAAAGGAATACTGCTGGTCATTAAGGTCGATGCAGCAGAGGCGCGACAGGTGTGAAGCCGCCGCTGCATAGGAAACACCCCAGCGGTATAGTTCTTCACCCGGATCGAGCACGATAACCGGCACGTGATGAAGCATGCAGAACATGAGTATCGCGGCCAAGAGGCGACTCTTTCCCCGGCCGGACCCTCCGATTATTGCCCAATGAGAAAAGATATCCCTCAATTCAAGCTGAATGCGCTCGCCTGTTAGGGCGTTATTGCCAAGTGTCAGCACGTTACTCATGACTGACTCCCTCCTGATGACTGATACGCCATCTGGTCATAACGCTCAACTAGCTCCTCAGCAAGATCGGGGAAATCCCTCTGGACCTTTCCCATTAGAGCAGCGCGTTTCAGCGTTTGTTCTTCGAGGCTGCGATGGAGCTCCTGCTCACGCATTTGCTCCAACCGGTGTTTTAGTTTCAGTTTCAGGATTTCATTCCGTGCCTGCTTCAGGACCTCGTCCTTTGGGCGAAGGCGCTGCAACTGCACTTTCACTTCGATGCGCCAGTGAGCAATGTCCCGCTTGATCTCTTCGATGGCGCGGGCGGTTTGCGCCTGCGCCAATCGGATGAGATTCACGACTTCCTGTCGCCGGATCAGTGCCTGGTAGACAAGTTCTCGCTCTTCCTCCCTGAACTTGCGGTGCGCTATGCGAACGCGCCGCAGGCGTTCGTATTCAAGCAGGAAGTCGAGCTCACGGATGGCCGCAACCTTAAGCTGCGGCGTCAGCCGCATGTCGTTCTTGATGCAGTCCAGGGCTTCGGCCCGGAGCATCACCAGAGAGCCTCCTTTCAGGAACTCTCTACCGTCGTTGTGTTGTATGACTGGAAGGTTCATTTGAGATAGTCCTCCCCGTACAGATCCCTGAGAAAATCATCCTCGCGGATGTCGCTCAAAGTTTTGCGTTCGGGTTCGCCCTTGAACAACTTGTATGCGCCAAAGACAGCAAGCGCCAACATTGCTACGGCGAAAACCGAGCCCATTCCGTCATCCGGCTTTTTGCCGGTGCCGGAGTCATTGGTTGAATTCTCTGACATATGCGTTTTCACTCACATTCTTGATTAGTGTTGTTTGGTTTGCAAACATTTCGTTTGCACTTCATTCCTCTACTTCCAGTTCATCAAGCTGCTGCTCGATTTCGAGCAGTCGTCTGTTCTGATATGCGCTCCTTTTGTCAGGTAAAGCCATCTGTCGCGAGCGCGACGGGAGCTGCCTGCGGGGAGGCGGTGGTGGAAGCTGACGATTCGATTGTTCTCGGTGTTCTTTGACACCTTCTCTGATGCCCTGCGCAATGAGCGCAGCGCCTATTCCAATCAGTAATGGCCACATAGGGCCTCCTACTCATCAAAAGTATGGACCTTTGCATAGGACCGAACATCGTGCTACGATGCAAGAGTCCTATTTTTCTTTTCTTTGCCGCGCTTTCAGCGGCTCCCCCCACCTATTGAGTGTTTTGTCTCTCGTGGAGATTCACTCTTGGGTGGGGTCTTTTTTTGGCGCTAATCAATCAGTGGGAATCGTTGGATATCCCATTTCCTGCTTAGCAGCCAAGATTGAGAATGTCTAGTGAACCAATGGATGGGGGGCGGACATCTGTCGAAATCTTCGAAACCCAAACCGGACGACCGTTGAGACAATCCGGATCAGACACAAAAAAACAACAGCACGCACAAAGAAACCCGAACCATTGATTCGGCGCATGCAAGCCACTACTGACATCACGGATTCCTTTCATTGAAATCCAATGACGCAAATAGCTACTGCTGCGCTGCCCAACTCAGTCCTCGGGGCGGCTTCTTCCTTGCTTGGCGGCTGCTGTTTTATAGCGCCAGCTGCGCTTACCTGTCGTCGCCGATTAGTTTGGCGTCGACAGCTCCTCTAAATTTGGGTTTCAATCATTTACTCTGTGTTGCTCTTGATGATTACAATCACAGACCTACAGTCAATCTATACATTGAAGATTTCGATTCGTCAACGTCTTTCTTTCACCTCGTCCAGAAATTCATTGAGGCCCCACCATCCCGCGTATGACGTACTCCAAATCGGTGCAAGTACATCCACCGGATACCAATGGCACCGACCATTCGTCTCCGCGCTCACTGCGCAGCTAAGGCGCTTTCACGGACCGGCGGGATGTGTGTGGCCGGGTCTGCACGCCTTGCCGTCGTTATTCGACAAGACTCTGCAAGCCCTGCCCCGCATTCGATGTGATCCAGATATTCTTCAGAATTGATTTCGGTTCTTCAATGGTGTACGACTCAGGCGGCGTGAACCAAAAGAGTGACGATGTGGAGTAAGCTGCCCCGAGCGCCATTAGTTCCGCAAGGCAATTGCGGATACGACCCTTTGGTTTCCCTTCAACGTCAATCGAGCCGGGCATGACGAATAACACATTGAATCCCGGAATCGGCTTCACGCCGCTCGGCGGCTCCACGTCGTCGAACGGTCTCTCATTTATCGCAAGCCCCGCTACCGTTCCGTCCGCGAGCACGCGGTAACCAAACTTCCGCTCCATCATCTTCTTCTCACGGAATTTCCGATAGCCGATGAATTTTCCAATAAGGTCTGGTCTCTCCGTTGTTGCGCGGATCGGCATGGTACCCCTGTCTATTTCCAGGAAATAACACGCACGACCTTTGCCTTCCAATTCGAGCGCGAACATCGCGTCCGGATACACTGAGAACTTGCGCTCGTTTCCTTGTGCGTCAAACGCCGTGACCGTTTCTTTCAAACCTTGTCCCTGTTCCCAGAACAGCAACTTCTTTTCACCCCCGCTTGCCATGCACGCAAGTTCCAGCGTCACTCTGAATCGTGCAATCTCAAGCGCGTGCCTCAAGAACGGCGTCTTCACTTTGTTCGCTTCTACAATGTCCTGTATGTCACGCGGCGAACACCCTAAGACTTCAGACAACAACCGTGCGCTCTTCGTGCCCAGACCGTACACCGTCGGCGGTGTACCCTTACCTCTGCCGATGGGCACGTCATACAAAAAGTGCCGGTTCAGATACCCTGCGTTGAACATCTTCTGCAGTGCCTTGTACAGCGCTTCCATTCCGAACCCGGATTTTACCCCCTGCGCCGGAGTCTCCGACTCCGACACGCGCAACAGGTGCCACAATAGTTCGGTATCTAAGAACCTGTGCGCGTGCACCAGCAGCAGAATGCGCTGGTGGCGCTCGCTGGGTTGGAAATCCGGGAATGCCTTGCGATCCGGACGGTATCGCGAGAGTCTGGTCTTGTCGCTGGGTTTGCTCATAGTGTCTTCTTCTAAATTCTTCAGTGGCCTTCAGGCCTTCCATATTCCTCTTCTTCACGCCCCCGTTCGTCGGGGCCGAAAGTCCGGCAGAGCCGGACGGCCGCCCCGAGAAGTCGAGCCCAATAGGGCGATGACTGAACGGCTGGCGGTTCGAGCCGCCCGACTGCGTCCTGGTCGCCGAAGCCCGCACCGCAGCGTTAGTTGACGGGCGAGGCCAAGGAGCGGCGAATCTCTTAATAGTTGTTCGCCGCGACGCAGTCGAGGTCTGGGCGGTCCCTTGGCTGCTGACATACCTGTCACGCCTCCGTGCCGGTTATTAGACGCACACGGAAGCAGCCAAGGCCAGACCGAAGAGAGCAGGGCGCAGTCGGGCGGCAAGCCCGAACTACTTTTCCGCGTAATGCACTGTCCGCCATAGCGGAGAGTGTGTTACCCTCGTACAATTGCATGGAATACAATTGTACGTAAGAAAATAGTCCCATAGGACTGTTTGCGACAAGGGAAAAGTAGTACGGAGCGCTGCCAGACCGACGAACGGGGGCGTCTTAATCTTCTCCTTGAGCCGCCAGTCAGGGCGGCTCTCTTTCCTAAGGCACCGGTAGTCAGGCCGGTGCCTGCTTCAGGAAGTTCGTCTCTTACGGCAGTAGTAGCACAGACTGCCGTACTCAATCTTGCGGCGGCAGATATCGCATTTGGGCTGTCGCCCGAATCCCGCAAATGAGCGGGTTCGTCTGGTTTTCAAGGTTCGGGGGTTCCTCATGAATTTGGCCGTTGGTCAGAAAACGTCCGGCTCATTTTGAGAAATGCCTGACCGACTGCTATTGCGTCAAAGGCGTTCTGGTGGAAGTCCACCCGCCAGCGGCGGTTGGATTCCAGATAGGCTTTGAGTTCCGGGTACAGGATGGCTAAGGTACGGGCGACTTCCCGCTTGGTGGCATTGCCGTCTTTGCAGACGATCTTGCGGACAGTCCGGGGGTCGACTTCAAATACCCGGATCCGTCGCTTTTCTGCCAGATTCTTTAAGTGTGTGACGGCAAGCGTCAGCCGGACATTGCTGCGAATCTGGGAGAACGCATTGCGTTCGATAACCAGTTCGCCTGGTCGCTTCTCATCCAGCATTCTCCTGAAAATGCGGTCAAGGTCCAGGAGTATTCCCTTCACGCCTTCGTTTTGCCGGATCGACTTCACGCCGTAGTCCGAGAGTTCCCCGGATACGAATCCGGCATAGCCCAGGTACTTCGTACCGGGATCGATTGCCAGCATGCTATTTCTGTTCTTGGGCATGTTTCTTCAAAAGGTAAGTGAATAAGGCTGCTTTGGATTTCCGAATCTTGGATTCGGGCACCCGCTTTACTTCATCGAGGCTTCTGCGGATGGCCTCGACGGAGTGCGTCTTGCACAATTCCAGATAGATGGGCAGGCGGTGCTCCTCGCGGAGCGTTCTTGCGACTTCGAGGGCAAGTTCCTCGCGTTCGTTTCTGGGTACGAACGGGACCGGTTTCGCGGCGTCGGAGTTGCCCGACTGCCCGCGCATTGATGCCTGTGGCATATGTTTGTTTTTGTTAGACTAATTAGTAAAGTTTTGGGTTGCCCGACTCTCTCTTCCGCTCGAACAGTTCGTGCCTGAACTCGTTGAATTTCTGCGAAAACAGAATCTCGACCGGACACTGCAACAGCGCGGACAGTTTCAGGGCTGATTCCAGACTCGGTGTTCTCAGCCCAAGTTCCCAGTGCCAGATCGGGCTGCAGGAGGACAACTCCAAAAGGTCGGCCACGTCCCGCAACCGGAGGGACCGATGGTGTCGGTACCTCCGAATCTGGTTCGGGAATGAATTGTCCAGGCGGCTGCGGGACATACTGATGATTTTTGTTTTTGATTTTTGTTTTGACTGACATTTGACAGCGTACCCGCTTTGCGAAAATGCCTCAATTGCCGGTTCAGGCAATGGCCTGGGGATAACCCGAAGAAAAACCGAAAGGTTAGGGTAAAAAAATATCCCTGCTCTTTCGTTGGGGTATCTCTGGTACTGATTTCGGAAATTGGGATTCTCGAAGGTCGTTCACGCTGCACGAGTATCCTACCCGAACTGATCGAATCCGGCAAGACCGTCTTCTGTCCACAGTTTGTGCCCCTGGCGGGAATCATCCGCATTTGCGCGAGATATTGACAGATATCCTGGGTGTGAGAGGCTAAGGATATCTAAGATTAGCTAATCCAACAATTCATATGGACAACGTAAACCAGCCTGCAGCCGGTGGATCAAAGACCGGGATGTGGGTCGCTCTCGTTTTGGCAATAGTCGTCATCGGCGTCGGGGCGTACTTCCTCTTTGCCCGCGATAACGGGACAAATACGAATAACGGGAATTCAATATCAAATCAGAGTGTGAATGCGCAGGCTAATCGGAATATTAACACCGCATTGAATAGTAATTCAGAGTCAAACACCAATTTGGTGGTTGAGACAAATGATTGGCTAACCTATCAGAATATTGAGTACGGGTTTACCGTTAAGTACCCGAAAACATGGACGTACCAGGTTTCTCAACAAGGTGGGAAAGAAAATGACCAATACGAAATAGCCTTTGATACAAACCGATCTGATGTGGCCCTGTTGCCTGCTATAACTGTTAAAGAAGACTGGTCGATTGAGCAAGAAATAGATGCAATCAACGAATCCGACCCTCCATATACAGAAGTCCGATCAGTCGAGCAGCTTGTCATCGACGGGCTTCCGGCCACGAAAGTTGTCTATGATTCTACAATAGGTTTGGCCTTCGAAGAAGTTCTCATCCCAAGGAACACTGTTGTCTACGTGTTTAACTCGCTCGCCGCTGATGTAGAATTCTCGGCAGTAGCGACTTCGTTTTCAAAATCCAAGTAAACCAAAGTCAGTGTTAGTGTTCATCAAATAGAACATTGACAAAACATTCAAACCTTAAGGAGGAGTGCCATGAGTGCACGAATTTCTTGCATGGTTGCAATTGCCGTGGTCGCTATTTTGGCTATGGCATCGGATGCTCACGCATACCAGGATGCAACAACATTTCAATTCCCACTTTCAAAGTGGAGTGTAGGCTGTAACCACTTCTGGGGCACCTGCGTTTCAGAACACCATCTGGGCGAAGATGTGGCAGCGCCCGCTGGTACACCCGTCTTCGCTTGTGCGAATGGACAGGTTAAGGAGGCTCGCCTATCTGCTGACGAACAAGGCTACGGGTATGGTGGTATTGTAGTCATCGAACATTACACAGGAACCGAACATGTGACTTCTATCACCGGACATATGTATGCCAGCACACTTGCAGTATCCCCAGGTCAGGAGGTGCATAGAGGTCAGCTCATAGGATTCGTCGCGACTTACAACTACAACGGCCATTGGGGAGAACACGTTCATTTTGGTATTCATAAGGGCAGCTATCAGACCGGGACCTCTTGTGCTGGTGGTTGGGTGTATGCTGGCTACGATGCCAACGGCTGTACTCAGGACAACTGGTATGTTCCTAGTGAGTTCATTGTTGGTCATGCGGTGGAATACCGAAAGGAAAACGGGTTGAACGACCGCAATCCATACGGTTGGACTCAAACTCCTGATCAAGCATTCGGAGATGAAGCAACGCCTGCCGGCGCATTGTACGAAATTGGCTGGTACCATTATTACAATCAAGAGAATCCGGCCAATCTCTACAGTGCAGACAACACTGCCAAGAATTGCTACCGTGCTCTATATTTGAACGGTCCAGATGATGCGGCTATCGTCTACGACGTACTTGGTGGTGCTCGGCGCGCCTATGTCGTCGGGTGGGAAAAGTGGCAAATCTGGGATCAGCTTGAGGACGATCTCGACAATCTCAATCCACCTAAGAGTTGCCCAACAGGTGACTGCTACAACAGCACTTCGTGTGACGGCCCTTCCGGAGAAGGTGGCCCGAATTCTTGTTTGGGCATGCCCCTAACGAATTCATATGAAACCGCTCAAGGTTCTGGAGTATGGAGACAAGACTTCCAGAAAGGATATATTCAGAATGGCTCAATTTACTGCTACACTAGTTGTTCTCCAGGCTGGACAGACGGTGAGGTATGGGAAAGACAACATTCGTATCTCTTCGCCGATGCCTATGACAGAAACGGTGGGGCTCGTGACGTCGGTAATGCAGTTACTTCTCCCGCAGCTGCATATGGTAGAGTACATACTCTCTCAGGCAACATCCTCATCCAGGACTTTTCTGGAGGTGCCGATGGCGCCGGAATGATCATGTACGACCAAGAGAATTGGAGCGGCAATGAGTGTGCCACTAACGAAGCGTATTGGTTGTATGGGAGTATCAAGGCGCGCTACGATGCTAACGGCGGTGTAAGTAAGTTTGGTTGTGCGACTACCGACCGCTTTCAGGATGATTTTGATCGTTGGTGTCAAGACTTCAAGAGTGGTGACGATTTACACCGTATCTTCGAATCCGGGGACCCGGTATTTATCGCTCTCAACCCATGTGATCCAAATGTCATATATTACGGGGCTGGCGGTGGCATGGGTGGTGGCCAAAACGACTGGTGCGATCTCGCTTCGGTGTACGATTACACCAGCTACACCAGGGTCCATACGTGGCTATCCAACACTGATGGCTTCAACTACCAAGGCGATGGCGGATGGTGGTCAAACGTGGAGTACCCTGGGGATAGCGTTGAGCACGTTATGTCCGGGGATTTCGACGGTGACTCGTTCGACGACATTGCTGTCGTGCAGAACAAGATCATAAGCGGAACTCCGAAAGCGCGAGTCCAAGTCTGGCTCTCGACGGGCGGGTCCTTTTCATTCGAGGATGCCTGGTGGGCTGCCAGCGGCGGCTACAACGCCCTGAACGTGGTGCATGCCGAAGCCGGAGATTTCAATGGCGACGGTAAGTGCGATGTGGTTCTCGTATATGACTACGGATATGTCGTGGACCGCTATCAAACGCGAACGCACGTGCTCATCTCTACAGGGAGCTCGTTTTCCCTGCAGTCATGGTGGACGTCATCCGGCTCATACAATGCCCAGAACATTCGGCATTGTGTGGCCGGGGACTATACGGGCGACGGTAAGTGCGACTTAGTGTTTTTCTACGATTATGGTCTGGTGAACGGCCAGTACCAGTTCCGCTCTCACGTCCTTGTGTCATCTGGCACTGCCTTTGCCTTGCAGTCGTGGTATACCAATACCAACTACAACATTAACGATGTCACTCAGGCTGTTGGCGGCGATTTCAACGACGATGGCGAATGTGACGTAGCGTTTGCTCACGCAGATGCCGCAACTACAACCAGTCTTCATGTGCTGCAATCCACCGGATCGGCGTTTAATTACGCCAGTTGGTGGACTTCACCGGGCAGCTACGGAGCAACTAACGTTGCACAAGCTGCTGCCGGCGATTTCGATGGCGACGGGTTAGATGACGTGATGTTGGCCTACGCCTACAGCACAGTCTGGGTCAGGTTCCACATGTTCCTGTCTACCGGATCATCCTTTACGATGGATCACTACTCTGAGGGGTGGTGGGAAGCTACCGCCTACGGCATAACCAATCATGTCAGAGGTATTGTGGCAGGGAATTTCAATCCGGCCCTCTCTGCGATGGGTAAGCGTGCTGTCGATGACGATGCGGAATCACTCCCCATTTCGTTCTCTCTTTCCCAAAACTACCCCAATCCCTTCAACCCGGTGACGAATATCTCCTATTCATTGCCGAATGCCTCGCATGTGACTCTGGAAGTTTTCAACATTCTGGGTCAGCGTGTTGCCAAGCTTGTCGACGGCGACCTGCCTGCTGGCGATCACACCATTGTGTGGGAAGCCGACAAACAGGCCTCCGGCATTTACTTCTACCGGCTGCGTACGGAGGACGCGGTCGAAACGAAGAAAATGCTGCTGCTCAAGTAATGTTTCTCAATCTCTTACCAACCCCTCATCCACTATGGATCGAGGGGTTGCTTTTTGTACACGTCCCGTATGGATAACCTAAACGCGTTGAATCAGCCGTTATCTGATTCGCCAACGGTAGTCTAGTCTTTGACACAGCGAATGGACATACCCTGTCTCCTGTCGTACCCTGCGCGATACACCGCGGCAGTGTCGTAACTCAGAGCGCGGGCGTAGGCAAATTCGGTTCCCGACAGCGTGGATGTCCAGAAACCGCCATAGAGCAATTGACTCTGAAAGGAACCATTCGGATAGCGAAAACCGGCGGGCAAAGCGGTGAATCCGCTTGCGTTTGTCGCGCCCTCATTTGGATTCGCCCAATATCCCTGAGCCTTCAGCATCCCTCCTTCGGTCGTTCCGCGCCAGCCGTTCAGGATAGACTGAGGATTCGTCATCCCGAGTTGCCGTTCAAGCGTCAACCATTCGTCGTCGCTTGGGATGTGCCATCCGTCGGGCGCTATGCCCCGGCTGTCGTTGAGCACAAAGCCGTTGTAGTGGCGACCATACGTCGAGACGTTATCTGAATTGTTGTCGTAATCGCAGTAAGCCCCGGAAGCGGAACCGAGCCATGCCGCGTTATCCGTAACGTGAAGTATCGGATCGCTGTTGCGATAGTGAGTCACTTTCAGATTTTCCTTCATCCAGACCTGCGAACCGATGGTGACGGTCTGGTAGACGTTGCCGTCAATATCCGTGACCGTAGGCGGGTTCGCAGTCGTGAACGACCAAGAGAACGCCTGCACTAAGGGGGTGCCTGCCCCATCTTTTGCCCCGGTCGATATAGTTGCCGTATACGACGTATTAGCGGTCAGGGATGCGCTCGGAGTGAATGTAGCTACCTTGTTGCTGTATGAAACGGAACCGGTTACGCCATTGCTTACGGTGAACGTGGCGTTGGTCAGGGTACCTGCATCCATGTCGTGAGAGAATGTGGCCTGCAGGACAATATCCGCCGGGATGTCCGTGGACCCGTTTGCTGGTGTGGTTGAGACAACAGTCGGCGGAGTCGGGTCCTGTCCGCCCGGATCAGTTGCCTTATCCTTGCCGCACGACCACAGCAACAGGGACAATACCGATGCCAATACCACTTTCTTCATTAGATTCCTCCTACCCGTTGGTTTTCGCTATATGCCTATCTTCTTCATGGTTCTTGCATAGTTCGCCCGCACGTCGGACAAGCCTTCCCTGCCGTACAGGTCAAGAGTGGTTGCCTGGCTCGCGTGTCCGAGAATGGATGAAAGCGTTTCGATACTACCACCTGCATCCTTCCAGAGCCGGGCGAATGTGTGGCGAAAGAGATGACAGGTGAGTTTGGTCTTTCGCGGATCGGGGTGATTCACTCCCGCACGCTTCCCCGCGTTTTCCACGATACGGTTAAGCTGTCGGTTACAGAGCGCGCCGTTGAATCTGCTCAGGAAGACCGGACCTTCGGTGCGTCCGCGTAAGTAGGACTGAATCTGACCTGCAAGTATTGGTGTCAGGGGTATCAGACGGGACTTGCCGCCCTTTCCACTCGTCACGACCAGGAGGTTTTCTTGAAGTCTCAGGTCAGAGACTTGGAGCGCGGTGATCTCTGCCCTTCGCATACCCGTTCCGGCCATGAGCGCCATAATGAGCCGGTCACGCTCGTTCGTGGTCGCGGCAAACAGCACGCGCAACCGGCTCTTGGTCAGGTGGTATTCTGCGCGGGTGCTTCTGACGTTTGGGCTTGAATGTCGCTTTCTTAGAGGAAAGTGACCTTCCCCGTCAAGTCCATCTCCGTTATTCTCCGCTAGATACAGCGATTTCTGTGAATTCCTGACAATACTGGTGCGTCTTTCCCTCCGCTGTGCTACCTCTGTTCTGGCACTCAGCTTCTTCATCACTGCACGCTCTTCCTCGCACTAATCATAGCCTAAAGTCGGCAGTCCAATAACAGACCGCCTATGCAAATCCTACGTCAGCTTTCTCTAAGATTATGACATTGGGACTCCGGAGTCAATGATATTGTGCGGGAAGCGGTTTTCCACAAGCAAGTCCATGAGTTCCCCTCTTGTTTCAATTGCGGCCCCTGGCCGTTTGCGGGCATACTGCCGAACATGCCCCTCCTGCAAAAACACATAGAAAACCTCAAACAAATACACAAACAAACGACCGGTGAAACGCTGTCCGACGCGGAAGCGTGGGATATGGCGAACCGCCTCATTACTTTTGGCTCAATACTTCGAACGTATGAAGAACAATATCCGCGTGGCGATATACGCCCGCAAATCAAGTGAATCGGAAGACCGGCAGGTCTTGTCGATTGACTCTCAGGTCAAAGAAATGCACGACCTTGCCGCGCAGCATGGACTATCAGTAGACAGAGTCTATATCGAGGCTAAATCGGCGAAGTCTCCGGGCAGGCCGGTGTTCAACGAAATGTTCAAACTCATCGAACGCGGTCAATTGGGTACTGTCATTTGCTGGAAACTCGACCGGCTTGCCCGAAACCCACTCGACGGTGGTGCTTTGATCTGGGCGCTCGATCAGGGGCAACTGGCGCAAATCATAACGCCTTCAGCAATGTATACCAATTCAGGAAACGACAAATTCTGGATTCAGCTCGAATTCGGCATGGCCAAGAAGTACGTCGATGACTTATCGGATAACGTAAAGCGCGGTATCAGAGCGAAACTCGAGCTCGGCTGGCTTCCCCGTACCGCCCCGATTGGTTATCTCAATGAGAAAGTGAACAAGACGATCATCAAAGACCCTGACCGGTTTGATCTCGTGCGGCGATTGTGGGACGAAATGCTCAGCGGCACAAGTTCCATCTCGCAGGTGCATCGGCTGGCGACAAAGCAACTGAAGCTCATGACGCCCCTGCGGGATGGAAGCGAACGAGGGCCGATGGCATTCTCTGGCCTTGTGAAATTACTCCAGAACCCTTTCTATTACGGCGTACTCCGCGTCAACGGAGAAATCTTCAAAGGCGCTCATCCACCCATGATATCCAAGTCAGAATTCGACAAGGTACAGAATATTCTTCATGGTCGCAATCCAGTGCGCCCACAGCGGCACGACCATTTGTATATTGGCCTGATTAAATGCGGAGAATGCGCCGCCTCGGTGACAGCGGAACAAAAGACGAATCGCTACGGAACGCGCTACACGTATTACCGGTGTACCCGCCACAAAGCGGGCGTCGACTGTTCCCAGCGAGCGATTAGCGAAGAGTATTTGGAACGACAGTTAATGAATTTCATGGATTCAGTCTCATTGCCGTTGCAGTACAGAGAATGGATTTCCCAGGCACTAGCTGACTTAAACAAACAGAGCGAACATGCATCTGTCGCCAGACTTGGGTCGCTGAAACGCACGCTTGAACTGAAAACCAAAGAACTCACTGAACTACTCACGCTCCGCCTGCGCGGGTTAATAACTGACGACCAGTACCGGGAACGGCAAGCCCTTCTCCAGTCTGAAAAAATTGATCTGGAACGGCGAATATTTGAGTTTGAAGAATCGGCTCAGACGGCTTCTGAAGCGACACGCAAAGTGTTTAATACCGCAATCAATGCAAGAACGACGTTTGCCAAGAGTAACCCGGAAGATCGACGGAAGTTAATCAAGACGTTATGTTCGGACCTTTTTCTAAAAGACAAAATCCTCAACATTCAGGCACAAAAACCATTCGAACTCATCCAAAAATCACTGTGCCTGTCGGAGTCCGAAAATGGCACGTTCGGACCTCAAATGGTGGGCGAACATCAGCGGAGTATTGGCAGTGCAAATGGTGACTTTTCCAAGTGGTGGGTCCGAGAGGAGTCGAACCTCTGACCTCCACAATGTCAATGTGGCGCTCTAACCAACTGAGCTACGAACCCATAAACATATTTAAATATCGACGATCAACTATCATGTACTACTAACGATTAACCAATTCTGACGTTTCAGTCGGAATTCCAACCGCTTCGCGTCGGGACTGAACTACAAGCCCAAAATAGACTGAAAAAACGCGCGAATTAGGCCTAGTATACCACAATTTTCACGCAAGTCAAAGGTTTCCCTTTACTTTTTTTCAGGTTTGCCTGATGGTTCTGAGTGTGAAAAGCTGTCCTTCTTTGTAGGTACGACACGCAAGGTTGGCGGGGCAAAAGGCGAATCCGAAGCCGGAGCCGTGGCGGCTGATTCCTCCACCTGCGTCTCGCCTGATCGGACGTCCTGGAGTGGGGGTGGGGCAAAGGGCGCCTGCTCATCACTGCGCATTGAGTCTAATTCGACCGCTTTATCACCCGCCGCGCGCTGCTCACCGGGTGCGGCATGCTTGCGCAGCTTCACGGTCAAACGGATCATGCCGCGCTCTCGCGTCACAATAATCGGTTTGCTCTGGAAAGATTCATAGCCTGATTTAACCACCACCAAATAATATTTTCCAGGCGCAACCAAGGCTTGGAATTGGCCCGTCGTATTCGTCACCCGGGTCCCTACCACGCTGGTCGTCATCATATTGTAAATACGAACGACGCCTAATTCGATCGGTGCATTTGTAGCAGCGTCAACCACCGTTCCCCATGATTTCTCATAATGATGAGAGACGAGGTATTTCAGAATAATCAAGAGACCGTACACCATCAGGAATAAATAATTATTGGTGATCGGCTGAATGATCAGTGATGCCCAACTGGAAATCGTACCGACAATCAATAATGGCAGGCTGGCACGCTCTAAAATATTGCCGATTGTATTAAATGCCCGCAGCCAGAGAATCCGTGAGCGCGGTATTTCTCCCTGGTCCGGATCAATCGGCACATTGATGGCCAAAACTTGCTGGCCGGCTGTTTTCATTTCCAGGGTGTCACCCAGATAAATGTTTTCAAATGGCGTGACCGAAGCCGAGCGCAGTAATTTCGAAGGGAAGGTATAGCCGGGATGCGAGGCAGTCACAAAATACTTACCCGGCTCGATCAAAAAGCCAAAACGCCCTTCACCGTCGGTGATTTGCGTTTCTTTTAATTTATTAAATTCTTTCGAGAAAATCCGTACTATCGATCGGCGAACCGGCTGATTGGTAGTACTGTCAAATACAATGCCCCAGGGCTTGCGCCGCTTACCGACCGCCACCGGAACGAACCAGAGATATCCGACGCGCAGGAATAAATAAATGACATTCCCTAATTGCAACGCTGCCACGCTCGTAGCGACGCCGGTGGCCGTCACCACTGCGGTGGTGCTGATAACGGGCGTAATAATTTCTTCAATTATCCTAACTACTTCCTCATTCTGCTGGATACGATTAACCACATTGCTTACCGCCGAACTAAAATTACGGATTGGGGTAGGTAAAATTTCATCAATCGTATCGATGATGATTTGATCAGGCCGATCAGAATCATTAGGGATATATACCGGCGGATTGGGTCGTGTCATGGTAAAAGAGCCGCTGGCAGTAGCGGCATTCCCCGCCGCATCAATGGCGCGAACAATGACGCTATGTGAACCAAAACTCAAACTCGAATACGAAAAAGAATCGGCCGAGCCAACCTCAACCCGAATCGGATCTCCTCCATCGATCACCACTCCGTAATATGCCATGCCTGAGCCATTATCGGTTGTCATAAAGCTCAGCCGGAGCGTGGTATTCGTCAGTGACGTGCCATCCAGAAACTCAATCGAAAATGGTTCAGGAGCTGTCAAATCAATTTGAGTTCGAAAATGTGCGGTAGTACCCCAGCCATCAACGTTTTCCGCACGAATGTGGAAATACCACGTACCATCACCAATGGCGGTATAGGCCTGCGTCGTCCCAATCACGTCTACCGTCGTATCAGGCGTAGTGGCAGGCTGATCGTCATACGCCACGCTATACCCCGTCGCACCGCTCACCGGATCCCAGGAAAAAATCGGATTTGGATTATTGTACCACTGGTTCGGGTCGGGATGCGAAGGTGAGGAAACAGTCGGCGCATCAGGCAAAACGACCGGGTCTTCAGAAACCGCAAAGGTGCCAATCGTACCTTCCGTCGTCATAACATCGGTCCCCTGGCCGTCATTGGCGAGCACTCGACTATTTTCGGTGCGAATCTGAATTGACCCCGCAGCGATGCTACGGAACATAATAGTCAAAATTTTTCCCGCACTGCCGGTGTATCCAGGATTGGGCAGTCCGCCGCTAAAGGACATAATCCCGGTGGCATTCGAAAAAGTTGGGCTAACCGGCCAAAAGGTAAAAATGCCGGCCGAGGAAATTGATTCGATTTGAACAAGATTTTGCGGAAAGCGGATGGTTGATTCCGCCGCGTTTATCGCTACACCGTCGCTGTTGACGCGCAACTCAACAGAAAATGTTTGTCCTGAATTATAGCTTCCGCTACTCGGCGATAATTGGAGCGTGGCAGCATCGGCAATCCATGGTAACGCAAAAAAAATTCCTACCAATAATACTCCTAATAATAATATACGGATCTTCATGATGGTCGACGCCGCAACGCGGCAAAAGCTAAGATGCAAACGGCAAGCCCTAAAACAATGCCGCAGACTAGTATAATATTCATATCAACCGAGTCAACGACGCTCGGAGCCCCGGCGCTGGCAATGATGGTCTGAGTAGTATTCCCCGCTCGATCAAGGGCGCGCACGACAATCTCATCGCGACGCGATTGATCAGTCAGTAGATACGGGCTGGTCGCGGGAGAAACGACTTGATTTCCCTCGACTACTTCATAGAAGTCCACACCGGACGTCGTATCATAGGTATTGAAACTCAAGACATACCGTCCATTATACGACTGGTCGTCGCGATGCACGACCGCGTCAATCGGCAGCGGCTTCGTCGCGTCAATTTGGAATCGACGAATGCCGACGACCTGCCAGTCATCGCGCGGCAGCCGCTCACGCAGAATGAAATAATGAATACCATCCCCCACATCCGCAAAGCTGGCTTGATCGCTCGGCTCATCGGCAATGTCATCGGGAATTGTGGTGATTTGGTCGGAAATTTCATAACTATAGAATGCCCCCGCTCGCTTTTCCCAGGTTGCCTGAAATGTCGTTGCCTGATACCAGGCATCAGGATCCGGATGCGTAGCGGATTCAATAGCTAAATTGTCAGGCGCGGGATTAGTAATACTCCATTGAGCTGTCAATAAACTCAATGCTGCCCGCGTGCCATTGCCATCATTGAGATGAATGACGGCATCGGAATCATTCATCGATACCGTAGCGGTTCCTAGTGCCCGCGCGCGGAAAGTAATGCGCAGTACCGGGCTGTCAGCCACCAACGTGCCATTTGGCTTGCCACCGAGGAATGCAATGGTGCCACTAGCCGCATCAATGGTAGGCGGGGTGACCCACATGCTGAGAAAAGAAGCTCCCGTATCAACGGAAACTGCCTCGAGCAGGTCAGTGGGATACACAATAGTGCCTTGCACCACATTGATGTATTCCCGCTCGCTATCCACCTGCACGGTGGCAATAAACGTGTCCCCCAGTGAAACCGTCTGGGATTGCGGCGCAACGCTCATGACCGCAGCCTGAGCTGAGGCAGCCCAGAAACCCACGATGCCGATAATGCTCCCACTGATAATAAAAATGAGAATTCGTCGAGGCATATTAGCCAGTCCAATAGTAAAGTAAGATGCTGAAATCAACGACATTAACGGTTGTATCGCCATTGATATCAGTCCGCGCTTGTGCCGGATTAGTCGTATTCCAGTAATACAATAAAATACTAAAATCAACCAAATCAACCGATCCATCACAATTAATATCGCCGGGGGTAGACGTGGCGCAGGGATTGGCCTGATCAACCGCAATCACTAACGAATTGCTATAGGATGAAGTCAATGAGCTGCTGGTAGCTCGCGCCCGGACGACGTGTGAACCGACGCCCAGCGTTGTGCCGGTGAACTGGCGCGTCCAGATACCTGAACCGTCGGCCACCACTTGGAATTCACGGCTATCAGAGCCGCCACCGGTATACGACGATGTGACATATACCGTCACCGTACTATTGGGCGCTGTAATACCCAATGAATTAACCGATTGGTCTGCCGTAATACTCGAAGCAGATACTGCCACCGTTGGCCCGAGGAAAATATTTGAGACTGTCACCGTCGCGCCTTGGCTGAGATTAAGCGTATATGAAGTAGCGCTGCCTGTCCGATTTTGGGAATCAACGGCAGTCAATGCATACGTATGAGCGCCCGACGTCACGATCGAGCTGGTAGAAAAACTGGCAGCGCTATCTGCCGTCGTAGTGGTCAAAATCACGCCATCCTGCCGCACGGTCACAGCGCCGCTAGGATATGCTAACCCACTAAACTGAATGATGGTGTCTTGTTGTTCAGGAATACTTTCTTCGACTACTGCGGAAATATTAACGTCCAGCGCCGTTGCCAAAGTAACACTCCCGAGCCAGAAGGCTAGGAGCAACATTGCGCCGTACTGGAAAATCGTCCGCAGCATCGGCACGTGTGAAAATAATTATTTCTTAGGTTTGCCTGAACCCGATGCGGTCGGTCTATCTGACCCTTGGGCTCGCATTGCTTTTGCCACAATCCATTTGTTGTACCGGCGCATGAGGAACCAGAGAATTACCAATATAATGATTATGCCGACACCCCAAATCAACATCACTCGCCAGGGGAACACCCAAAACGTGAAGCTGGCGCTATCGGTTAAAGTTGTCTCTATTCCCGCATCGGTAGTTATCGTAGCGGTGTATTTCCCAATTGCCAAATTATTCCGTTCATTGGCAAATTCATTCCAAAAACCAGACCCCTCAACCACGTCACCCTTCTGCCAAATGGTTTCATACTTACGAATCGTCTTGGGCAACGTCGCACCATTCGCTGGATTGAATTCCAGGGTGGAAACCGCGCGGCCAAGCATATTCGTTACTTCAATCGAGCCTGTCGGGCGCAAATGAAGATTCCCTGTATTCTCAAATCGCGTGACAAATGTCACGGGTAACCGATTAATGCCAGAGGTTTTATCGCCAAGGTAAAATTCTTTGATACTGCCCGATTCAACAATCTCTCCCGGGATACGCGCGAGGAGTAAAATACCAATCTTGGTTCCGACTGACACGGTTCCACCAGCTGCAGCCGTAGGCGGCGTATCAGAAAAAAAGACTGCCGCATAATGCCCGCCGGGTTCAGCATCAGCCGGTGGTGTCACCTTGAGAGGCACATTTACCCGCTCTCCAGGCCCTAATTCAAACGGGCCGTCACCTACTGTCACCCACGAACTGAGTCCCTCGGGATCAGCGTCAAACCGATATGAGGGACGCCCGGATTCTCCCGCTGCGCCGAAATTTGTCGTCTCAGTATAGAGCGTAACTGCCTGATCCGTTTCATTAAATAATTTGACCGTCGTTTCATAGGTTTGCCCAGGTGGCGCTTCAAATTCTAATGACGGCGGAATGATGGTAAGTGCTGACGCATTCGCGGCAACGACTAGTAAACCACCAAGCACGATTACTGCTACCATTAACGATTTGAGTGACATACGTTCCTCCCTAATAATTATTTATTTTTGTAGCCCGCTCATCGCATGAGACGCTGCCTTAGAATGTAGCGGTGGCAATATATGTGAGATCTGCCGTATATGTACCGGCTTCGGTATTTGATGCTATGTTTGCCAAATAGCGCGCTGAATAGGTGGTGTTAGCAGATGGGCCCGTAGCCGCAGCAATCTCGTCGGGAAAAGCGGCTGTGTCAAATGCGTAACCAGCTGCCGCGTATGGTGCGGACACTGCGCCTGAGCCGCCGCTGGCTGTATACCGAACGCCAAATTGCTCAGAGCCAGTGCTCGGCGCGGTGTTATTAGCTCCGATCGCAGTAATGGTATCGGCCGCGACTGAAGTCAGGGTGGCGCCATTGAGCGTGATGCTATATCCGCTGGTGGCATTCGTGCCGGCAATCAGGGTGTGCGCTTCAGTCTCGGCGGCATTGCCAAGTAAATCCCCGGTTGCCCATCGGCTGGCCGATGAACTCAGTGTGGCAAACCCAATCGTGGTGTCGGAGATGCTGAAGGTCAAAGACGGATCAACCGTGGCACTCACATTGACTGTATCATCGGAGACAATCACCACGGCCAATGAACCAGAGTCGCTGGTCGTCGTGATTTCAATCTCATAGGTATTTGCTGAAGACGGATTGGTGATCTCATTATTCGTGATGGTCAAACTTTTCGCTCCGGCAGCTACAGTATCTCCCGAACAAACCGTTAAAGTAATATTCTCATCCGGTGCACTGGTATCAACCGTCGCCGTCACCTCAGAAGCGCCACCCCCACACCCGGCTACAACGGTAAAGCCTGAACCAGTCATATCGGCATTAGTCAGAGTACCCTTGAGCGTGAAAGCATCCCCGGCTGGATCAAACTGAATCTTGATCGTTTCGGCTGCGGCCAGCGAGGTCGCGGTCGTGAAGGCAATGACATGATTCGAATCGGTCGATTGCTGCAGACGAGTCATGGTGTCACTGACATTGGTCAGGGCAGCGGCATGAATCATGCTGCGCGGAATAACCAAAACACTCATAACAATCAATATGAGTAGTCCAATTGATATTCTTTGTGACATAATAATATTCATTTAAAATATTAGATCACCTCCCGAAATACCCTCCATAACCAGCATAGTATAACACATTTTTTTCCATACTGCAACTAACCAACATTTCACTAACCAAGATGCAATATAATATTAAAATTCTGGAACCATGACATACGTAACATCAGCCCCGTATGTCGCCGCCGTAGTCGTCGAGCTGATATTCCCCAGATAACGGAGTGAATAAGTGGTCGTGGTCGAAGCGCCCGCCGAACCAGCAATTTCATCGGGGAAATTCAGCAGATCATAGGCAAACCCAGCCGCGGCATAGGGCGCGGTGACTGACCCGCTGCCCCCCGAAGCTGTTGCGCGAATGCCGAATTGCTCAGTCCCCGGACTTGGCGCCGTATTCGTACCGCCGATAGCGGCAATCGTATCACTATCGGGTGACGTCAGCGTTGTACCGAGGACCAAGATTGAATAGCCACCTACCGCGTTGCTCGCCGCGCTCAGGGTGTGAGCCTCCACTTCAGCGGCCGACCCCGTGCCGTCAGCCGAGGCATAGCGTGATTGTCCGGTGCCCAGTGAGCCAAACCCAATACTGGTATCAGAAATACTAAAACTGATCGCATACATAGACCAACAATCGTTATTGGTTGCATCAAAATTCGTGCCGTCCGAAGCGTCTATGGTTGGTGGCTGACCGCACGCGTCAGAATCGCGCACATTCGTATTTGACACCGAGCGCGTACCGGCCACATTGAGATTCCACTGCGTACCCGTCGAGGAACTACGGAGGAATACGCGGGTGCCGGTTGCCTGGCCATTAAATGAAATATTTTGCAGAGCATACGTCGAGCCAGCATTGAAGCGAAGCTTAGTATTAGCAGTGGTAGCGGTAAACGTCCCAGCCGTGTCCGCGCCCGAGGCAAAAATGACTGACGGAGATGTCTCCGGATTTGAACCAGAGGCATTGGTAATAACTAAATTATTAAAATCATTTGAGGTGCCGGTCATACTGCCCGAGAGCGTCTGCTGACTGCTGCCGCCCAGGGTAACCGTCCCACCATTATCCGTAAAGGTGCCTGAATTCGTATAATTGCCATTCACATTAAACGTACCACTGCTGGATGCTTGCAGCACGGTATTTGCACCAATGGTTAGATCGCCGGTGACCGTCACCGTCGGATCGTTGGTATTCAAATTCGTGGTCGTGGCGCCCGTGCCACCCTGGGTGGTTGATACCGTTGAACTAAAGATAAATGTACCGGCTGGCGCGGTAATACTGTTCGACGCATTATTGCCATACAACTCTACCGCACCGCCATACGTCCGCGCATCAAATGTTCCGGCTGCGATATTCCCCGCGCTGGCATCGAAACGGACAGGCACAGAGATGGTGGTAGCCGTCCCGGGACCGCCGGCGGTATCAGTGAAACGCAATATACCCGCGCCGCTGATAGTACCCGTTCCCGCCACATTTGCCGCGCCGGTATCACTGAGAGTTCGACTGGCATTAATCGAAAGCGTATCACCACTTTCGACATGTAATAGCCCAGCCACGCTGATATCATTATTGATCACAGTCACTGTATTATTTGTTCCAAGCACATAAAAATCATAGAGCGTCTTACCGCCTGCATCAATAGTTTTCCCATCACCATACATGTATAAAGAGTTTGATCCGTGAACGAAATTTACTGACGTGCCGATGACGGCATTACCATAGATACCTGCACCGAGGAAATTGTAGGTTGGTGTGCCGCTAGCAGGTAATAATTCATAATTGTAATACCGAGATGTCGAGGAGATATCGGTTGTGCCGGTACCCGTAAAACGGAATGTCGATGTATCATAATTAAAGAAGGTGTTAAACAATGGGGCGCTGGCTCCCGTCCCCGAACCCTGAAGAACCCACGTCTTACTTCCCGCATCAAATCGGTGCGCGGCAGTCCCTTCTCCAAAACCGTACGAACACGTATCCGTCCGAATAGTACCCTGAATAATCATCGCACCTGAGCCGCCCGCGGAGGTAGTCAATCGATTACAACCAATATTACAAGTAATTGAACACGAGTCAGCAATTCTGAACCTAAGACTGCCAAACGTCCAGTCATTATTGCTGCCACCCAGCGACCCCCCATCACCTCTGATGTATACCGTGCCGGTGCTGAAGGCAAAAGTACCGGTTCCCGTCAGACTACTCCCCTCGATAGTAAGACTTTCCGTACTCGTGAAAGTCGAAGAGTCCCCAACTGTAACATTATTATTGACTGTTAAGATACTCAATAAAGTAATAGTACCCGTGCCGGCAGTTAAAAAATTATACATATTATTGAAATTTGGGGTCAGTGATGCTGAGGCCCCATTCATGGTAAAGGAATTCCCGGTTGTCGCGGTAAATACCATATTAGTGAAATCAACATTCCCTGAAACAGTCCAAGCTCCCGTGCCTGAAATAACAATCCCCCCACCCCACGACCCAGTAGAATCAAAGTCGCCACCGATAGTCACGGTCGGATTATTAACGCTCCCGTCCACGGTCAGATATCCGGGATTTGAACCGTTATCAATCATGTATAGATGAGCCGTAGCGCCAGAGAGAGTATAAGTACCGGCAGCAAACGTGATTGAACGATCCGTCGAACCCGTCATATAGAATTCGACCTGGCCATAGGTCCGAGCGTCAAGTGTCGTCGAGGCAATATTGCCATTAGTCGCGTCATAGCGGGTAATAGCGCTCAAAGTAGCGATGGTAGTGCCGGGTCCGCCTGACGTATCCGTGAAACGCAGCGTCCCCGCCCCGGTAATACTGCCGGTACCTGCCACGTTTCCAGCACCCGTCGCTGACAGCGTCCGACCAGAGGATAATGATAAAGTGTCACCTGTATCAACGGTCAAAGTGCCGGACACTGTATTATCAGCATTACTCATGGTCACGCTAGCCGGGGTACCCATAATGGTCAAATTATTAAACGTGGTCGAACCGCTACCATTAATAGCGCCAGCCGAACCGTACATACTCACTGTTCCAGAATTCGCATTGAAGGTCCCCCCGTTATTCGTAAAGTTATGCCCAACGCTCGTAATGCCGCCAGTAGAACCAGTCAGGGACTTTCCTGAATCAATGGTCAAATCATTCAAAACAACTGCGTCCTCAAATGACGTGATAAAGGTAATTGACCCGCTTGAACGAAAATTATAAAAGACGAGCCCACTCCACGTCGACTCAGTGGTTGTTTTGGACGTGCCATCCATGATAAACGTATTGTTGGTTGAGGAGGTAAATGAGCCGTTGGCAAAATCTGCGTTGCCGCTGACTGTCCAGGTGCCACTGCCGGTAATCACTCCCTCTTGGCTCGATCCGCTACCGGTGAAGTCCAAATCGCCACCGATAGTTACGGTTGGATTATTGGTAGCGCCAGTGACGGTCAGGTCGCCCGGACTGGCGCCATTGGCAATTACGTAAAAATGTGAGCTGGCACCGGAGAGTGTGAAGGTACCGGCGCCCATGGTAATGGTACGAGCGGTAGCGCTGGTAGAAATAAATGAGAACTGACCATTGTACGTCCGAGCATCGACGGTGCTACCGGCAATGTCACCATTAGTTGCGTCAAACCGAACCGTTGCACTATAGGTCGCGATAGTTGTACCGGGGCCGCCGGAGGTACTG
Organism: Candidatus Kerfeldbacteria bacterium; assembly: GCA_016214565.1. NCBI lineage: Bacteria > Candidatus Kerfeldiibacteriota > Candidatus Kerfeldbacteria bacterium. The sequence goes on along the minus strand of JACROE010000002.1, from coordinate 697,525 downwards.
GTGAATACAAGTGTTCCGGCGCCAGAGATGACCCCAGTGCCAGCTACCTCCGCTGCACCAGTATTCGTCAGCGTAATGCTATTCAGCGAAAGCGTATCGCTGGCCGCCACAGTGAGCGTTCCCGCTACTGTAAAGTTTGAGGTCTGCGCCGTGATGGTACCGGCTGACGATGGATCGATGGTCAGATTATTGAGCGTCTTCGTGCCGCCCGTGATCGTATTTGAGGTGCCGGTCATAGTCACGGTCGAGGTGCCAGCCGTGGTGCTGCCGCCGGTCAGATTCAAATTACCATTAATCGTATGGGTGGCATTAGCCAGGGTAATAGTACCCGACAACGTTACGTTTTGCAGTGTCTGACTGGCAGACGTCAGCGTCCCCGTCCCATTCATAATTAAGGTATTACCACTGGCAGCGGTAAATGTCCCGCCGGTGAAATCAACGCTGCCACCGACGGTCCAGGTGCCAGTGCCGGAAGTAATTACCTCACTCGAAGCGCCAACCCCGGTGAAATCAACGCTGCCACCGACGTTGACCGTCGGGTTATTCGTCGCACCGGCCAGAGTCAGGTCACCCGGGCTAGCGCCGTCAGCGATAACATAGAGATACGACGAAGCCCCGGAAATAGTATATGTGCCAGCGGCAAAGGTGGCGGTACGAGCCGTGCCACTACTCGAGTAAAATTCAACCGGGCCGCTGTAGGTACGCACATCAAATGTAGTTGTGGCAATATTACCAGAAGTGGCGTCAAATCGCACAACGGAACTCAAAGTCGTGATCGTCGTTCCCGGACCGCCTGAGGCATTAGTAAACCGCAGCGTACCAGCGCCACTGATGGTGCCAGTGCCAGCTACGTCCGAGGCGCTCGTATTGCTCAAGGTAATTCCCGAAGCTATCGAGAGCGTATCGCTCGCTGAAACCGTGAGCAGTCCTGCCACGGTCAGACTCGACGTCTGGAGCGTGATAGTACCGGCTGAGGATGGATCAATAGTCAATGCATTTATCGAATTACCACCGCCAACAATAGTATTACTGGTGCCAGTCATAGTTATAGTCGAGGAACCAGCACTGATCGTCCCCCCCGCCATATCAAGATTGCCATTTACCGTATGAGTAGCATTTGCCAGGGTGATGGAACCAGATAAAGTCAGATTCTGTAATGTCTGACTGGCGCTGGTGAGCGTCACGCTTGCCCCATTCATAACCAAGGTATTGCCGGCCGTCGCCGTGTACGTCCCGCCGGTAAAAGTCACGTTACCTGTGACGGTCCACGTGCCGGTGCCTGAGGTAATGATTTCCGATCCTGCCCCGACGCCAGTATAAATCAGGTTGCCGCTCACTGATACAGTGGGATTATTGGTCGCGCCCACCAGTGTCATGTCGCCATTGTTCTCAGCCCGGAGATTTAGAGCTGAGCTTGCACCAGTAATGGTATGAGTCCCCGCTTCCATAGTAATAGTGCGCGACGTAACGCTACTGTTGTAAATTTGCACCTCGCCGCCATAAGTGCGCGCATACATGACCACGGTGTTACCGTTCGTAGCATAAAGCTGGACGATACTTGAGAGCGTACCGGTCGCCGGAATAACGCCAACCGAGTCAACCCGAAGTATCCCTTGGCCGGAAATAGCCCCGGCCAACGTTAATGTCGCGCCAGTCCAAGTGACCGTCCGGCCATTCGAAATGCTCATCACGCCGTTTGCCGTTACGGTCAAATTGCCAGCAACCGTCACGTCATTGGTTTGAACGGTTACAGTCTGGGCTGCCGCTGGATTGATGGTGAGATTATTAAGCGTCTTCCCGCCAGCGTCAAGCGTGCCTGTTCCGGTCATAAACACGGTCGATCCAGTAACCGTTAAATTCACCGAAGTGCTGATCGTCAAGTTTCCTCGTATTTCATAGGAAGCTGTGCCAGTGGATAATAGCGTATAGGTCGGAGTTCCGGATGCGGGTTGAAGTTCAAGCGTATAGTAATAATCAGTCAAATTAGGATTAGTGGTTGTTATATTTGTGGCGCCCGTACCCGTATACCGGACCGTCGAGGTTGATCCAATAATTTCTCCATCAGCAACAAGTGGTGTGCCCGAAGCTGTAAGAATCCATGTCTTCGACCCAAGATCCAGATTATGCGACGGGCAATCGGTTTCCGTACAAGCACAACCTCCATCTGCCTGCAGCGTCAATGTGCCATTAATGGTAACGCTTCCCGCGCCGGTAGCCGTGGTCACGGGCGCATTACAGAGCGCGGTATGAGAAAATTGCAGATTAAAGAATGTCCACGGGTTTGCCCCTCCGAAATTTCCGCTGGCTGACCCCATAATCACATTGGGTGAGCCTGCCGTATACGTCAACGTGCCATCACCAGTGATATCACCGCCATTGACGTACAAATCACTATTGACCCTGAACGTCCCAGCGCTCATGGTCACGTCGTTATTGACCACCCAGGTAGAATTTAATGTCCACTGCCCACCCACTCCAGTGAAATTCACATTATACACATCGGAATCAACTGCGCCCGTGGAATCAATGATTTCAGTGGTCGTTGAAGTAAAATATATCGTTTCACTCCCCGACGAATTGAAATCATTATTATTATCCCATGAACCGGAGACGGTGATGCTCCCGGTACCAGCGGTCAGCGTTCCGTCAATCTGGATATCATGTGTATTGATGCCATCATTGGGCCCCATCACCCAGGTCGTGCCCGAGAGAATCGTCAGCCGGTCATCGGTATAAACGCTATCATCATCTACGGCCAGAGTACAGCTAGCGACAATCGGACAACGAAACATTATGTCCTCATCATTAAAATTATCGTAGACTGTTTGCAGTACAGTCTGACTAATGGATTGATTATCGTTACTTCCGAGCGTCAATACATGGGTATCGAGTACCATACCCGTGATATCGCCTGAACCGTCATAGCTGGTAACCCCACTCGACTCATTAGCATCAGCCACATTATCTATCCAGACGATGATCTCATCGTTCACAGCCGGCGCGGTCAAGCCTTCGATCGACCAGGTAGATGCACCAATCGTCCCGGTATCAGTTTGAAGGCTACCATTCACCGCATAGCGAACGGTTGCTCCGACGTTCCCATTGGCCGTCCCGGAGATGATAATGCCGGGGAATGTCCAACAAGAATTGTTCCCCAAGCTCAGATTCGTGCCATCATTCGCTGAAATATTTGGCGCTTGACCGCACGCGGTTGAATCCCGTACTGATGTATTGGACACGGATCGCGTCCCGGCCACATTTAGATTCCACTGCGTGCCCGTCGAGGAACTGGTCAGCGCCACGCGCGTGCCGGTCGCCTGTCCATTCAGGGCAATATTTTGAAATGTGTAGGTTCCACCGGCTAAGAAACGAATCTGGGAACTGGCGGTTGTCGCAGTAAATGTGGCGCCAACCGTCGCCGACGCGGCAAAGCTAATATCTGGATTACTTGCCGATGCATTGGTGACAATTAAATTATTGAAAGCTGACCCACCGGTCATCGTGCCTGAGAGTATCTGCGTACCTGAACCATTCAGCGTGACGGTTCCAGCGCCAGCATTGAACGTACCATTATTCGTATAATCGCCAGCCATGGTCATGACCGTACTACCATTGGTGGTCAAAACGCCAGTGGCATTGACGGTCACCGCACCATTGAAGGCAAGCGTATTAGCACTATTAGCGGACAAGGTGGCGCTTGCCCCTGATGCTCCACCGATACTCACCGCGCCGGTAAAGGTCAAGTTCGGATCATTGGTATTGGCATCAACAGAGACGGTCCCGCCTGAAGCAGCAGTTACGGTGGCCGTGGAACTAAACGTGAATGTTCTGCCGCCTGCATTACCCAGAGTAATGGTCCGCGCTGTACTGGCATGCGCATTATAAAATTCGACCGCGCGACTAAACGTATAGTTCCCGTTAATAGTCTGGTTATTATTCGTCGCGTCAAACCGTATTCCAGACGTGACGCCACTCGTTTGTGAGAACGTCGCCGGCTGATAAATGAACGTACCAGTACCAGCGATGGCGCAACCCGCCCCCCGTGTCAGCGTACCCGCACTCCCCAAAGTAAAATTCAAACCAGCATTGATGGTTAATTGGCAAGTACCGCTCAAGGTGATCGTGCCAGTGACGGTCAAATCTGACGTCTGCATACTGACCGTACCAATAGTAGATGGGCTGATGGAAAAATTATATAAACTTTGGCCGTTGCCGTAGATGTTTACAGAAACGCCGTCCATGACCAAGGTATTATTAGTCGTGGCGGTGTATGTGCCGCCCGTGAAATCGACATGCCCGGAGACGGTCCAGGTGCCAGTGCCCGAGGTAATCACTTCACTCGCCGTACCAGTACCAGTAAAATCAAGATTGCCGGCAATAGTCACCGTCGGATTATTAGTGGCACCAACCAGCGTCATATCGCCCGGGCTATTTCCGTCGGCAATAACGTACAAGGAACTAACAGAGTATGTGCCAGTATTAAGTGTAGCCGTCCGAGCAGTAGCGCTATTAGAGTAGAATTCAACTGAGCCAGCGTATGTCCGCGCGTCTATGGTGGCTGCGGCAATATTGCCACTCGAAGCGTCATACCGCGTAATAGCGCTAAGCGTAGAAATAGTTGTCCCTGGTCCGCCTGACGCACTAGTGAATAGCAGTGTCCCCGCTCCACCGATGTTTCCCGTGCCGGCAACTTCTGCGGCAGCCGTGTTGCTCAATGTTATTCCAGAAGCAATCGATAGTGTATCCCCAGCCGCCACGGTCAACGTGCCGCTGGTAGTCAGATTCGAAGTCTGGAGCGTGATCGTACCTGCGCTTGAAGGATCAATAGTGAGATTGGCGAGGGTCCGATTGTTGCCGGTAATGGTATTACTGGTGCCGGTCATGGTCACCGTTGACGTGCCGGCAGTCAATCCGTTTCCCAAAACAAGATTGCCATTCACGGTATGAGTAGCATTCGCCAGGGTGATCGTGCCCGATAGAGTAAGATTCTGCAAAGTCTGTGCCGCTGAAGTCAGCGTCCCAATACCATCCATATCTAGCGTATTACCTGCGGTAGCTGTGTACGTCCCACCAGTGAAATCGACATGCTGGCCAACCTGCCAGACACCAGTGCCTGAGGTAATAATCTCACTCGCCGTGCCCGCTCCCGTGAAATCCAAACTATACGCGATATCCATGGTCGGATTATTGGTGGCGCCATCCAAGGTTAGATTCCCTGGTGAAGCGCCATCCGCAATAACGTACACATTGCCATTAGTGACGTTCGTTATATATGTTCCAGCCGCCAAGGTAATGGATCGCGCCGTTGCGGTATTAGAATAAAACTCAAGCTGCTGATAATCCGTTCGCACGTCCACCGTAGTAGAGGCCACGTTGCCATTCGTGGCATCATATCGCGTCGTCGATGTCAGTGAACCGGTCGTGCCCGGGCCTGGGGAAGTATTGGTAAAGGTCATGGTCCCCGCGCCGCTGACCGTTCCATTCAGGGTATAGGTTCCGCCCGAGTGGGTGACAAACCGGCTGGCGCCGATTGAAAGTATATCGCCAGTATCCACCAACATCGTGCCGGTCACGGTCGGGTCATCCGTGCCATTAACCGTAACCGTGGCAGTGGTGGTTGCGTCGCCGATGTTCAATGTCGAAAACGAGGTATCGCTGGTGCCGCTGATATTACCGCCACGCAATGTGATAGTACTGGTGCCGCCAGTGTAGGTACCATTATTTACCCAGCCACCATCTACCTGCATCGTTTTGCTATTCGTGGTGAAGGTCATGGTATTGGCAATTGTAAGCGCCCCCTTCACCTTGAAGGTTTGCGTGCTACTTGCATTAATGAAAGCAGTCTGATCAATGAGTAAATTATAAATCTGATATGTGCCACTGGTATTTACCAAATAGTAGTTGATGCTCGGGCCAGCCACGATGCCGAGATGGATATTTCCCCCAGTGCAGGTACTCGTGGTTAAGGTGCCACTATTGTAGACGAGTAAACCACGCATATAGAGATCACCACCGGTCATATTGAAAGTAACGGCGTTGCCGCCATTGGTCATTTCCACGATGCCATCATTGCCAGTGTGGTGGCTGCCGCCATCGAGATTGATAGTGCCGGCGTTTAGTCGCCAGTGACTAGTTGAATCCAGACTTCCGTCGTTGAGCTCCAGAATGGGTGAACCGCTCGGCATCTGAAATTCTCCGGTCACATTAATGTCCGAATTCGTATTGACGTTTAGGGTGCCACCGGTCTGATACAAATTACCAGATGTGTTGACCGTTGCCGTGCCACCTCCCCCACCGACCGTAATCGTCCCATCAGGAATGTACAATGGCGCGCTCGTTGTCGTCCCGGTTCCTTGGGCATTGGTGATGCCACCGGTAATATTGACTGTTTCCGCACTACCGCCTGATGTTGTCTTGATCTGATCCTTCACCGTCAAGGTGCCGCCACTCACCGTCAGCGTACCGGCATTTAATGTCAGGTCCTCATCCGTGCCATTACCCACCGTGAAGGTGCCGCCGGAAATATTGAGGGTACCGGCCGCCGACACGCCTGCATTCGCTGCGCCATTGACCGTCGTCGTGTTCTGACCGTAGAGCGTAGCGCCTGCATCAATGGTTACGTTTTGGGCAATCGAATTCGATGCGGTGTCCATGTAGGCGCTGGCACTATCATCGACGTGTAGATCACCCGTCCCCTGAGTGGTGACGGTGCCGCCCGGGTCATACGCCTGCGTTCCGCCAGTCCAGATATGCAGCTCGTAATTTGAATCAACCGTTAGATTGCTGGTAGCCACTTCGGCCAAGATGTCGGTCTCGCCCGTTGCGTCGCGGTCACCCGATTCGATATTAGCATTCGTAATAGAAGCACCGGTGTCATGTCGGAGAATTACGCGATTTTGGTAGAGATGAGCCGTGCTCACGGTCGAACCATTGCTGACCAAGAACGTGGTTGCCTTTTCCGTTTCATTGTCTAGAAATAATGTTAGTACATCGCCACTCGTCGCAGTGACATTACTAATCGAATAATCACCATTAGAAGTCTCTGCAGTACAGGCACCGCCGCCGCAGGCTGTAGCTGATCCATTAACCCAGAGGACGACCGTCTTAGCCGCAGCAGTAATCTTGGTCGATCCTTCGTCAGAATACACCGATCCGGAAACAGTTATCGATGCGGCTGCGCCACAACCACCACCATTAGTACACTCAGCCATGATTACATCGAAATACTGCGGCTTGTGATCGGTGCTAGCACTAAAACTGGCGGTAATGGTGTGGGTGTGAGTATTTCTGGCCGCACCAGTACCGACGGCTGTTGTCGCTCCGTTTGCTGAAGCGCTGCCGGTGGCGCCACTTGTCTGATTAGCTACGCTGTGGGTATCGGCTGACTGTGGCGTAGCGCTGTAACTGGCTGACCCGCGAATAAACTGTCCATTATATGTCTGGCTGGCGCCCGAGACCGTAGTCCATCCAGTCGGCGGTGCCGCATCCCACATGGCAATCAGGTTTTGTGGTACAGAATTATCTGCGGTCGCTTGGTAAATAAGTGATTGGATATAACTCGGTAACAAAGTATACGAAGTTGAGGTTGTGCCAGTTGGTGCAGTATGTGTATGCGTAGAGGAGGCAGCCGTATACGTTATCCCATCTGCTTGTAAACTTGTTGAGCCAGAAGCGGCGGTCAGGGAACCCCAAGTCAATGAGTGGGTATGCGTATCGCTGGTGCCGCCAGTCGTATTTGAACTATTTATTTTGACCAGCCGGTTATCTGCGGCACTAAATCGAGTCCAGCTTCCTGCCGGAGCAGTGTCAAAAAAGACATAGGCGTTATTTGGAATAGTGGTAGGATCAGTTGCATTGCTCTTCCAAAGATAGAAAGTGTGGTTCAGTGGATCATTATTTGCACTGCCGACCGTCAACGAATTAATCCCATGCGTATGCGCGGTCGTCGCCGAATTAAGACAAAAATCTATACAACCCCAGCCGGTAATAGTTACTTCAGTGGAAGGCGCGCTGATATTTTGACCAGAAACCGTGTGAGTATGTGACGCCGCGCCACCAGTCGGCGGCGTAGTGTCCGTCGTGGCCGCGCCACGCGGATAATATCCGGCGAAGGTAGCTGTGTCATTGGTCCAGCCAGTCGGTGCTGACGCAGAATTGCCTAATACGTACATATACGCCGGATCAATCACCAGCTGCCATGCCCGCGGCTCAGTCCAATCGCCCGCCGTAGCTGGGCCAAGCGCAAAGAGTGCTGGACTTTTTTCTGGAGACTTAAATGTATAGCCGAGCGTCGCACTCGTCCCTGCTTCAAGCGAAATATCCCAAACGATTGAACGAACAATCTCGGTCCCCGTGTCATACGGCTGGATACGGCCACCGTTTTCTGGATAGACATCAAAGTTGCCAGGCACAAATTCTCGCACCGTTCCGGTAAATGCGCTAGTGGGAGTAACGACGAGACGCATTGGTTGCGGCACATTAGGGAAAACGCGCGTCGGTCCATCGCGCTTGATGGTATAGGCCGGTTCTGGTAATACGCTGAAGGCGTCCGATACGGTGCGGGTTTGGCCATGGACGGTGGCAACAAGCGTAACCTGATAGGCCCCTGGCAATGTCGGTACATAGGTTGCTACATAATCAGGCCCTTGGTAGACGTCCTTAATAGAGCAATAATCCGTGACCTGGATCGTACCATCAGCGCTGGTCAGTACTGTTTCCGTGCCTGCTGGATCAACGATGGAGAGTCGCATATCCGCCGTACAAATAATATGTCCGGTATCATCGACCGCTCCTAGAGAAAACGTGGCAATCTCACCTAATTGGTAATTCGCCTGATCAGTATTAAATGCCAGCGCCCCCCAGGTAAATTCATAGGCGACCTGTTTCTCCCGCCCATCCTGCTCCACGGTCACCGTCACCGTGTATTTCCCCGGCTCGGTCAAGGTCGATGGATCAATTGCTAATGAGGTAGTGGTACCCATGTCAGTCACAGCGGAATCACGCGAAACCGAAACATCACGGGTTGCCCCGTCAGGACTGGTGATGGTGACGCTGCCTACCTCACGCGTAATCGGCTCAACGCCAATAAATTCAAAACTTGATTTTTCCTCCGTCTCAACTGCGATCACCGGCTGCTCTTGGGATGTTAAATCCATATCAGTATCAGCCACAAATGAAACGCTGCTGGTAATATCCTCGACGATCGGATCGGGGCGTTGGGTTTCCAGCTGCAATTCGACGCCGTCAATCCAAACCACGCCTGAGGCCGAATTTGCCCCGGCGTTCATGCGTGCGCGAAATTGTATTGCGCTGACGTCAGTTATTGATGCTAAGGGAGCCAGGGCATACTCAAAATATCCACCGTGGATAGCATTACTCAGGTCATCAGTGAGCACCAGTGATTCCAACTGCTGCCAGTTTGCCCCTTGATCGAGCGAATATTCGAGTACGAGGACATCTTCGCTCTCCGGGGTGCCATCGGCGGCTAGGGATACGCGAAATCCAGTTTTCGTGATAACGTCGCCTGACTCAATCGTATCCGGAGCAATAAAATTTGACACGACTAATTCAGGCAGCGACGCATTCAATGGAACCGCGCTCTCCTCTTCAATTGCTACCTGGCTGTCTTCGAGCTCAACCTCTTGTTCAATAGTCACTGGACCATCGGCATCGGTAGTCGGTGTAGTATGATAGTGCGCAGCATTCGCATCAGCAAATTCCTCCAGGGACGCCGCGGGCAGTAAATCAATCGCCAGTGCCTGAGCTGATGTTTCCCAGCCACTAGCGCTGGTGGGCTGCACTGCAACAATCTCCTGACCCACTTCTTCTGCCCGAGCGAGGTATATATATGCAAAGAAGCTGACTTGTACAACGGCAAAAGAAAATGCTACCAGCAGTACCGAAAAAACAAACAGAGAAAACTTTCGGCTCAGGAAGTAAAGTTGGAACGAACGCCAAGAAAAACCTGGCTCCAGTACATAACTTTTTTCAGCTGTCGCTTCTGGAAGCGCCGGTGGTGTCGGCGGTTCGGCTGGTTTGAGCACCGGCGGATGAAGCTCAGTATAGAGCTTCTGAATTGACTGCTTATCATACCGTCGATCTTGTCGCGAGCCAATTCTAACAGCGCGCAACTTTCCGGCACGGTCCCAATTGCGCAATGTATTTGGGTGGACGCCAAGTATCTCGCTCACCTGCTCAATCGTCAATAGATTAGGGAGCGAAGCAAAATCAATTTGCTTCTTGATACTGGTTGGCGTTACCTTATTAACTATCTTAAACCATCTAAACGCCACGAATATTTTTGAATGGTTTCGCTAAAATTAGCGTAAATAATTCATTCACTTAACAAAGGTGCCACGACTAGTATATCAAAAAATCATATATCTGTCTAGTGCAGATGAGTAAAAAACAATAACCATACCGAAGATTGCCATGGTATCATGGCCAGCCATGTTCTATGGGGGTGAAACACCTCTCACTTGCCAATTATTTTCCGCCAAATCTGAGGCGTAATACCTGCCAAAAGCTCTCCAGCATGATCCCCGGACTGAATTTTGATGTACCAGCCCGGCGCTCGATGAACGTGATGGGAATTTCTTGAATGCGAAAACCGGCTTGACCCGCCCGGTAGGTAACCTCTATCTGAAAATTGTACCCCCGTGAGGCAACTGCGTCTAAATCCAACCGTTCCAGTACCGTCCGGCGAAAACATTTGAAGCCACCCGTTAAATCATGTACTGCCATACCCAAAAGGCGTCGGATAATCATATTGGCAGTGGTGCTAATCATCCTGCGCGACCAATTCCAGTTAGCCACCCCGCCACCCGGGATATACCGAGACCCAAGCACCAAGTCAGCTGATTGAATTGCTTCCAAGAAATTCGGAATATACTTCGGCTGATGTGAAAAATCTGCATCCATCTCAAAGACGTGCTCAATCTGCGGATCACGCAGGGCCCAACGAAAGCCTGCGGTATAGGCTTTCCCTAATCCTTCTTTCGCGTCACGATGCAGCACGGAAATCCGCTGGTCGTGCCGCGCTAACTCATCAGCGATCTGACCAGTCCCATCAGGCGAATTATCATCTACGACCAAAACGCACAGTTCAGGAATGGCCAATGCCAAAATTTCACGGACAATTCCCGTAATGTTTTCTTTTTCATTATAGGTAGGAAGGATTATGCAGTGGCGTGCCATAGAATGGCTTTCAGTGTAGCACGCGTATTAAAAAATGTGTATCCAGACCCTTTACGCCCCGGGTGGATTTTATTATAATAAGCCCACTATGCCTGACCTCTTGCAGCCACAATCACCATCCTCTACCCCGAAGCGGCCGCGTTTTGATCCCACGATATACCAACCATCTGGGACGCCGGGAAATGATAAGAAATCGCGTCCTGCCAAATCACGATCGCACCTCCTGTTGTGGTCCAGTTTGGCATTAGCGCTGGTTATTATATTGATCGGTTTGGGTTTTATCACAAAGATTGTCCTGGCCGTAAACAGCACTAATTCAACCACCGGCGAAAAAATTGGTTTTATTGATCAAATCAAGCACCTCATCGACAATCCCGAACCCCAATTGAAAGGTGAGTCGGCTGACCGGATCAATATCCTCCTGGCTGGCATTGGCGGTGAGGGGCACCAGGGATCATACCTGGCTGACACCATTATTCTCATCAGCTACAAACCGTCTACCAATGAAATGGCAACCGTTTCAATTCCTCGCGACTTGTATGTCGAAATCCCTGATTATGGCTTTCGCAAAATTAATAATGCATTAGCCTTTGGCGTTCAGTCCGACTACCCCGGCGGTGGCGAAGCACTGTTAGCTCGCGTCGTCTCAGAAACATTTGAATTGCCAATCCATTACACAGCCCGAATTGATTTCGAAGGCTTTCGCAAAGCCATTGATGAGCTGGGTGGAATCGAAATAGATGTCGCACAAAGCTTTACCGATTACGAATACCCAGACTATAACTATGGATATCAAACGATCACGTTTACCAAAGGAATCGAGGAAATGGATGGCGAACGCGCGCTGCAATATGTCCGCTCCCGCCACGGCAATAATGGAGAAGGATCTGATTTTGCCCGATCACAACGGCAACAAAAGGTGCTCTTAGCGCTAAAAAATAAATTCTTTTCCGTCAATTCATTGGTAAACCCCGCCAGCATAGTCTCGGCGCTCGACAGTCTGGGACAACACAACCAAACCAACATGGAAATTTGGGAAATCGCCCAGCTGGCAAAAATGCTTGAACCAATCCAGAAAGAAAATATTGTTTCGGTTACCCTCGATACCAGCCCTGAAGGATATCTCGTATCTGACCATACGCTGGATGGAGCCTATATTCTCCGACCGGTCTCTGGAGACTTTACTGAAATCAATGCCCGTATTGCCAACGTCTTTGATACAAGCGCCATCGTAAAAGAAGACGCACGTATCGAAGTACAAAATGGTACGACCCAGGAAGGACTGGCCACCGATACCGCCGAATTACTCACGACGCAGCTGTATAATGTAGTCAAAGTGGCTAATGCGGAAACTGATACAGCGGTCACCCAAACCACGATTTATGATTATACCGGCGGCACGAAGCCATATACCTTAGCTGCCCTGAAAACTCTACTCAATGCCCGCTTGGCACCAGCTATCCCCGCTCTGATAAATTCAAATCAAAAAGCAATTCCCGCCACGGTAGCCGAAGATATAGATATTCTCATCATCATTGGCAATGACCGTCTCGACCCGGCTCTCTTGAGTACAGCAAGTAACTAATAGAATACCCTACAAACGTTATGGCTCGCCGGTTGCCCGAGGTAGTACTCGTCGGACGCATGAATGCAGGAAAGTCAACGCTCTACAATAAATTAGCTGAGCAGAGCGCGGTGCTGGTTTCTGATATCCCTGGAACCACGCGCGACCTACACCGTACCCACATCTCCTGGCGCGGGAGCGATTTTGTATTAATTGATACCGGCGGCTTGGATGCGGCGATCCAAGGACCGATCGAAAAAGAAGTACAGCGGCATGCGTACCGCGCCGTTGAGCGAGCTGATTTAATCGTCTTCGTCGGCGACGGCACTCTGCCAGTGCGGAGCGAAGACCGACTGATCGCCCGATCAGTACGCCGATTGAAAAAACCAACCGTGCTTGCCGTCACCAAAGTTGACGGCCCGGCGAAACGCCGCCGGGTGGCGCCTAATTTCCAAAATCTTGGCCTCGGCCAACCCCATCTCGTCTCGGGGGTCAGCGGCGTCGGAACCGGTGATCTGCTCGATGTCATCGTCCACCATATTCCAGCTCGAAATTATCAGGCACCCACGACGGATATTACTGTCTCAATTATTGGGAAAACCAATGTTGGTAAATCATCGCTGTTTAACGCTATCCTCGGCGAAGAACGCGTCATCGTCACCCCTATTCCCCATACCACTCGCGAACCGAACGACACCACGCTCACGTTTAAAGATAAAACCATTGTCCTGGTTGACACAGCTGGGCTCCGTCGAGATCGCAAACAAACGGATAAACTGGAGCAACACAGCGCTGATAAAACCAAATGGATGATTCAGCACTCTGATATTTCTTGGGTAGTAACCGATGTGAGCGAACCGCTCAGCGTTCAAGATCAAATTATTGCCGAACACGCGCGCCGGGCTGGTAACGGCATAGTCTTGGTGGCAAATAAGTGGGACCGGGTGAAAGACAAAAGTCCGCGTGCCATCCGCGAACACCGCGCGCGCTACCAACGGTATTTCCCCGCCCTCGGCTGGGCACCGCTCATCTTTACCTCAGCCGTGGACAAACAACGGCTTCATGTATTACTTCAGCAAACGATTGCCATCGCCGAGATGCGCCAGCGCCGAATGACCGAAGCAGAGCTGCATCAGCTCATTACCCAGAATCCGCCCAAAAAAGCCCTGCCGAGCAAAGGGACCAAATCAGCCACCTTCCTCCGCCTGGAGCAAACCGGCATCCGGCCGCCCCGCTTCACCCTGTTTGCCAAGCATGCCGAACTGATCAACCCAGCCTATTGTAATTATCTGGAAAAAGAACTCCGGAAGCGGTACGATTATGCTGGAACCGAAGTTCGTATTAACCTCCACAAAAAGCATGTTTGAGTATTGCCTCGTCGGCCTGGGCAATCCTGGCCGCACCTATACCGCTACCCGGCACAATCTCGGCTGGCAGGTCATCGACGCACTGGCGCAAACCCGCCTCCAGACAAAATTTTCTGCCGCCCTGGCAACGATTACCCTGGCCGATAAAAATGTGCTGCTCGTCAAACCAACGACCTTCATGAATCGGTCCGGCCTTGCGGTACAACAGATTGCGGCATTCTACAATCTCACACCAGAACGCATCTGGATCATTCATGATGATATCGATCTCTCATTTGGCACACTCCGTATCAGCCGAGGTCGATCAGCCGCCGGACATCGCGGCGTCGATTCAGTCCTGACGGCTATACACTCCCGCGCTTGCGTACGGTTCCGTATGGGAATCCGGCCCGAACACCCATTTGATACCGAGGCCTTCGTCCTCGAGCGGTTTTCCGCAGCAGAAAAAAAATTATTACCCGCCTTTATCAAACGAACCGTTGCCGCTGTGACTGATGCCTGCGCCCATTCGCCGGAGCATGCCGCCAATCATTTCAACTAATTATGGATACCCAAACAAAACTCGCCATTGATCGCATTCTGACGACCATTGCCGCCAAACGCGCTGCCGACGTTCATCTGTCCGTAGGTACGCCCCCAACCATGCGCCTGCATAATGAGCTGGTACCCCTCCCTGACGAACCGATCATTACCAAGGATTTCATGGAAACGTTTGTCGAGGTGGTGCTCGATAATGAGCAGGAAAAAATACTCGATGAAGAGCGGGAAATAATCCTCGCCTACCAGCTCAATCGCCAAACGCGCTACCGGATTAATATTTTTTATCAGCGGGGGGTATTAGCCGCCTATTTACGACTGATTGGCAATGAGCTGATCCCTTTAGAAAAATTGGGGCTTCCGACGGCCATCGATCAATTCGCACAAGCTACCCACGGGTTGCTTATTATTTCTGGTTCATTTGGTTCAGGGAAAACAACCACCGCCGCCTCGCTGATTCAACATTTTAATACCACGCGATCGGCCTATATTTTAACGGTAGAGCGTCCCATCGAATACATCTTTTCGAGCCAGCGCAGCATCATAGAGCAGCGCGAAGTCGGCCGGGATGCAGTATCGTTCGAACGAGCTATCCGCACCATAACCCAAGAAGATGTAGATATCCTGGTGCTCTCCGAATTAGCTACCCCCCAAGTTATTAGCGCGGCCATTTCCATCGCTGCTTCAGGCCGTCTGGTGATTGCCAATGTAGAAGCTAATACCACCGTCAAAACCCTTGAACATATTATTAATCGTTTCCCCGGCGGTGAACAGCCGCGCATGCGGGAGCGGCTTGCGTCGAATTTAATGGGCACTATTTGCCAGCGCCTTATCCCTCGCGTCGGCGGGAGCACCATACCGGTGGCCGAGCTGATGCTTAATACTCCGCCTATCCAAGCCCATATCAAAGATGGATCATTCTACCAACTCCCAACGGTCATACAAACCTCACGCGCCGAAGGAATGATTTCCCTCGACTGGTCCCTCGCCGAACTGGCGAAAACAAATGAAATTACTGTGGACACGGCACTCGAATACGCCAGCGATGAGCAACTGGTCCGATCTATGCTGAGTATTTCATAATAAACTTATGCCATTCTTTACCCCAAAAAACCAAAATGTGATCGGCTTAGAGCTCGGTTCGTCCGCCATTAAGCTCGTCGAGCTCGAACCACAACCAAATGGGCATCGATTAGTCACCTACGGCATAGCGGCTCATGATTCTGCGGCAGTACGCAGCGATTCCCACGCTGACGCCCAGGAAACAGTCAACACGCTCCGCCAGCTCTTAAGCGCTGCACGGGTAACGACTGATCGCGTGGTAGCCGCGCTTCCAGCGATCAACGTATTCCATACCATGATCGAAATACCCACGATGTCAGCAAAAGAACTCGCCTCTGCCGTACAGTGGGAAGCTAAACGCATGATCCCCTTGCCTTTGGATAAGATGGCGCTTGATTGGCATGTCGTCTCGCCTGAACCCTCAGCTGCCGGCACTATCACGGTCGTACTCACTGCTGCGGCTCGAGAGGTAGTTGACCGGTATGTCCGCGTTATCAAGGCTGCCGATCTAGGATTAGTGGCACTAGAAACTGAAATTAATGCGCTGCAACGATCCGTCCTGCCAGCCGATCCAGACGGACATCTAGTCATTGATATGGGTGCGCATAATGCAAACATTGTTGTCTTCGCCAATCACCTGCCACTGATCGTCCGAAACTTAAACATTGGTATCAGTGCAATCGATGAACACATCGCCAATGCACTCAATATTAGCCTCGATCGCGCCTCATCGATCCGACGTGAAACCACTCTGATCCATGCGTCGACTGCCAATACCGCCCCCGCTTCTATCAAATTTATTGTAGAATCTTTTTTGATCAAGGAGATAAAACGAATTTTATCTGCCAAACAAACAAACGTGCGCAGTATCATTCTCACCGGTGGAATTGCTCATCTCCCTGGCATCACCTCATTCTTCAGTGAACATCTCTCACTCCCCTGCACCATCGGCAATACCTGGCAACATGTCAATTTCAATCCCGAAATGCGAACTGCCCTTGATGCCTGCGGTCCTGAGCTCTCGGTGGCCACTGGACTCGCCTTAAAAACAAAAACCCCCACATAACATACAAATGTGGGAGCGGCTGTGACAGCGCGAATATATTTCTGCCTCCAAGCGTAAGATTACATAGAATAAACTACATAACCTTATCTTGGGGTTACTGACAAAGCGTTAGGAGGGGTTGCCTTGCGTTCGCCGCTTGGTAGGCAGAAATATATCCACGAACAGCTGATATGCAGCGCTCGGACTTGCCTTTTTTTAAAAAACTGTAATAATACACGTTAGCAGAGAAAAACTGCACTGTCAAGCCCCGGATGCCCCGGGAGCATTTTCAGTCAAAAACACCAAAAATTAGCAGGTAAAAATAACCCCCCGTGCCTGGTCCCCGATCAGAGATGGGTGATCCCGAAGCGCTTTTCACGGCAGTTAACCGACTGCTGGCTACGCCGTCTGAAATTGGCGTTCGCGGACTCCCTAATCTCACTACACAATCATATTTTTTAACCCGTAATCCCGAGCTGCAACATCGGGTAATTTTCTGGCTCTTAAGCACCGAGGAATTGCCGTCGGCGCAGCGACTGCTGGAGTACTGGCATCGTCAGTATAAAATCAATCGACGGCTGTGGCAGCTCGATCAGGTGACGCCTGCCCGTCTGGCACAACTCAGCGCCCACGAACCCCACGTCGTCCTGGCTGACCTGGCACAATTAGAAGCAAAACTTCCTGCGGTGAGCGTGGTTGAAGACCATCTGCTCAATCTAACGAAGAATCAATCGACCCAACCAGCGGCGCTGTCACAGCAGTTGATCAGCATGGGGTATGATTTTTCGACTCACGCCAGCGAAGCGGGATACTTCGCTCGGCACGGCGGCATCATGGATGTATTCCCCATGAATACAGATCGGCCACTGCGCATTGAATTCAATGCTACAGGTATTGAGCAAATGCAGTGGTTCAATCCGGTTGACAAGCGTCTGGCTGAAACAGTCGAACACGCTCAAATTATTGCGCGAAAATTTAAGTCTCACCACACCCGCGCCAGCTTCACTCAATATTTGTCTGCACTGGAGCGCCCGGTGTTATTCTATAACGACATTACTGAACCACCAGGAATAATTAATGATTGGGAGGCAATTGAAAAAGAATTTAAGCACTACAGCCGGATCGTGGTAAAAGATTTTGATACCGCTGCCCGTACCCTCGCATTTGAACACGCCCCGCTGTACCACAAGGGTTTTGAACAGCTGGCTGAAGATATCAAGAAATTTACCGGTCAACATTGGCGCATCGCTATCGCTACCCAGCAATCACACCAGCTGGAAAAATTATTCAAAGAAAAAAAAGTAGCGGCGCCCATCCATCTCTGGCCAATGATACGGGAGCTCTCCGGGTTTAGTAATGCACCGAGTAAATTTTTACTTCTCACTGACCGAGAAATATTCGGTGACGTCATCGAGGAACAATCACCGCGAAAACGAGTGGATCAAGCATTTATTATGGAATTACAGCCAGGGGATTTTGTGGTGCACCTAGACCATGGCATTGGCCAATTCGCCGGCATGGCCCAAAACGTGGTAGAAGGAATCACAAAAGAATATTTTATCCTTGAATATTCCGAGCGTGACAAGCTATACGTCCCGGTGGAGAGTGCTGACAAGATTTCAAAGTACATTGGCGTCTCCAATCCGAAGTTGCATCGACTCTCCGGCGGCCAATGGTACCAGTTGACCCGCAAAGTAAAACAAGAAGCCAAGGTGCTGGCGCAGGAACTTCTGAAAATCTACGCCAAGCGGGAAATGACGAAAATCAAACCTTTTGGCAAAGATACGGCTGAAGATAACGAACTAGCCACCTCCTTCCCCTATCGCGAAACGCCGGATCAGCTCTCCGCCATCAAGGCAGTCAAGAATGATCTCGAGCACGAAACGCCCATGGATCGCCTGATCTGCGGCGATGTGGGATTTGGCAAGACAGAAGTGGCGGTACGGGCCGCGTTGAAAGCCGTCATGAACAAAACACAGGTGGCGCTGCTCTCCCCAACTACCATCCTGACTCAGCAACACTATGACACATTTAAAAAACGACTGAAAAAATTCCCCATCTCGCTTGGCATTTTGTCGCGGTTTGAAACGGATAAAGAGCAAAAAGAAACCATCGAAGGCCTCAAGGCTGGCACGATTGATATCGTCATTGGCACCCACCGACTACTGTCGAGCGACGTCCTGTTCCGCCGGCTCGGCCTCATCATCATTGATGAGGAGCAGCGGTTTGGCGTGAAAGCAAAAGAGCGGCTCAAATCCCTGCGTACCCAGGCCCATGTCTTAACCTTAACCGCCACCCCTATTCCCCGCACGCTTAATATTGCACTGTCCGGCGTACGAGATGTCAGCGTCATTGAAACCCCACCCGAGGGTCGCCTGCCCATCGAAACGCATATTGAACCCTACAGCGATACCGCCATCCAAGCCGTTATCAAAAAAGAGCTTGATCGAGACGGACAAGTGTACTATCTGCATAACAAAGTGGAAACGATTTCCCATGCTGCTTTGGATATCCAGAAATTAATTCCAAATGCCCGAATTGGCATTGCCCATGGTCGCCTCCCAGAAAAAGAGCTGGCCAAAGCTATGGCGGATTTCGATAACATGAAAACGAATATTTTGGTTTGTTCAACAATTATTGAAAACGGATTAGATCTGCCAAATGTGAATACTATGATTGTTGATAATTCAACCAATTTTGGCTTAGCTCAGCTCTACCAGCTGCGTGGTCGAATCGGCCGGGGTGACCGCCAAGCATTTGCTTATTTCTTTTATAACCGTAAAAAACTAATTGGCAACGCAAAAAAACGACTCCAAGCCCTGATGGCAGCAAAACGGCTGGGTAGCGGTTTCCAATTAGCCCTACGCGACCTGGAGATCCGCGGCGCGGGGAATATCCTCGGCAAAGAGCAACATGGCAAAGTATCCGCCATCGGCCTTTCATTATATACACGGTTACTGGCTCAAGCCATTGAGGAGCTTAAGCACGGCAAAGTGCAAGAAACAATCAGAGATATCGTCCTGGATCTCCCCATGGAAGCCTACATTCCGAAAGAATTTGTCGGGGAAGAAGAGCGCCTTATCCTCTACCAAAAAATGGCTGGTGTTACTACGATTGAGGACCTGACGGAGCTCAAACAAGCTATTATCCGCGCCCGGACTAAAGAAGAGCAACGCCATATCCCCCAGCCATTACTCAATCTTTTCGAGGTACTCGAAGTACGCATCATGGCGCAACGGACAGACTTGTCCCACATAGATACGACGCAAATTACTGACGAAAATGGACAGCGGCGAAGGCGGATCATCCTGAAATTCCTTTTCCCCTTGAAACCAGAAAACTTAGCCCGCCTGCTCCAGCGGAATCCTAATTGGCAATTTACCGATGACTCTCTGAAGATTGACCTGGACAAACTCGGTGACCACTGGCTTGAGGAACTGAAAAAAGTTATTCGCCTCTACCAGCATCCGGAAGAAAAAAAATAAAGTGCTGACCACTCGGGATCAGCACTTCGCCATCGGGGTACGGGCTTTGCGCCAGGCAACCATATAGAGTAATCCAAATGGTATGGCGATTGGCCATAGCACAGCCAAACAGCACAGCCCGATGAGAGACAGCAGGGGGATCCCCACTAACGCAAGAACAATTTCACGCATGAGTTACCTCCAGTAGTACTACCTTAGCATAGCCATTCAAACCTGTCACTTGCCGAAAATAAATACTGTGGTATAGTCCCTAGTGAGACCTTCCCCACCTAAGGTCTTATTCTGTATGGACACAGTGCAAAAAGATATCATATTCTGGGTGGGTTTTTCACACTGCCGCAGCATCGGCGCCCGCACGCTGAAACGGCTGATTGATTATTTCCCTGACCTAGAGGCTGCTTGGCGAGCACCAGCCGAAGCATTACTGCGAGCCGGCGTGGCGCCACACCGACTCGGACAATTGTTAGACGAACGAAAACGAATTAACCCTGAAGCAGTCTACCAACTGACGTTGCATCACCAGATCAATATCGTCACCATCAAAAATCAGGCCTACCCCCCACTCCTACGAGAAATCCCCGACGCGCCCCAGCTTCTCTTTTACCGCGGCAGCCTGCCACGCTGGACCCACCATCTTGTCGCCGTCGTCGGCTCACGAAAAACCACGCCGTACGGCAGACATATCACCCCACTCCTAATTGAACCGCTGGCGGCACAAGGAATCACCGTCGTTTCTGGCTTGGCGCTCGGAATAGACACTCTGGCTCATCAGTCAACGCTCGATATGGGTGGTACGACCATTGCCGTGCTCGCTGGTGGGCTCGACACCATCTACCCCCGCACCAATACAGCGCTTGCCGAATCGATAATCGCGCATGGCGGATGCCTCCTCTCAGAATACCCCGTTGGCACCCCGCCATTTAAACAGCATTTTCCCATTCGAAACCGCATCATCGCTGGGCTATCCCATCTCACAGTGGTCATCGAGGGTATGGCCGATTCGGGTTCATTGATCACTGCTCGATTAGCCGTTGATTATAACCGGGATGTCGGGGCCGTTCCAGGTGCCATCACCTCAGACCATGCCCGAGGACCACATCACTTACTTAAAGATGGTGCAGCGATGATAGAGCGCGTAGATGATATATATGCGCTACTCAAACTTGACAAGAAGAGCGACACAGTCCAAAATAAATCAGTCGTCCCCACGACTGATGCCGAGCGTCAGCTCCTCGAGCTGATTGGGAGCATCCCCGTGGATATTGACGAAATTTTTCAACAGAGTAGACTACCAAGCAGCGCGGTGAATACGGCCTTAACGAATTTAGAAATGAATGGCACGATTCGTCGCAGCGGCAGCACCCATTACGTCCGCACATAATGGGCCGAACAAACAAAACCTCATGTTTCAATTGTCTCATCGGACCGCATTAATCTAAGCACCAGCTCCCGAGCTCCGGGAACGGTTTTTATTTAGACAACCTATCGCATGAAACTTCTGATTGTCGAATCGCCCACCAAAGCGAAAACAGTAACAAAATTTCTTGGCACTAAGTCCCCCTACCACGTCACCGCCAGTGTCGGGCATATTCGTGATTTGCCTAAGAGCAATAAAACTGCCATTGATATTCCCGGCGGCTTTGTCCCACGCTATGTAATTCCTGATAAAAAAAAGGAGGTCGTCGAAGAGTTGCAAAAATTAGCTAAAAAAGCTGAAGAAATTATTCTGGCAACCGATCCTGATCGAGAGGGAGAAGCAATTGCCTGGCATATTGCCGACACCCTTGCCGAGCATGTTGGAACGCTGCCACCCCTCAAACGAGTTGTCTTTCATGAAATTACCAAAACCGCCATTGATGACGCCATGGCGCACCCGCGTGAAATCGATCAAAACTTGCGTCGCGCCCAAGAAGCGCGTCGCGTACTTGACCGCCTGGTCGGATATGACTTAAGCGGCCTGATCTGGAAAAAGGTAAGATATGGACTGTCCGCTGGCCGTGTACAATCCCCCGCGCTGCGCATCTTAGTCGAGCGCGAACGAGAAATCAGAGCGTTTGTCCCGGAAACATTTTGGGTGATTGAAGCGCACATGGTGACTAAAAATAAAGAAGCCATGACTCTCACCTGTGCCACCGAGCCACGCGACCGCACTGAAGTTGATCGCATACTTGCAGCGGGTAAACAAGGACCATGGTCAATCACGGATGTCAAAGCAACTGAAGCCAAGCGCTCACCCAAAGCACCATTCATCACTTCGTCACTTCAGCAAACTGCCAGTAGTCGGCTTGGCTTCACCCCATCACGGACGATGCGCGCCGCTCAAAAACTCTATGAAGCGGGACATATTACGTACATGCGTACGGACAGTACGACGCTGAGTGCCGAGGCGCTCCAGCAAATTGCTGGCGTCATTACCAAAGAATATGGCGCGGAAAATCTCAACCAACGGCAGTACAAAACCCAATCGAAAAATGCGCAAGAAGCCCACGAGGCTATTCGCCCAACCAATAGTGCAAAAAAGTCAGCCGGAAGCGCTGACGACCAAAAACGACTATACGCGCTGATTCGCCAGCGAACGATCGCCTCACAGATGATTGACGCGAAAATTCTCAAAACAAAAATCAGCGCTACCGTTACTGGTAAATCCATTCCCGATTTTGCGGTTACTGGCTCCCACGTCCTTACCCCTGGTTGGCTGCTGGCTGACCCCGAAGCTCGCGGCGAAGATGTAGACCTGCCCCGAGCACAAGCCGGAGATCCGCTTACCCTGCAGAAAATAGTAGATATTGAGAAACAAACGCAGCCGCCCGCCCGTTACTCCGAGGCTGGCTTGATTCGCGAGCTGGAGAAACGTGGAATCGGCCGTCCGAGCACATATGCATCAATCATTCAAACTATTCTTGACCGAGGTTATATCACGAAGGACCGCTCCCGCCTCCAACCAACTGACACGGGTGAAGTAGTTAGCGAATTTCTAGAAAAATATTTTGCCAAATATATTAGCGACTCATTTACTGCCGAACTCGAAGACGAGCTTGATGATATTGCTAACGGAAAACGAGAATACGAATCAACGCTTAAAACCTTCTACACGCCATTCCATGCTGATGTTGAGGCTAAAGAAAATATAGAAAAAATTACCAACTTGGGCAATGCTGACGCCAAACACGAATGTCCAAAATGTAAATCACCCATGATCATCAAATTGGGCAAAAACGGTAAATTCTTGAGCTGTTCACGCTTCCCTGAATGCGATGGCGCCCTCCTGATCAATGGAGATGAATTAAAAGGACCGCAAATTATTGGGAAGCACCCGGATACCGATGAACCAATTTACTTGCTCGACGGCAGATTCGGACCCTATGTCCAGATCGGTGAACGCACGAAGGCAAATCCAAAACCAAAGCGAGCTAGTGTTCCTGCGGACAAAGATTTAACAACAGTTACGTTAGCTGACGCATTACACTATCTGAGCCTCCCACGAAATCTCGGTACCCACCCAACCACTGGAAAAGAAATATTGGCAAATAAAGGACGCTTTGGTCCCTACATAGTCCACGATGGTGATTTCCGCTCGCTGAAAAAAGACGATGTCTTCAGTATTGAATTACCCCGCGCTCTGGAAATCCTCGCCGAAGAAAAAAAATCCCGCCGAAGAAAATCTAAATAAATATTTTCTATGCCAAAAATCCTCATAACTGGTTCAGCCGGACAAGTCGGCTCCGCACTTCTCCCGGCGCTGATTCATAAATATGGTGCGGAAAATATTGTGATCACCATTCACAAAACCACTGCGGTTGCCTCTCCCTGTGCCACCGAAACGCTTGATATAACGAACCAAGATGCCATACGCGCTATTCTGCAAAAACACCAGATCGATACCATCTACCACCTAGCCGGTATGCTCTCAGCTGCCAGTGAAAAAAATCCTGACCTTGCCTGGGAAGTCAATTTCTCGAGCCTCAAAAATATTTTGGATCTTGCTCGAGAACTAAAAATTAAACGCATCTTTTGGCCGAGCTCAATCGCGGCATTTGGCCCAAATACCCCCCATGACCACACACCTCAATCAACTATACTGGAGCCGAGTACACTCTACGGCGTAGCAAAAGTTTCAGGTGAACTGCTGTGTAACTATTATTACAAAAAATTTAATGTGGATGTTCGCAGCGTTCGGTACCCTGGCCTGATCAGCCATGCTGCTCCACCAGCCGATGGCACCACGGAATACTCAATTGCCATGTTTTATGCTGCACTTAAAAAAGAACCGTTTAGCTGTTTTCTGCGTGCCGACAGCGCCCTGCCTATGCTCTACATGGATGACGCAATCAAAGGAACGATTGACCTGATGGAGGCTGATGCCGCGGCACTCTCCACCCATATGAGTTATAATATTTCTGGTTTTAGTTTCACACCCGCTGAACTGGTCACGGAAATTAAAAAACATATTCCCGGTTTTGCGGTGACCTACGCGCCAGACTTCCACCAAGCCATCGCTGACTCATGGCCACGCTCAATCGATGACTCCCTGGCACGCCACGACTGGGGTTGGCAACCGCACTTCACCTTGGAGACGATGGTGGCAGACATGATAAAACAATTACGCGTCAAACTGAATATCCCTGCCGAGTAATAATCAATAACCCGACGACAAATAACGTACGGCGGCTTTTTGCTACGTGCTATTCTTCCTGCTGAAGCGTCTCGAGTCGCTCTTGAGCTGGCGTGTAATCCGGTTCAATGGCTAACAGTTTTTCAATCTCCTTAATCGCCTCGGGTACGTTATCCTGAGCCTCATAAATAATGGAACGCTGCCAAAATACGCCGGTATGATTTGGTACGACATCAATAATCCCATCATACAGACTTAATGCGCGATCGTAATCCCCTGCGTCTGTATACAGACCGGCCAGCGCGTATTGCAAATCATAATCATCCGGATGCGACGCCACCGCCTCCTCTAAATGTGCGCGGGCAGCAGCGCTATCGCCACGCATTTGACACGCAATGGCAATATTATACTCTGGGGCAACAAAGTCCTGCTTCAATGATTTGGCGGTATTAAAATCACTTATTGCCTGATCAATTAATTGATTGACTGAATCAACCGGCTCACCAACCTCAATAAGTCGCTGGGCATGCAAGAGTAAAGCGCGGCCAATATTCAGCCTGACCAGCGGATTATACGGATCAAGCTCAACTGCCCGACTGAAGGCTCGTTCTGACAATTGGTCGACATTGCCAACAATGCCGCGCAAAGAATCATAGATCCCCGTCGTCATTTCATAGTATGCCGGATCGCGCGCCAAATGGCGCTGACCCTGAGATAGCGTATCCATCACCACCTGCACATCGTGCTGCACCGCCTCGGTCACGCCATCACGAGCAGCAGTGGTCTGAGCGCGCTCGGCGTAGCCTGCGGCTTTCATCTGGTAATACGCGAGTTTAGAGGGATTAAGCTTTAGCGCATGATTAACAGAATCGGTAATGTCATCAAACGATCCCTGCGTCGCTAATTCATGGTTGGCGCGCGCAAAATACATATCTGCGGTCCACACGCGCACTGCGCCATAGACCCCAAAGAGTGCGACTGCTGAACCAACAGCAAAGATAAGCGGGGCGAGCCATGGTTTACTTGATTGCACATGAATAGTCTTTACCGGCTGATGATTGATGCCAATCCGCATACTGACCCACCAGGCTGCCCAGAGTACCCACCACCATACCCAATACAGTACTGAACCGTTAGCAAACAGCCCATATGCCGTTACCATCAACCATAAAACAAGCACCAGCAACGGCAGCCGTCGAGCATAGTCAACATGCCCAGCAAACGAATGTATTCGTTCACGCCATGAGAGGTGTATGGTATAGACAATAATGCCAATGAAAACGAATACCATCCCCAAACCATATTGATGCGCTAATCCAAGCCACTCAGTGGTCGTTTTTACAAATCGCGCAGTCCAAACCGCCGTGTCATTAAAAGCTATGGGACGATGTAACGTAAAATCAAAATAGAAATTATTCGGTCCCGCTCCCCAGAAGGGCGATTGGATCAATCGATCACGGGCCAAAACAAATGCGGTCGGCGTTTCGAGCGCCACTCTACCTGAATCGACATAGGTAAGCATGCCGGACTGATAGAGCAAACCTGCACCCAGCGCTACCAAAACGAGTATGGCCGGAATCACCGGCGCTGATTTCCAGGTAAGCCGGGTGTGCCAATCGCGAGCCATACCGACAGCGATCGCTCCCGCGCCCAGCAATACCGCGGTTTCAGGCTGATACAGACGAAACCAAATCAATGCGGCCACACCACTGATACCTACCAGCGTTAGACGCCAGGACCGAGCAACGGCACTAGATAAACCCCCGGCTCCCAGAGCGATGATCGCCGCCAATAATGAAACAATGCCGCGAGTATTAGCAAGCGGAGAAAATAACGCATACTGAGTGCTTTCCCAGGGGAAAATAAATATTTCAAATGATTGCAGGGAGGCGACAAGCAACCCAACGAACGTTCCTCCAACGAGCGCACCGAGCGTAATCCACAGCTGTCTGGGCGTATGAAGAACACAAACCAAACAATACGCCACCAGTACGTAGGCTAACCAGAGCACTGCGCCACTATGGTACATATCACCGATGCCGGTGAGCGCCACAGCATGACTTCGAGCCAGGACAAACGACAACACGGTAAACCCAACCAGAGCCAACAATAACCACTGAACGATTCGCGGCATTACCACCACTAAATGGTGACGTAGGACGCTCCAGCCATAGATACCGGCGGCTACCAGTGCCAGGCAGACCACGACGAATGCCTTATGCAATTCAACGATTGATGGCGTGCCAGGAATGAAAATAATCGGTGTCAGCCCAAGCAATACATAGAGGATGCCTCGGACATACCGTATCTCACGAGGTTCCGGTCGGAACCAGTCGTGGATAGACTGCAACCAATGAGAGAACCACATATGGTTACGAGGTAATCGTGCGAATTATCTGATCAAGCTCTTCTCGTGAATAAAAATGAATAGTGATCGTGCCACTGGAACCGGTACGCTTCAGCTGAACCTTGGTGCCCAATTTTTCCTCCAGCGCCTCTTCGCTCGCTTTCAAATTCGGGTCGGTTTGCGCGCGCCGTGTATGGCCATGCACCGTAGTGGTGCGAACGTGCGTTTCCGCCCCGCGGACAGTCAATTTATTCTGTAGAATGTCCTGAAATATCCGCTCACGCTCAGTATCGGTTTTGACGCTCAGGAGTACCTTGGCGTGCCCCTCCGTCAATCGCCCATCGGCCAGCGCATCACGCATCGGCTGAGGCAACGCTAACAACCGAACGGCGTTAGCCACCGCTGCACGGCTCTGGCCCACCTGTTTGGCTACGGCTTCCTGGGTCATGCTAAATTCGTCAATCAACCGCTGATAGCCGATCGCTTTATCAATCGGGTTAAGATTCTGGCGTTGTACATTTTCCACCAGCGCCAATTCTAATTGTTGTTGTTCGGAAGCAGAGCGAACGACAGCCGGTACCTTTTGTTTGTCCAGCATTTTTGCGGCGCGCAAACGGCGTTCACCGGCAATCAATTGATACCCGGATCCCACCCGAATAACCACTAACGGTTGAATGATGCCGTGCGTCTTAATCGACTGGATCAAATCATCCAGCGCATCATGATCAAATTGATGGCGCGGCTGCTGCGGGTTCGGCTTGATCTGATCAATGGGAATTTGCAGTACTTGTTCACCGCCCGCGCTGCCCGACTGGCCCGGCATGGGCGGTATGAGAGAACTTAATCCTCGTCCTAATGTTGTGCTGGTCATAATGATATTTAATAAACACCCTTAGCGGGGCGCGTAATCGTGATGGTCAATTATCTCTCTCGCTAATCGCTCATAGGCTTTTGCCCCAGGGGACTTTTTATCATAGTGATAAATACTTTTCCCAAAACTTGGCGCCTCGGCCAGTTTCACATTACGCGGCACCACGGTGCGAAAAATTTTGTTGGGAAAATATTTATACAACTCTTGAAAGATATCACCGGATAATTTATTACGGTCATCGTACATTGTCATCACCGCTCCTAAAATTTTCAAATTTGGCTGAAGCCGCTCCTGAACCAATTGTACGGTCTGGAGTAGCTGACCAAGTCCCTCAAGCGCATAATACTCAGTCTGGACGGGAATCAACACTTCATCAGCGGCGACCAATCCATTGATGGTCAAGAGGCATAATGACGGCGGATTATCGATGATAATATAGTCATACTCATTCCGCACTTCCAGCGTCGCCTCATGGAGCCGATGCTCACGGCGATCGAGCGAGACCAATTCTACCCGCGCACCGGCTAAATCAGCACTGGCTGGTGCCACGTGCAGCCCATCCACGCTGGTCTGATTAATGACCTGCTTTATCGAAATACCCATAACCAAAGGGTGGTAAATGCCCTCTTGGACTTGCTGAAATGGGATACCCAAGCCTGACGAAGCGTTGCCCTGAGGATCCAAATCAATCAATAATACAAACTTACCTGCTTTGGCTAAGTAGGTTGCGAGATTTACCGCGGTCGTGGTCTTGCCCACCCCGCCTTTTTGGTTCACAATTGCAATAACTTTAGGCATATCAGTGCTCTCATTATACCAGAAAATCATTGACATAAACAGCATTTTTCCGTACAATGGGTCTCACTCAACGACTTTTGTCAGTACAACAAAATTTCCGCCGCTGTGGTGAAATGGCAGACACGCACGACTCAAAATCGTGTGGGAGCAATCCCATGTCGGTTCGACTCCGACCAGCGGCACCAAAAAAAGATTGTGAGATTCCTTGCCCCGTAGAACCGAACGAAGTGAGGTTTATGCGGGGTCCCTCTCGGCATTTCAATACTAGTGTGAAACTCTCGAAGATCCCGCACCCGAAGTGCAACGAGGTGGTGCGGGACGACCAGCGGCACCATAGTAATTATTCCCCTTCGCTTCGCGGGGCGTAATTGTGTCATACTCAATAACCCTCATCCATCCCTGACGGATTAGGAAAAGCCTGCGAGAAGGCGTGGTAGCAGGGGTGGGAATCGAACCCACGACCTGAGGCTTATGAGTCCTCCGCTCTAACCAGCTGAGCTACCCTGCCACGTAATATAAATAGACGAGGCTTCTTTGCCGTGAGCGCCGTCTTCGAATACATTCGGAGACCAAGCCCAGAGCAAAAACGAGTTGGTTGCGGGGGCGGGAATTGCACCCGCGATCTCCGGATTATGAGCCCGGCGAGATTCTACTTCTCCACCCCGCGATAAGTCAATGAATCCACCAACCACAAAGCTGATGTGGTTGGCATTGTAATGGATATGGCCCGATTGGTCAAGTATTACCTTTCTGATGCCCCTGATGGTGTCTGACGCTGTCGAATGTGCCACCATAACCATCCCGCACCAATAATAAATGCAATGCTAATCCACTGAGACAATAATAATGGGCCGACGGCCAACATATCAATCCTCAGGAAATCCAGCGAGAACCGAACCACGGGAAATAGCATGAAATACAGCAACGTATATTCCCCCGTACGCAGCGCTTGTTTACGATATAACACAAATAGGACGATGAATAACTCCAGCATCAATAATGATTCGTAGAGAAATAGAGGGTGGAAATACACCACCGAGGCGTACTCGACCGGCCGGTGCGCCGCATCAATGGGGATGGCCCACGGGACGCTGGCCGGCTTCCCAAATAACTCTTGATTGAAATAATTCCCCCAGCGGCCGATCGCCTGCACCAGCGGAACCACGACCACAAATAAATCAGTGACCTGCCAAAAGCTCAAGCGCTGGCGGCGCGTATACACCCACAATATGATCAAGCCAACGATCAGGATCCCCTGAATCGCCAATCCGCCGTGCCAGATAGAGAATAATTCCGACAGGTGCCCGCTGTAGTAATCCCACTCGCCAATCACGTGTCCGATCCTGCCGCCGATTAACCCACCGATAATCAACCAGGTGACGATGCCATACAGATGATCCAGAGCTATTCCCGCACGCCGCCACAGCCGCCGCACAAGTAATAATCCAACTACAACCCCGGCAACAAGCACTAAACCATACCAGCTCACGGATAGTGAGCTGGTAGAAAATGCTATTGGGGAAGGGTGCCACGTATGAAGCCACCCCATAGGGTATTTCTCGATTAATCGGCTAAAGCCTGATCAATAACTGTTTTAAAACTTTCAAACGGTACGGCACCGGAAACCAGCTTACCATTAACAAAAGTGGCTGGTGTACCATTCACGCCATACTGAGATCCCTGACTGAAATCGGACTGGACGCGATCGGCGTATTTCCCATCATTGAGACAGCTGTCAAATTGGGCTTGCTTCAAGCCGAGTTCGCCGGCTGCTTTCTTGAAGTTCTCCAGGCTCAAGGTGCCCGCTTCATTCATGGCAAACAATTTATCATGCATCTCCCAGAATTTTCCCTGCTCAGAAGCGCACTCAGACGCCTCAGCGGCTTTTTGCGCTTGAGGATGGAACGATAAGGGGAAATGACGATAGATTAATCGAACCTGACCATCATATTCTTGCATGATTTTTTCAACTGTTGGCAAATGACGCGCGCAGAATGGGCACTCAAAATCTGAATATTCAACGATGGTAACAGGGGCATTTTTATCGCCACGAACATGATCCTGATCAGTCACCGTGATGTCAACCGGTGCAGTCGGTGCTGCAGGAGCATCAGTCGGACTCGGATTGGTATCTTCAACGCCGGCAACAGTTCCGGTTGTATTAGTCCTGGCTGAACCAGAATCATCAAGATTAGACTGCAATAAGGCATAGGTCATGACAAAGGCGGTTACAGACGCCAGAGTCACACCGGCCATGATCCCCATCGAAAAAGCCACCTTGGGTGAGGTGCGGTAGACAACGCCGTTGCTGCCGTTTTGATTTTCATTTGTTGGCATAAAACGCTATTAATTTACTATTCAGGTTTGTCTATTGTACCAAAAAACAAATCCCCGTCAAGGGCTCGCCTGCTCATATTGTCCCGCAGCCAATAATTATTGAATGGCTTTCAACTGATCAATAATCTCCGCAAACTGATCAAAGGTAACGCTGCCGGTAAAGGGACGGCCATTGATAAAGAAGGTTGGCGTTCCCGTCACTCCAGCAGCCAGACCAGCTACAAAATCCTCCTCCACCTCATCAGCGTAGGCATTGCTGTCTAAGCATTGATTGAATAACTCGGTGTCCAACCCAATTTCATTGGCATAACGCTTAAGCGAGGGTACGCTCAAGTCATTTTGATTGAGAAACAGCTTGTCGTGCATTTCCCAAAAACGCCCCTGGACATGAGCGCATTCTCCTGCCTCGGCGGCTTTCTGCGCCTGCGGATGCGAATCAGTGATAGGAAAATCACGATAGACAAATTTTACGTCTTGTCCGTATGCATTTATTAATTCACGTACGATCGGGAAAGCCTGAAAACAAAACGGGCATTGGAAATCAGAGAACTCAACAATAACAATCGTGGCATCGGGATTTCCTTCCACCGGATCATCCGCAGTATCCAGATACGCCGCCCGATCCACATTGCCATTCTGCAGATCAGTTACATTGTCCTGAATCAATACATAAAAATAGATGCCGCCCGCTACGACTAACATAAATACGCCCAAGAGCACAAAAAACCACTTTTTATATGAAGGGGTCGGGGTTGGCGATATCTCCATACCAGCGTCTGTCATGGTAATGCGTTCAGCTGATTAAGGGACTAATTGCTTGCCTTGGTCATCGTAGATTTCGATCGCTTGAGTCGGACATGACCGCGCCGCGTCGATGATCGTTTGATCATCAGCGCCATGCTCATTTTTTAATTTTACTTTCCCCTCTTCATCTAATTCAAAAACGTCAGGAGCGATTGCCACACAGGTTGCGGCTGAAATACATTTATCACGCTTAAGAACAATTTTCATATTTGTATAGAGACGATAAAAAATTTAACTACCTAAGCAGTATACCACATTTTCCTAAAAAATTCAAGCGTGTTTACGCCTGATAACGTTTCGCAACCGCCTCCCAGTTCACCACATTCCACCAAGCAGCAATGTAATCCGGTCGGACATTGCGATATTTCAAATAGTACGCGTGCTCCCAGACATCAAGCGCCAAGATCGGCGTGCGGCCTTCGGATAAGGGCGTATCTTGATTCGCCGTTTTTTCTATCTGGAGTTTCTTATCGGCGGTAACCGTCAGCCACGCCCAACCTGATCCAAACTGCGTTTTGGCTGCCTCAGCGAATTGCTCTTTAAATTGAGCAAATGAGCCAAAGGTTTCTTTGATTGCTTCCGCCAAAATCCCACTTGGCTCGCCTCCCGCGTGCGGTCCCATAATTTCCCAGAACAACGAGTGATTGACGTGCCCGCCACCGTTATTGCGGACTGCCGGGCGGATGTCCTCTGGCACAGAAGCCAAATCGCGCAGTAAGTCAACTGGGTTCTTTTCGAATAATGCGGGGTGCTTTTCCACTGCCTCGTTTAATTTGGTGGTGTAGGCAACATGATGCTTATCATGATGAATCATCATGGTCTCACGATCGATGCTTGGTTCGAGCGCATCGTAGGCATAGGGCAATTGCGGGGTAATATATTTTTCTGGCATAATAAAAATCATTACTGATTAGCGTATACACTCTACCAGTTTCCTATCGAATGGTCAAAACCTTTATTGAGTTGTCTTAATAACTTGCTCTCGAAGCGTTCGTAAAGCGAGCAGAGCACATTTCTTACGAGCGGGGGTAACGGGCACGCCCAAGTCAGCAATAAAGGCATCATCAGTATACCCAGCAATGTCTTTCAGGCTCTTGCCCTTCACCTGCTCAGTCAGTACCGAGGCGCCTGCTTTGGTCAGGCTACAACCAGTGCCGGTAAATTTGATGTCGGTCAAGACTTTTTTCTTTGCATCGACGTGATACTGCAAATCAACATTATCACCACATGACGGATTCTCCGCAGATGCAGTGCCGTCGGGTTTATCCAGCGTACCAAAATTACGCGGGTTCTTCGAGTGATCTATGATGATTTCTCGATACATGTCGAATGTCATACGCCAAAAAGTTTCAAAGCTTTATCGATGCCAACAATGAGCGCATCAATATCGTCAGTCGTATTATACACATAGACGCTGGCACGGGCGGTAGCCTCGAGGCCTAATTTCTGATGCAAGGGCTGGGCACAATGATGACCCGCGCGAATGGCAATATTCTGTTCATCTAATATTGAAGCGAGATCATGCGGGTGTACTTCCGGTAGCATGAAAGAGAAAATAGCGCCACGAGCGTCGGTCGTAGCTGGACCAATCAGTCGCAATCCAGGAATTTCTTTCAATCGTCGTAATCCGTACTCTGTCAGCTGATGCTCATGCTCGGCAATAGCGTCCATGCCCAGCCGCTCAAGATATTCAATGGCTGCGGCCAGACCAACGGCGCCGGCAATATGCGGGGTGCCTGCTTCAAATTTATAGGGCAATTCATTCCACCGCGCCTCGGTAAAGGTGACGCGGGAAATCATATCCCCGCCAGTCAAAAATGGCGGCATTGCTTCCAACAATTCTCGGCGGCCATATAATACGCCCATGCCTGACGGTCCTAGCATTTTATGTGAGGAAAAGGCAAAGAAATCGGGCTTGAGGCTCGCCATGGAGACGGGCAGATGCGGAGTGCTTTGGGCACCGTCAATCAAAATGACAATATCTTTATTGAAGTTGCGTATAGCAGCAATAATCTCTACGACTGGATTGACCGTTCCTAATACGTTCGACATGTGCGTACAGGCAACCAGTTTTGTCTTGGGAGAAAATAGTTTCGACAAATCAGCCAAATCTAATCGATAGTCAGCGGTGACTGGCCACCACTTAAGAATAGCACCCGTGCGCAGAGCGAGCTGCTGCCACGGCACGATATTGGCGTGGTGCTCCATTTCGGTGATGATGATTTCATCTCCTGCTTTCAGATTTGCATTGCCCCAGGTATAGGCGACCAGATTAATACTCTCGGTGGCATTGCGAGTAAAGATAACCTCGGCTGGGTCCGCATCAATAAATCGCGCCACGGTCGCCCGAGCTTTTTCATACGCCTCTGACGCCTTCTCTGACAACTGATAAATCCCCCGGTGGACATTAGCATACGAGGTTCGGTAAAGCGTACTCATAGCATCAATCACCGATTGTGGTTTTTGGCTGGAAGCGGTGGAATCAAGATAAACCAAACCCGGATTATCTGGCTGGTTGAGTATCGGAAAATCTTTTTTTACCAATTGGGGATCAAAACTCATAGCGCTTTAATAAATGAAGAAAGTTGAGCTTGCTGCGCCTCAGGCGCGTTAGCCAGTACTGGTTGGAAAAAACCCTGGATGATCATATACCGTGCTTGCTGGTACGAGAGGCCGCGCGATTGGAGATAAAATAATTGATCACTATTGACTCGACCCGTGGTTGAGCCATGCGAAGCGCGGACGTTATCTGCCTCTATCTCCAGCATCGGCTCGGAAGCGGTCATGCCCTGATCAAAGAGAAGTACATCATCACCAAAATACGAATCAGTGTCCTGGGCGCGACGGTCAATCTTGATCAAGCCGGTGATGACACCCTTACTCTGCTCAGTATAAACCCCTTTCAGGAGTATGTCACCCGACGTGTGCGGCGCCTGATGGTGCATGATCAGATGCAGCGCATGCTGCGATCGCGCTTGGCCAAACAGCACCCCGCGATAATTCGCCACGGCGCCGCTCCCCTGCAGCTCAAACCGCAGATGGGTATCCACCCGCGCGCCACCGCTCAGAGCCTGAATGACCGTGACGCGACTATTACGACTGAGTTGGCAGGTCACGAGGTGCAAACCCGAATTAATCACCGGTATAGCACCAATCAACACAAATGTGACGGTGATGCCCGCAGCAATATGGTATTGCACGTTATGAAATTGTTCTACCTGAATGTCCAACGAAATGATACCCGACTTTTTCACCAAGACGCGCTTCGGTCGAAGACTACCCCGCACCCGTCGCTCGAGTGCTTCGGGCAGCCGTTGCAGTGGATCCGCCTTTGGATAGAGGGCTCGATTTGTAGTAGGAATAGAAATATGTGGTCGGTCAATCCTGGACACAGGTATCTGAATTAGAAATTAGACATTAGCAATTAATAATTCGTTATCCTACGCTTCCTTCCATTTCTAATTGGATGAGGCGATTTAATTCAACAGCGTATTCAATGGGCAATTCTTTAGCAATTGGTTCAATAAATCCCGAGACAATCATTGACATCGCTTCTGCTTCAGACAAGCCACGGCTCATGAGATAAAATAATTGCTCCTCACCGACTTTTCCGACCGAAGCTTCGTGACCAATCTGCACATCACTCTCGCGTATATCCATCGTCGGATACGTGTCAGAGCGCGATTGTGGATGAAGCAATAAAGCGTCGCACACCACATTTGATTTACAGCCACGCATGCCAGCTGGGACGCGAACCAAGCCGCGGTACGAAGTGTGACCACGATCTTTTGAAACAGATTTTGAAATAATAGTTGAGGTCGTCTCCGGTGCGCCGTGAATTGCTTTACCTCCTGCATCCTGATGCTGACCATTGCCGGCAAACGCCACTGAAAGTACATCACCACGCGCCTTGCGGCCGAGTAAATAAACAGAAGGATATTTCATAGTCACGCGGCTGCCTAAGTTTCCATCCACCCATTCCATCGTACCCTCTTCATACACGAACGTCCGCTTGGTGACTAAATTGTACACATTTTTTGACCAATTCTGAACGGTGGTATAGCGAACCCGCGCTCCCTTTTTCACAATAATTTCCACGACAGCGGAATGCAATGAACCGCTGGTATACTGTGGCGCCGTACATCCCTCCACATAGTGTACGAAGCTGCCCGGCTCTGCGATAATCAATGTTCGTTCAAATTGACCAACCTTTTCTTTATTAATGCGAAAATATGCTTGCAGGGGAAATGTCACGTGCACACCGGCCGGTACATACAGAAAACTGCCGCCGCTCCATACCGCCGTGTTCAGCGCCGCAAACTTATTATCTCCGGCGGGTACCACCCGACCGAAATATTGTTTGACCAAATCCGGATACTTCCGCAACCCCGTGTCCATGTCGGTGAAGATAACGCCGAGCTTGGACATCTTATCCTGGAGACTATGATAGACCGCTTCGGATTCATACTGCGCCATTACGCCGGTCAAATATTTTTGTTCCGCTTCAGGGATGCCTAATCGGTTGTATGTATTGCGAATAGTGCTCGGAACTTTATCCCATCGTTTGGCCACCCCAGTAGTTGGTTTGAGATAATAGTACAGATCATCAAAATCAATGCCGGACAAATCTGCTCCCCAGGCTGGCCCACGCTTCTGTAAAAATGTTTCGTAGGCACGCAATCGATTTTCCCGCATCCAAGCAGGCTCATTTTTCATGGATGAAATTTCTTCCACCGTGCGTTTCGTCAGACCGCGTTTAGCAGTATGAATATAGTCAAGCGTATCCGGCCGCTCTGCCGCCAGCTTCGCTTCATTGCCATAGGCGCGTAATGTTTGAGCGTCAGACATATGTTATTTCTTTTTCTTCAATAACCAGTCATAGCCCCTACGTTCAATCTGAGTGGCTAGCGTTCGTTTTCCCGATTTAATAATTTTTCCCGCCGACATAACATGAACATAGTCTGGTTTGATATAGCGTAAAATGCGCACATAGTGCGTGATAATCAGAATGCCCAATTTCGGATTTACCAATTTATTGATGCCTTTTGCCACGGCGCGCAGCGCATCAATGTCCAAGCCAGAGTCCGTTTCGTCGAGAATGGCCAAGGTTGGTTCCAATACAGCAAGTTGTAAAATTTCTGACTTCTTTTTTTCTCCGCCGGAGAACCCCTCATTGAGCGCACGGCTGGCAAAATCTGGCTTCATATTGAGCAATTTCATTTTTGCTTCAATATGTTTATGAAATTCCAACGCGGATAACTGCTGGCCGCGATGGATATTATTGTAGGCAGTGCGCAAAAAATGTTCGAGGGACAATCCAGGCACCGCCACCGGATATTGGAACGATAAAAAAATACCGCGCTGCGCCCGCTGGTCAGGGGTGAGTTTCTTGAGCAGGGTGGCACCATAGGTCATCGTCCCCCGCGTCACCGTATAGCCCGGATGTCCGGCAATGATCGAGGCGAGCGTAGACTTGCCCGATCCGTTCGGACCCATCAGCGCATGAATAGTGCCTGGCTGAATAGTTAAATCAACCCCCTTGAGAATGGGGGTGTCGGTTACACGGGCATATAGCTGTCGAATTACCAGTCGATCCATGGTCAGTTCACTCCTGATTTAAGCATGCGCACGATGCGCTTCCTGATAATACAAGCAGCTATTATTGAAACGGCAATCGCCACACTCGAGCACTGCCTGTAGGATGTCCTTCTTCAGTTTGCCGCATGATTGGCACTGTCCTTCCGCTAAGGCTGGTATTTTGACGCCCTTGGCGCGGCACTCTTCACATAATCCGCGAAGTTCAATATTTTCCATGCGGGAAATAAAATGCTGCTGTTTAGCGAGGCGTCGAGCTGATTCAAAAATGCTGTCATGGTCGACATTGACCACCTTGCCGCAATTCTCACAGAGCAAATGGACATGCGCATCAATCCGTCCATCATAGCGGCTTATTTTATTAATCACCGTCTCCTGGATGTAACCATAATCACGCAGAAAATTAAGATTGCGGTACACCGTGGCGAAGCTCATCGACGGCATCTTTTTTTTCACCTCACCGTAAATCTGTTCAGCGCTGTGATGCCCGGGCGTGGCGCGAAGATAACTCAAAATAACCATGCGCTGATTGGTTAAGCGCCAGGTTTTATCGGCTGTCTTCTGTTTCGCTACCCTGGTTGCCGGCACAAAAGTATGGCTCCAAAATAAATGATAACGATTACCACTCCTACCATACCACGGGCATACCCCCTTGTCAAAATGGCTATCGACGGCTCCGAGGGGCTGGTTTGATATCAAAAATCTTGCGCTCTTTAAGTGCTTCCAGGGCTAATCCGATACGATCGCTGGTTTGAGCGTACAGGGTAAAAAGCCGCTCATCACGCCGGACTTTTTGACCCAAGCGCTTATTGATGTAAATGCCGGCGAGTTTCTCATGCGGCGCGCCGAGGATGCGGGCCACCTGATCCACCATCTTATCATTCACCCCGACAATCGTCCCGCTATACGGCGCATAGAACCGATGCCGCAACGCGCCTAAGGTGAGATCTTCTGAATCAATTTTTTCTTTGCCGCCCTGTTCATGGATAATCTCTTGCATTTTGCGCCAGGCTGCACCTGAGGTCAGCGCTTCCGCCGCGAGCATATGGCCACGGCCGCGCTTGGCCCGTCCCGCTAATTCGAGAAGTTCCCCCGCCAGTCTGATCGACTTTTTCTCCAGATCAGCCGGACGATAATCTTTCTGCTGAAGTACGCGCAGCACATCACGCGCTTCAAGTGCCGGCCCGATGCCACGTCCGACTGGTTCACGAGTTGGGGTCATGACGACTTTTATTTTGATCTTGAATCGCCGTGCCACATATTCAAATTTTGCTTTGACTGCATCCGCGTCTTTACGATTAGTAATTTTTACCGTCGGCCCATACGGTAAATCGACGACTAAATGTGTCACTCCCATGGCAACTTTTTTCGCAAGAATACTCACCACCATTTTATCCAACGGTTCGAGGGCGAGGGGGTGCGATACCTGTATCAGATAGTCATCAGCTGGAGCCAGCTTCACACTCCCACCCCAGATTAAACACGTATTAATTTTTTTCGTAATCGCCTGAACCCGTTTGAACGGCAAACTCACTGGAGCCAATACCTCCATCGTATCCGCCGTACCCGCAGGCGAGGTGATCGCACGTGAAGAGGTTTTAGGAATAAAGACGCCCTGCGACGCAACAATCGGAATAACCACCATAGTGGTACGATTTCCCGCCACCCCGCCAATTGAGTGTTTGTCTGCTACTACTTTACGGCCGGGCTTAAGCATTTCCCCAGTCTCGGCCATCGCCTTCGTCATATAATACAGCTCTTCATTTGAAAACGTGGTAATAAAGCTAGATGCAACAAAATAAGTGATC
The DNA here is from genome assembly GCA_016214565.1 of Candidatus Kerfeldbacteria bacterium. NCBI lineage: Bacteria > Candidatus Kerfeldiibacteriota > Candidatus Kerfeldbacteria bacterium. The sequence goes on along the minus strand of JACROE010000002.1, from coordinate 658,097 downwards.
TCCACGCGACTCAATTTATGATCGACAATATCCTTAATAATGGAAAACATCTCCAGATACGAAAGGGGTTTGCCTAAGAGCTTCTTCTTGATAGCTTCAATCGAGGGTGGCCGTGATAGCACGTGCAATGATACCGGCTCATTTTCCTTCACGCGCAGCGTGCGCCAAATCTCCCGGAAGATGCCCAATTCACCCGGTTTGACTTTTGACCGAGTGTAATAGGCAACCACAATCGCCTTACGCTTTTCACCCCAGGTTAGCTCTATCAAATCACCCAGCACAATGCCAAGCGTGCGCGCTTCAGCTTCCTGAAGCACAACCACCCAGGGTTGGCCACCTGATCCGAAATCCAGTTTCTTGGCCCGAAGGAAAAAAGGCATCAAATTATATTATTACGCCGCGCGAAATAAATGCTCCCAGCGACAATTGCCGCCATCACGCCAAAAATAATCCAGACGCCCACCGCATGATCGGCGAACGGCAGTCCAACGATATTCATGCCGTAGATGCTGGCCAAGAGGGTCATAGGTAATAACGCAACGGAAATCGTCGTCAGCATCTTAATCACATCATTCGTCCGCTGATTGATGAATGATTCATTGGTGTCATACAGGCTATCAACGGCGTCTCGATAATTCTCCAGTGCTGACCATGAATTCTCCATATAATCATGCACGTCATCAATGTACACGCCGAGCTTCTGCGGTATGGACTGATTTTCAATATTGACTAAGCGATCAACCATCTTGATCTGTGGCTCCAGGATACGGCGGAGGCTCAGGATATTGCGGCGGATAATGGCTAAATTCGTCGTCGCCTGCTTATTCTGGTTTGAATAGACGTCTTCTTCCACATCATTCAAATACTGACCGATCATATTGACCACGGGCAGACTCTCGTGGTACAAACCATCAACTAATTTATACAGGAGATATCCAGCGCTATTTTTAAACGGATCGTAGGGAAACTGGCGCTGCGCTTTTTTCTCCAATCGCTGGTAGTAGTTGGTAATAAACTCGTTCGGCTCATTGGCAATGCTGATCAGGAAGTCGTGCCCCAGAAAAAAATTAACTGAATTGATCCCGACGCGTCGCGTTTCGGGATCAAACCGGGGGAAATGAAATATCATGAAAAGATAATTTTTGTAGACGTCAAGTTTCGGGCGTTGCACCCCCTCCAGGCAGTCCTTGAGATCTAGCGGGTGAAAATGAAACTTTTCCTGCAAATAATTAACATGCTCCTCCCGCAGAGAGCCAATATTGATCCAGGTTAGTTTATGTATTTGCAATGTCTGAACCGGCATAGGCCGATTACCATCTATATAATTAGGTGGAGCCTCTAGTATACACTAATTTTCTGTAAATTAAAACAGTTCCGAATAAGGAAAATGCCATATTGACAAAAATATTGAGTCTGGTATGGTTTGATGCTACTATTGATAATAATTATTGCCCTTTCAAAAAAACTTCAATATAAACTCCAATATTTTCTACTGTTTCATGATGAAACAGTCACGTCACCCGCTGACAAAGGAGGCAGCATTACATCGATGTGACAAGTAGTTACTACTGGAGCAATCCACAAAACCGTTCAAACGAGAAGACAAGGAGTCTTTACATGAAACGAATCAGTTTCATTAGTACAATCCTTTGTACTATCCTAGTTCTCGCTGTGACGGCGTACGGATATCCTAATCCTGCAGCATATATTCCGCAGGATAACACGAGCGTGTCGGTGACTACGGATATGTCGCCGCCAAATTCGATGGGTATTCTCACCGCCAACGACACGGCCATGTTTTCAGGAACGGCGCCGCCGGTTATCGCTAATACCGAGTCGGCTGCCCAGACTTTCGCGGCACATTCCCTGACATCGGCGATAATCAATTCTCCGCCGACGACGCAGTACTCGGATGTTACCGCGATTACCATGACGATCTCCGGCTTCGAGCGCGCCGGCCCTATGACGAGACAGATGTCGAGCGGCCTGGCGAACGCAATTATGACGCAGTTTAATGACGCGGCGACCAACACGGAAGGAGTTACGGGCATCTCGCCCCCCATTGTCGGCAACGACTACCTGAACCAATCCAATGCTAACGCCACCAAGCCAATGAAGGAAGTGAGGTTCAACTACATCGGGAACCTAATCATCGACGTTTAGGATTATTGAAGAGCGGGGTTAATCCCCAAAACCGGCCAGGTATGTCATCTGACATGCCTGGCCCTTTTATTATTCATGCGATGCTGATTATCCCTTCACCGCCGCGTTCAATTCTTCAATCAAGGGCTTGATGGGGATGCCATGCACCGCCGCACCAGACTCCAGTGACTCATACGGAGAAATCATACATCCGATGCAATGAAACCCATACCGCACCAAAATCTCCGTCGCCTGCGGATACTGCCCCACGATGTCACCCATCAGCATATCAGCGGTAATCAAATCTGCTTTCTTCTGCGTCTTTTTCTGAGCGGTGGTTTTCGTCATAGTGATACTCAGTCTACCGTACCATCGAACAATGTCAAATTATGTCCATGGCTTTCTATTTGCAAAATATTTGCAAATAGAAAATACCCCTGCTATACTCCCCGTTGCCTATGCCACCTGAGGATAAACTCAAACAAACCCATACGAAGATAACCCGACCACGCACATTGGTGCTGGATTATTTGGCTAAACAACAGAAGCCAAAAACAATCCAGGAAATAGTTCGCGGCCTGAGGCGAACCGGCATTGACCAAGCCTCAATCTATCGGACGATTGAATTATTATTAAAACTAGAAGTTATTTTTGAGGAACTTATTTTGGGTGAACGAAAATTTTACGCCGCTGATTCTCCCCACCATCACGCAGTCTGCCGCCGCTGCCGCACAATCGCCTGTCTCCCCTGCACTACAGAAATACCAGCGCCAAAAGGATTTACCCAGGTGATACACCAAGTATCCATTACTGGCCTGTGCCAGCAATGCGCACACTAACGATACAAACTATGACTTCAATCTGGCTCCAAACCCTTATCAGCGTCACTCTCGTCAGCCTTGTCTCATTTATTGGGGCAGTGACTATTTCGCTATCAATTGATCGGCTCCGTAAAATGCTATTGCTGCTGGTCAGTTTTGCAGCCGGCTCATTGATTGGCGATGCATTTTTGCATTTACTCCCCGAAGCTTATGCCCAAGATGACGGAAGTATGCGCATCCCCTTGCTCATCATCACCGGCATTGTGGTATTTTTTGCCCTGGAGAAATTTCTTCACTGGCGCCATTGCCATATCCCCACCACGGAACAACACCGCCACCCCGTCGGTTTAAATAACCTCATCGGTGACGGCTTTCATAATCTGCTGGATGGCATGATTATTGCGGGGGCTTTCCTGGTGGATACCACCCTCGGCGTGGCCACCACCCTCGCGGTCATCCTGCATGAAATCCCTCAGGAAATCGGCGACTTCAGCATTCTTATTCACGCCGGATACACTAAAAAACGGGCGCTGTTTTTCAATGTCATCTCAGCGATAATCGCAATCCTCGGTGCAGTCATCGCGCTGACCATCGCCAATAGCTCTGCGGTGGCAGAGCGCTACTTCATTCCCTTAACGATTGGTGGATTCATTTATATTGTCGCCGCGGACCTCATCCCCGAGCTCAAACGCGAAGAGCATTTAGGCAAATCAGCTGCCCAGCTCGGTGCGATGATTGTGGGGATCGGACTGATGGCGCTGCTGCTCGTCCTGGAGTAACCTATCGCGAGATCTCGTCCCCCACCACACGGCTAATGCAGTAGTAATCGGCACCGCTAAAATTAATCCGATACTACCAACCATCGTCCGCACAATTTCAGTAGCTACCATTTCACTATTAATCCCCTGCGAAAATGTTGGTGCGTTAATTTCTGATGAGCTAAATAATATGAGCAAGGGAAGCGCCGCACCGGCATAAGCAAAAAATAACGTATTAACCATAGAGCCCATATGGGATATACCCACACGCATCGCTCGACGATATAATTCTCGATTGGTTAATCTCGGATTGGCCTGGCGCAATTCGCCTACCAAGGCGGTCTGCGAAACTGCCACATCATCCAGCACGCCCAGCGCACCAATGATAATTCCAGCTAAAAGCAATCCACGGATATTAATGTTCCCTTCGCCTAATCCGATCAAATAAATCGCTTCTTCGCTGGCAAAACCGGTTAATTTTGTCAGCGCAGTAAACCAAAGGGCGAGCAGCGCGGTAATCACCAAAGAGATAAATATCGAGGTAACGGCAATGGTAGAACTGCGATGAAACCCCTCCGTCAGATAAATGGCAAATACTAAAATACCAAACGTGCCAATAATACTTATAACGAGCGGCGAAGAGCCAGCTACAATCTGCGGGATAATAAACCAAAAAATTACCAGGAAAGAGAGCGCGAGCACGAACAGTGCCCGAATACCTTTCAACCGGCCAACCACGACGACTATGGCAGCAAAGAGAGCGGCGAGCCAGTACAATGGCGATCGCCGCACAAAATCCACCACATAGAATTGGTCAGCGCCATCGACCCCCAAACTATGTGCAACGATAACCTTATCGCCGACTGCGTAGGTATTCTGTGCTATCGCCTGGATCTTAGTTCCATCAAAAATCAGCTCCTGCCCCGCCCGCTCACCGTCCAACGCTCGCAACTTCAATACCTGCTGCACGACCGTTCCACCTGTCTCAACTGAAACCGTTTGCTCACTGACTACAGCCGTAACCCGCGCCGTAAAGACATCACCTTGGGGCTGAGCCTCCGTTTGTGCGTGCGCCAACCACGGAATGAGACCGGCAATCACAATCATCAAAATAATATTTTTTTTCGTAAAATTCATAGTATTTAAGCCTTACGCAGACGCCCTCGACACGCCTGCGGAGAATCCATCAGTGCGATGCACCTGCTCTCGCCATAGTGCGGCGTACAGGCCGCCTTGTTTAAGCAAGGCTTCATGTGAGCCATGTTCAATGATGGCACCGTGCTCAAAGACATAGATGCGGTCCGCATGTGCGATGGTCGATAAACGATGAGCCACCAGCACGGTGATTAACTGTGTATGCGTTTTTTCGATGTCACGGATAGTTTCAGTAATCGCCCGCTCGGTAATTGAGTCCAGGCTGCTGGTTGCCTCATCAAAGATTATCAAATCCGGCTGACGGAGCAAAGCGCGTGCGATCGCCAACCGTTGGCGTTCACCACCGGATAACTTCAAACCACCCTCGCCGATCTTCGTGTCGAGTCCTTGGCTAGCGCGACGAAGAATAGAATCAGCCGCAGACGCAGTTAGAGCAGCACGGCACTCGTCATCACTTGCCTGAGGCCTGACAAAGAGTAGATTTTCCCGAATCGTACCGGCAAACAACTGAGTTTCCTGAGCAACTAAACCGATGCGCTGTCGAAATTGAACGAAATCAAGCGCTTGGGTATCGACCTCATTGATGCGGATGGTGCCAGCCTCGGGCCGGTAGAGACCAGCCAACAATTTCACCATAGTGGTCTTCCCGGAACCGGACGGTCCGACGAAAGCCACGGTCTCACCCGATCGCATCGTCAGGCTGATCCCCTGCAACGCTGGCTGCGGGGCTGACGCATAGGTAAAACTCACCTCACGGAATGCTATCTGTTTGAGCTCACCAGCTGGTTGGGGATGATCCGGCCGCGGTTCTGGTTGAATCCTGAGAATCTCCTGCAGCTGCTGACTAGACGCTTTTGCTTCCTGGTATTCGGTTGCCACCTGCCCCAGCTCGTAGAGTGGACTAAAAATAAAAAAGGAATATATGTACAGGCTTAAAAATTCGCCAATAGTGATGGACCCTTGAAAAATCAGCCAGAGCATCAACAACAACAGCGCCGAACGCAATCCATTGATCATGGTCCCCTGCCAAAATGATAACTTCCGTACGAGGATAACCTTCTTTAATTCAAGCTTGAGAATCGTCTCATTCACGGTATTGAGACGAGAAATTTCCTGTTCCTCCAGGCCTAAACTGCGCACCAATTCTACGTTGCGGAGCGTTTCCGTGGTCGATCCGGCTAACCCCGCTTCCTCCCGGACAATCGCTGATTGCGCCTTCTTAATCTGTCGACTCAAGAAATAGGTAACCAAGCCAAGTAAAGGAACCATCAAAAGATAGACGGCGCCAATGACCCAATGCACATAAAAAGCATAGGTCACGACTAGGACAATACCAACCAAAGAAAGAAAAATAACACTCACGGCGCTTTTGATCAGCTTCTTGGCATCAGTACGCGCTTTTTCTAGCTTCTGCAGTAATTCTCCTGAACGCTGATCCTCAAATGCCGTGAAGGGCAATGAAAATGAATGTGCCACGCTATCCTCATACAATCGCGCACCCAGGCGCTCGGTAATCACATTCACATAATAATCCTGGAAATTTTTTGCGAGACGGGAAACCAGCGCCACTCCCACTGCAGCAAGTAATAACAAAATGACTCCCTGCAGAAATTCACCCTGCGAAAGCTCCTGGTACCGGCTGGCATAACGGTCAATCAACAAGCGAAAAATTTGAGGATCAATCAACGAAAAAAACTGATTGATAGTAGCCAAAACTAAAGCGCCAACCAATGTTTTTTTGTACTGTTTGAGGTATTTCCAAAGTAATTGCATAAGTAAAGTATGGCTAGTCTAGCATGGAGACAAAGACTTTGACAACAAAATTAACCTGACCGTGCCATTAGTGCGGCCAGGTATAATACGTACAATACTTCACATCTCTAAAGGTTGTCATTTACTCCACAACAACGGTACCAGTTTGACTCGCATTGTTATGATCATGATATGTATATGTGCCCGGCGTAGTAAAAGTCATGCGATACGTTTCTCCACCGCTGATTCTGCCACTGTCATCGTCATCCCAAATGCCGGCATAATCGGTGTGTTGGGGATGAGTATTTGGCGCCACGTAGACTGTGCTGCCACCGGTATTGGTCCACGTAACCGTACCGCCGGCTTTGACGGTGACGGTTCTGGGAGAGAAACCGCTCACACTCGAGGCGGTGACTGATACGGCACTCGATGCCGTATTGGTGTTTGCATTGGCACTGGCATTCGTGTTGCCATTAGTTGCTGTATTGGTATTGGCAGCGACCGTATTCACATTCTGATTGGCCGCACGATTGACATTAGTCACGTTCGTATTCGATGTGGTTGAGCGATTGGTATTGGAGACTGTGGTATTTGCATTGCTATTGGTCGCCCCGTCTTTGCCCGACATGAGCACCCATGCCGCAGTACCGCCGACTACAACGACAACCAGGATAATGATTAGAATCGTTCGATTCATATAGTGGATGATTATGCGCGATGACGCTGGGCGGGGATTCCCCCGCCCGGCAATCATCATGATTTAATTCAATAGGCTCTCGACGGCGCTCTTCACGCTGCTGTAGGGCTGTGCGCCATTGATCGGAATTGTGGTACCGTCTTTGCCAACCACGACTGAATACGGAGTGCCGGTACCGCCAGCATTTACCGCGTCGTCATATTGAGACTGTACTTTATCTTTGTATTTCCCACTCGACAAACAATCGTTAAATTTCGTTACATCAAGGCCAATCTGACCGGCAATTTCCGGAAGTTTACTGTCCTCCAATCCGTTGTTAGATGGAGTCACTTCATACACCTTATCAATAAATGCCCAGAATCCATCATTGCCACCGAGCTCTCCAGCGCACTCAGATGCCTCAGCCTCGCGTGGTGCTTTCGGATGCAGCGACTCAAGCGGGAAATGACGATAAACCCAAGCAACCTCATCGCCGAAATCAACGGATAGTTGCTCCAGGCGCGGGTGGAACTGTTTGCAGAAAGGACACTCCAGATCAGAGTACTCAACCACCACGACTTTAGCTGTGTCTAAATTCCCCACGATATGATCGTCAGCCGTAATGTCAGCCACGGTGACTGTGGTTGGGGCTGCATTGGTGTCGGTTATAGTGGTATTCGTATCGGCAGTCTTATCTACGTTTGTCGTCGTACCGAATGTCTTGCTCGAAGCGCCATCCCAACCAGTAAATAAGAAGATATAGAAGCCAATGGTCGAAACCGTCATGAACATAGCAATGATGCCAAAAATGAAGGCTCGCTTCGGACCAAGCAACTCAAGCAAAGATTCTCTTTTTTTCTCTTCGGGTGTTTCCATAATGTAGTTTATTTTTTCAATAATAGTAATCAAGCCATGTACTGCCATAGCTCATCTGAGGACTGTTCTTAATAATTACTCGTAGTCCACCCGGCGCAACCGTCCATGAGAAAAAGCAAACCGCAACGGATCCCATGGTTTCATATGTCCACTCCATAACGCATACTCATCTGCCGGTAGCATCAACGCCTGACGCACGCGCGCCGTCATTGAAATACTCACTGCCGCTATAAACAGAATCAATAACAACATCAGATTCATTGGCTCAACCACTGCTGCATTGAATTGCTGAAATTGACGAAGATGGCCAAACGTTTGACTGAGATCCTCCAGATGGCACATCGGCGCATGATATTGTTCGAGATTATTGAGCAATGTCAAATCACACGCGGTTTTCACAAACGGCATGATCAAACTGAGCAGAACAAGCACGAGAACTATTTTCCCGATAATGCGCATACTAATAACTAATAATCGTTCTTAGTATACTCCCTCCCAGGCAATACCACAACATCATGATCAAAGATAAAGCCAGCAAACCAGCGGCGCGTTTCGCTGACGCTACGCTACCTGGTATCCGACGTCCTGGATAGTCTGAGCGATCTTTTCCTGGGAAACCTGCGCCGGATCATACGTCACTTCAGTTGTGGCGCGTGCATAGCTCGTTTTACTTGCCTCAACGCCCGGCAACTCTTCAAGTGCGTCATCGATATTCATGCTGCAACTAGTGCAGTGCATACCAAGAATGTTTAAGGTTATTGTAGTCATCATACGCTTGTTAGAAGTGAAACATTTTCCCGTCGACTCAACTCGCCCTGTACTTGCGAGCATGGCGAGCATAGCACAGGGTGCATTCCAATAATAGAGAGTGTAATGGTTTCAGTCATAGCGCTTAAATAACCTCCATAACTCCCGAATACATCCCCATTGAGCACGAGTACGTGTACTTTCCCGGCTTAGTAGGGGTAAAGCGGAATGTTTGAGAATCCGTTGGTTCCAATATTTCATTAATATTGAAAGCGCGGAAAGTAAATGCCGCTGCGCACGAGTATACCCCGTTCGTTTTAACGGTTAATTCGACTGGCGTACCGGCTTTCACTTGGAATTTTTTTGGGTTATAACCACTATTCTGTACATTGATGGTGACTTTCTGCACTGAATCCTGTTGTGCTGAATCCTGGCTCTTGGAAGACTGCCAAGCCTTAGTATTTGAATTACTATTGCTGTTGGTTTTAATATTTGTATTAACATCAGACGATTCATTTGTCGACTGTTTGGCAAACGCCGCCGCTAAGCGCTGAGCTGAAAAGGGTACATCCAAAACGACTAGCGCGCCATTGATACTGTATAGTGCCATGAGCAGCAAAGCAACCGCGGTAACCTTCAGAAACGCGCCGCGCCATAATTCACCTAGCTTAGCGGTGATCAACCCAATGCCACCGAAAAGCGGCACGGTACCAAGTACAAACACGCCTAGGATGAGTGCACCTTGAACCGGATTACCAGAAGTAATCGCCAAAACCTCCATCGCTTGTGTGACGCCGCACGGCACAAAAATAGTCAGTGCACCGACCATAATGGGAGTAAAGAACGACTGCCCCCGAGCTGAATTGCGCACCCAGCGCTGCATGAAGCGGGGCGGCTGGAACATGATATAGCGAAATATTGGATGGACATTCAATAGATTCATCGCTGCGGCTATCATAAAAAGCGCGGCAATAATCTGAAAGGTGACGCGCATGCCCAGGCTGAGGGTAATCACGGAACCAAGCGCGCCCAACAGAAAACCAACCACCATATGGCTGCCCAGCTTGGCCACTAAGAATAACCCAACTGACATCCAGTCTTGCCGTTTGATAAAACGGGATATACCGCGAGCTGGCGCTTCAGTCTCCTCTAATTCTTTCTGTTTCTGGCCGGCGATAACGCTGGCGAGAAGTCCTCCCTGAACTGCCAGGCAGGTCAGCGCGCCCGTGGTTAACCCGGTAATAAATATTGCCCAAAGATTCATACTCTTAATAATACGTTAATTAATGAAAATAATGTCATGGTCGCCATCGTTTTAATAATAACGAATTCAAAACCACTGAGATACTGGATAATGCCATCGCCGCTCCCGCCAATTCTGGCCGCAATTGCCAACCAAAAATGGGGAAGAAGACTCCCGCGGCAATAGGAATGCCTGCAACATTATAAATTAATGCCCAAAATAGATTCTGCACAATTTTTCGAAATGTGCGACGGGATAAACTGATACCGCGCACCACGTCGCGTAAATCATTTTTAACAAGAACCATTTGTCCGGTTTCCAGTGCCACATCCGTGCCTGAGCCGATAGCGATTCCCAAATCCGCTTGAGCCAACGCTGGTGCGTCATTAATGCCATCTCCGACAAAAGCAACCCGTGCGCCGGTCCGCTGCAATTCCACTACTTCGTGCGCTTTATCTTTTGGTAATACTTCAGATAGCACTCGAGTGATGCCCACCTGCTGGGCAATCGCTTGGGCGGTCTGTGCATTATCACCGGTGATCATCAGTACACCAATACCGATTTTCTGTAATGCGGTGATTGCTTCACGGGAACTTTCTTTCACCGTATCAGCCACGGCAATAAATCCAACGTGGGCTTTACCGACGGCTAACAGCATAACTGTTTTACCCTGATGCTCCAGCGCATCGATTGCCTCGCTGGCCTCAACGTAGGATACGCCAATCTGTTTCATTAACTTCCGATTCCCCAGATACACTGGTTTGTCGTCGATCACGCCTTTCACGCCATGCCCGGGGACTGCCGCGAAATCAATAACAGGAAACAAGGCGAACTGCTCCTCGTGCGCTTTCCGCACGATTGCTTCTGCGAGCGGATGCTCTGATTGTTTCTCCAGTGAAGCAGCGACCGTCAGTACGTACTGTTCCTGACCTCGATTCGTGGCGTGAATATCAGTGACATCTGGTTTGCCGTGGGTCAGGGTGCCGGTTTTATCAAATACGACAGTATCAATTTTCCGCGCTGCCTCAAGTGCTTCCCCGCCCTTGATCAGGATGCCATGGCTCGCGCCTAACCCCGTGCCGGTAATAATGGCCGTTGGAGTAGCCAAGCCGAGTGCGCAGGGGCAAGCAATCACCAGTACGGCCACAAAGGCTAATAAACTAGAAACGAAATCCTGACCAGCCAAGAAATACCACGATATAAATGTTATCAAAGAAATAGCAATAACCGTCGGCACAAAATAAGCTGAGACTCGATCGGCAAATCGCTGGATCGGCGCTTTTGATGCTTGTGCCTGCTCTACGAGCTGTATAATGCCGGCGAGCAACGTTTCTTTCCCGACCTTCGTTGCGGTAAAAGTAAATGACCCGTGGATATTCAGGGTGCCACCAATAACTGGATCACCTGCATGCTTCTCCACGGGAATGCTTTCTCCCGTCACCATAGACTCATCCACTGAAGAAGATCCTTCAGCGACCGTGCCATCCACCGGGATTTTAGCCCCTGGTTTGACGCGTATTACATCGCCAACCTGCACCATATCCAGGGCAATCTCCTGTTCGACGCCATCACGGATAACAATGGCAGTCTTGGGCGCTAATCCCATCAATTTCTTAATCGCCTCGTTGGTCTTGCCTTTCGCCCGCGCCTCGAGCCATTTGCCGAGTAAGACAAAAGCAATCAGGATGCTACCAATTTCGAAATAAACCTCGCCATCAATCAGACCGCCCACCACAAATAATGAATAGACATAGGCAGTCGATGTCCCGAGCGCGATCAGGCTATCCATGTTAGCCGTGCGAGCACGCAGCGCACCCCAGGTCCCTCGATAAAACTGCCAGCCAGCCCAAAATTGGATCGGGGTAGCAAAGAGAAACTGCAACCACTCGCGATATGGAATTTCCTCAATCTGCGGTACAATCTTCATCCCCATGCTCAATATCAAAACCGGAATAGCCAGCACCAGACTGATCCAAAACGTACGACGGATTTTTTGAATTTCTTTTTCCTTATCGACTGCTTCGGTGTTATGTTCTCGATCGAGAATAGTCCCCTGGTAGCCGGCATCAACCACGGTTTTGATCAATTGTTCAGGGGCGACGGCATCTGACGCGTGAGTCACATGCGCCCGCTCTGTCCCATAATTAACCATGGCATGCTCCACGCCCGGAACTTTTCGCAACCGGCGCTCGATAAGCTGGGCACAACTGGCACAGTGCATGCCCCTGAGTGAAATAATAGTTTCGTTTGATGACATATATATTAGGTTACAATTATTTTTCCCTGATACATCCCCATATCACACGTAAACGAGATTTCACCAGGATTTTTTGGTGTGAATTCAACATCAGTCATGGCAAATGCCTTTAGATCTTTTCGTATATTAAGCCCGTCAAATGTCACATACCGCGAACAATCCGTGTCTTCTTGCCGATTGAAGTGGATGCGTAAGGGAACGCCGGCACGAACCGTTATCACATTTGGATCATAGGCGCCTTTGACCAGCACCGTAATTTCTTGGGCATTATCTTTGAAATCCGCCTTCTCTTGACGGCGCTGGAATCTGAGCCAAAGTGCAAAAAATGCAATAACGAGAATGATGAGTAGGATACCAATGATTTGATCGATGGTCATATTGGCTGATTGTGAGAGTTAGTTGATTGTGCGGTCTGAAAAGAGCGACTGGCGAGCACACTTGATATCAATATGCCAACGTAAAGAACAAATCCATACACGCATGCGGGCAATCCCGTAAACGCCAGCTTAAGAATCCACACTTCATAAATAATAAGACCCGCCGAAAATAATGTGCCAACTACGCCAAGCGTCATCAGGGCGCGCACCAAACCGCGCTTGGGTAGGGTGGCCAGCGCAATGACTGACAAAACCATCACGCTGAAAAACATGCCAAAACCATAGATGCAGGTAGGCTGACCAAAAATTAACACTTTCCCGGGACCACCGCAGGAAACCAACCAGTTCAAGGGGCCGACGTGGCAGCTGGGACCAAATAGATTCCAATATGAAAGATAACCGGACAAAAGCACACCGAAGAATGAAAAAATAAGAACCGCAATAATTGTTTTCTTATACATAGTGTTCTGGTTTTTTAGTAAATGCTGCATGGCATCCTGATGCACAAAAATAATACGTGGAGCGGCGATAATTCGCCATCAGCACCGCCGTTTGTGGCGAGATAGACATGCCGCAGACCGGATCAATCACTTGGGGGATCGGCACGCGGGTCTTGTGGGCACTCTGCGCCGAATTAACCTTTTTCCGGTCGACTAAAATTTGCTGCACGTCATCCAGGGCGTGGACGATACGGGGATGCGATAAGCAATAACTAATAGCTTTGCCCGTTCGCTGCGGCACTACGACATTACACCGGCGCAGTACCTGCAGGTGCTGACTGACATTTGCCTGGGTCATACCGGTCATGCGCTGAATTTCCTCCACCCGCATGCAGTGAGTGCGCAATAAATGCACAATTTCCAGTCGTTTTGGACTGGCGAGAGCCTTAAAAAGCTGACTATGTGGTTGAAATAGGGTGGGTAACATATTCAATGTTATGAATATATCACAACCCACAAATAACACAAGACCGCCAATGAGCGTGCCTGTGGATAAATTAAAATTATATTTCCCCGGCGCGGCGCCGCTCGTTGACCGTCAGATGCTGCTTCCGCAGACGGACGCTCTTCGGAGTAATCTCGAGATACTCATCATCAGCCATCACTTCCAATCCCCGCTCAATAGTTAGCTCCATCGGCGGTTCGAGTTGGATCGCATCATCAGTACCCGAAGCGCGCATATTGCTTAACTTCTTTCCTTTGATCGGATTGACTGCCATATCATCGCCTTTTGAGGTATTACCGATGACCATACCCTCATATACTTCAGTAGCTGGCGAAATATACAGAGTGCCTCGGGTCTGCAAATTATTGAGCGAGTACCCGAGCGCCTTGCCGGTGGCCATAGACACCATCGAACCGACGTCGCGCTTCTTGATTTCCCCGACATGCGGTCGATACCCGATAAAACGCGAGCACAGGATACCCTCGCCTTTCGTATCAACGATAAATTCATTTCGGTACCCTAACAATCCACGCGTGGGAATCTCAAAGAGCATCCGCGCTTGTCCGGCCTCGTTCTCCATGTGGACCATCACGCCCGCGCGTTTGCCGAGCTTTTCAATGACCACGCCGGATTGGGCTTCGGGAACATCGACGGTCGCTTCTTCAAAAGGTTCGTTGAGTTTTCCGTCAATTTCCTTATTAATGACATGCGGTTGTGACACTTGCACTTCATATCCTTCGCGACGCATGTTTTCTAGAAGTATAGCGATATGTAATTCGCCGCGGCCAAACACGGTATACGTGTCTGAAGAAAAATCAATGCGCAAACCCACGTTGACTTCCAATTCTTTCTCTAATCGCTCCCGAATCTGCCGACTGGTAACGTAGGTTCCCTCGCGTCCGCCAAACGGAGAATTGTTCACCAATAGTTGTAGTGATATGGTCGGCTCATCAATCAGAATAGCGGGCAACGACTCCTGACTGGCATCAGCACAAATCGTATCGCCAATATCAATATCGGCAAACCCCGCCACCATGACAATATCGCCAGCAACCGCCTCGGTTACTTCCTCACGCTGCATTCCTTTAAATGAAAACAATTTCGTAATTTTTCCGTTCTGTACCGTACCATCGGTTCCCTTGCGCACGGCCGGGCCACCTGTTTTAATGGTGCCCTCATACATCCGACCAATAGCTAAACGGCCAAGAAAATTATCGTAGGCGAGATTAAATGGTTGAAATCTGAATGGAAGACTGATGTCAGCATTGGCGGGTTTTACTTTCAATAGAATAGTATCAAGCAACGGGGTGAGATCTTTCGATTCATCGGCTAAATTCATCTTCGCAATACCGTCGCGCCCGATGGCGTACACGGTAGTAAAATCCAATTGTTCGTCACTGGCGCCTAAATCAAGAAATAATTCAAATACTTCCTCTTGAGCCAAATCAGGATCAGCTGCCGGCTTATCAATTTTATTAATGACCACGATCGGTTTCAGGCCGAGCTCAAGCGATTTCTTCAATACAAACCGCGTCTGGGGCATGGGGCCTTCCTGCGCATCGACTACCAATAACACACTATCAATTGAACGAAGTACTCGTTCAACTTCAGAGCCAAAATCCGCATGGCCCGGCGTGTCCACAATATTGATTTTCGTGCCACGGTAAAAAACCGAGGCGTTTTTCGAATAAATCGTAATACCGCGCTCTTTTTCCAGCACATTGGAATCCATACTGACCGCGTCATCAGTTACCATGCCGGTCTGCCGCATAATCGCGTCAGTCAGCAGTGTCTTCCCGTGGTCGACGTGAGCAATAATGGCGATGTTTCGTATTTCCATAAAATCGACGGATAAAATAAATGGTCCTGTTGCAGGACACATACGTGGCACGAGTGTACCAGAAAACCCTACCGCTGGCAAGGGATAGATGAATAAAAAAGTGGCGCCTCTGCAAAAATGCAAACGCGCCACATGAATACGTAGCCTTTCGGCTATTTGACCATTACTTCGTCTTGTCGCTTTTGGGCGGCGTGCCCTTGGTGACATTGATCTTGGTCACTTTTGTGCTGTCTAAGACAGCCTTACACTTTGACAAGCTTAACCACCTCCTTTAAAGTGCGAATGTTATTTCCCCCAAGGGGGAAAGTTATCAGAATATGTACCTTGCGATACGCTTCAATAATACTAGCATACAATTCCGGACACATGCTGTCCAGAATCTGCAGCGCTCGCCGTTCGAATTCCTCGAGCAGTCCCTCGCTCCCCAGATATCGAGTAATCTGACAATCCTGATGAAGTGCCCAGACCAGCATGCCATCTTCCCGCACCTCCAACCCAATCGGGTAGAGGCGACAGGAAAAAGGACGATCGGCATACACTCGGCAGCGACGCGGCTGGAGCGAACAGAGCTGACTACAGAGCGGCGACGGAACCGATACGTCGATTGAACCGTCTTCTTTTTCAGGAAAAGAATGGATGAACGACGCGGCGTCATTCACTTCGACCGTATCGACCTCACACTGCTGGAGACGAGTCAATTCCTCAGGCATCAGCCAGACGAATCCCTGGCAACACTTATCCTGGCACGCGACACACACATCGGCAAACGGCGCATACAACGCGTCGAGTGCCTGATTGAGTGCGTCCAGGGTTTCTAACTTCGACTCAACGGAAACCAGCGGGCACCTGATCGGCTGATTGATAATCATCGTCACGCGCGGACTTGATAATACGCGATACGAACATGCGCTGCCACTACACTGACTGATCAAGTCGGTCTGAAGCAGTTCATCAAGTGAATGCTCCAGAATGTGCCCCAGTGCGGCGCTGTGTGCATACTGCACCTGCTCACTGCAGAGGAACACTTGACCATCAGAGCGAAGGTAGACAGCCGAGCCGTCAGCCCAGCATCCGTCCGGAGCCCACTCCGGCGTTTCACCGAAATGCTCGCGGGCTGCATCGGCAACCATCACGGTCAGCTGTTCGCGCAACGCTTCATTCAGTGCCAGACGGGGCCAAATCGCTTCGGCGCGACCAGCCAATGACACTTCATTGACATGAATACCGCAATCAAAGTGCTTGGCGAGAGCGATGAGCGATGGCAACTCGTGGATATTTCCCCGAGTAACCGTTGCATACAGCGTTACGGGTATGGCCTGCGCTCGCGCAGACACAATCGTCTGCATCGCCCGGTCAAATGACCCGTCACCGCGCAGGGCATCATGCAATTCTGCAGTCGTCGCATCCAAGCTGACGCCGAGCGGGATGGCCAATTGCTGAAGCATCATGAGCTGCCCTTGCCGAACCAGATACCCGTTAGTGATGACGGCTTGCACAATGCCTGCCTGATGCGCCTGCTGAAGCAGCGTCGCGAAATCACGCCGGACAAACGGTTCTCCGCCGGTCCAGCAAATACGCTGCACGCCTGCTGCTGCTAATCGATCGATGATCTGCACCGCTTCGTCCGGATTGAGCTCACCAGTACGTGGCGCACCTGAACACTGAACACAGTGTAAACAGCGCAGATTGCACGCGTTAGTGATTTCCCAATGCACATCATGTACCGGCATGAGTCACCTCCGTTTCATCAAGTGCGCCAGCCCGGATAAACAGCGAGATAGCCCGCCGCAATTCCGGCTCGGGGATCTCATCGGCAAAATAGGTAATGACCGATTGTTCAGTCAATAACCTCTTGTCAATGATAGCTCGAAGCACTTCGAGTGCGCCGTCATTCAATGTCACCGTCTGATACCGCGTCACCAAGAATCGTTCCGGATGGCGATCGAGTATCTTCGTGTAGCGATTGACGAAAAACTGACGATAGGCTTCAGGAAACGAAACCTCCGTGGTAGCAGTCGGCTGTATCACGCTGACATCGATGGGCGGCTTGATCAACCCACGTACTGCGTAATCGATACAGAATCGATCCGAACAGTTTGCGTCGACCTTGCAGCCACAGACGCATTCGTCCAGCAACGGACACGAGCGGCACGGCTCCTCGACCCACGACAAATCGCGGAACGTATCGAGTGAGCGCTGCTGCCAAATCGCCTCAAGCGATTCCAGCAACACATTACCAAACACCAGTTGTGATTGGTTGCAGAGCCGGACGTCACCCGATGGGTTGATGGCGCAGAATGTAGACCCCACGCCACAATTGGCAGTCATGCCTTCCCGAATCAGCCGTTCATCAATGCAGTACGGGATGGCCGTGCCAAATCCGACCCGACCACCAAGCTGAGGAAAATCTTCCCGCGCTCGCAACATCTGCGTTACCGCATCCCGGAACTGATCCATGGTTGGCTTCAACCGCGGGTCATTGACCGAATGCTGCGCGCCGATGCCGCCATCTTCATACCGATCCACGAAAATCGATTCCATGCCATGTTCCACGGCAATACGAATGATATCGTAGATCTCATGCGCGTTATACCCCGTCAAAACCGGAATACAACGTACATCATGTCCCTGGCCCACATAGTAATCAATCGAGCGAAGCGCTTGATCGAAACTATGAGGTCGTCGCGTGATGAAATCATGCGCTTCGGCTGTGGCTCCGTGGAGCGGTACGCCGAAGCAGGCCAAACGCGGCGAAATGCCGCGCAGAGTGATTCGCCCGTTGGTAACGATCGTTACTGACGAATGATCACTGAGGAGCTCAATGTACTCATTGAGCTTTTCGACGCCGAGCATACTCGGTTCACCCCCAATCAGATACACATGCGGTATCTGACTGGCAGCCACGGATCGTACGACCCGATCGATCAATGAAGTATTGATCGGTTTTTCGCGCTCCGGATTGTAACAAAAGATACAATCCGAATTGCATTGATAAGTCGTCTCGATGTGACACAGATGCGGCACCGAATCAAACGGCACGCACCCAACGGCACATCCAGCACATTTCTGCTTATCCACGACGGACTCCTTTCTGATATATCAACAAAAACATCACTTTTCAGAAAAAGGCGAAGGGGCAGTACTGTATAAGCAACATTACTACCCCTGGATGCCGTGCGACGAGATACGTATGATCTCGTCCATGTCGTCCTCTGGTGCAGCCTTGTTTTTTCGAACATGACCGCACGATTGACAACGCTGGACGATTACGAAATCGCCACGCTTTTGCTCGATCGAGATTGGCTCCATCATACCGAGACACTCGGCTTGACGATCGCCCGGATTTACGTCGACATGTTTTGACCACAAGCAAGCTGGACAATGGTTGGTATACCCTGTCCCCTTAACCTCATGGCCGCAATGCTCGCACGTAAAATCCTCGACCGTGCGTGTGAATTGTTTGGTCATCTGAACGATAAAACCTCCTTCGTTTCTCATTGTACTAAATTGTCAATGAGCCGTACACTATACGCTGAAACAGCCCATTTTGTCAAGCCCAGCGGGGTTATGCCTATCGCACACTCAAGGGACGGAATTGCCAAAAGACGGCTCAGCCCGTAGATTCTCGAGCTGGCATTTAATGACACAAACGAGCCGACAAGATGATACAACCGCTGACACTAAAAACTAACGTATTATATCCAGTACAGCACTTAGTGGTCTGGGCCAAATATTTCCCCAAGGATAAATACCAACATCAAAAAACCAATACCGGTTGCAATAAATACCAGCACTGATCGTTCTTTGCTCTTCGTAATACTGATGCTCCCAAAGATAAAAGCGAATACCCCCGAAAGCCACACCAGCGTCATGGGAATAGAAATGTAGAGGTTATCAAAAAAAGTTTCTCCACCCTCCTGGCCAGACGCAACAATTATTTGCGCAATGGCAAAGAAGATAACAAAAAAGGCCAAGCACCACGCGGACCATTTCCCTAGCTTAGTTTTTGGCATATATATGTATTCCTTTCTATTATAAGTATGAGACCTAGCAAAAAAATGTCAATCAATTTGGGATTCATTATCAACAAACAATATTATTCCGTTACAAGCTCTGGGGGGAGGACTCGAACCTCCAACATCTGCATTAACAGTGCAGCGTTCTACCAAATTAAACTACCCCAGAATTTATAACGCAACCAATTAATATATATTAAAAATTCCGCCTTTTCGGCGGAACATCATCTATTATTTAAACACGATGAATTACGCCGAAGGGTTTCGGAAAAAATTATTGGCATTATTATTTCGTGCGTGTGTCATACGGGGATGATAGTAGCGTATGTATAGTTAGTTGTCAAACGGGACTACGACGGTTGATGCTCCGCTGAACCAATACCGCAATAAATACAAGTATAAGCATACTGGCAAAATACCAGGTTTGTGTCGCTTTTGACGCTTCCACCAAATTATTGCCAAACGAGGTGAGTATCGTCAGATTAATAGCAAATCCTATGGGCATATAAATGGCAAAACGGCGGTAGGATACTTGTGATAGCCCAACCACATACCCAATCATATCCGTAGGAAACAAGATGGGAATGACATACGCCAATGCGATCAGCAGTCGATTACGCCGAAAAAATGCATCATAGGAATCAATATGTTTCCCTCGCACAATTTTTTCCACCACTGGTCGGCCCAGTTTCCTTCCAATAAAAAACGTAAGGGATGATCCAATGACATTGGCCACCCAAACATAGAGTACGCCTGGCCAGACACCATAGAGCACGCCAGCGGCAATAGAGATAAAGGTTCCGGGTATCGGAGCTAGGATCGATTCAGCGACAATGGTCATCATCATTGCCAATGGACCAGACGCGCCTAAGCGTTCAGTCCATTCCTGAATCGTCGCCGCATCCGGCAACGGCGGGCTCCACCAAATGAATGCGCCCACAATCAAAATGATTCCCCCAATGATGAAGAAATCCTTTTTCCAATCATTGGCTTCACGCCTGAGAATCCATCGGATTGTGCCACGTATAGACATATTACTATTATACCCTGCTTTTTATTCTATTTAATACACGCGACTGCCTAACGGCGCGTCACGATCCGGCTGGAGCAGTACTAATGCACCGGCGTCGTTTGAAACCCCCATCACCAGCACTTCGGACATAAAGCCTGCAATGTTCTTTGGTGGAAAATTAACTGTACAGACCACGAGTCTCCCCATCAATTGTTCAGGCGTATAATCCCGCTTGGCCTGGACGCTCGACCACTTGGTGCCGAGTTCGGTACCGAAATCAACCTGCACGCGGAAAGACGGATTTTTCGCCCGAGGGAATTCTTCGACCGCACTGATCCGACCGACACGCATGTCTACTTTCTGAAAATCATCGTAGGAAATCATGGCTAGACATCAATATTAAAAAATTTACTGACAATAAATCCTATGGAAAACGTAACCGCTGCAACTCCCAGACTGAGGCCCGCCATTTCAACAAATCGTTTGCGGAATGAATATCCTTGGGCAATTGACACATAATAATTAAACAAGGCAATTATCAGTAACGCCGCGCTTAGTGAAATCGCCAGTGCCACAAACGGATTCTCGAGGAAAAAGAATGGCAAAATCAGGACAACCACGGTCATCACATACGCCACGCCCGTATATAATGAGGCGCGTACTGGATGCCGACCATCTCCTTCTGATTTAGTGGACAAATATTCCGACACTGCCATGGATAATGACGCGGCAATGCCGGTGATTAATCCGACCACCGCAATAATGTCCGTCCGCTGCAGCGTCAGGGTAAATCCAGCCAGCGCACCAGTTAATTCAACAAGGGCGTCATTTAAACCAAGAACCATTGAGCCCACGTACTTCAACCGCTCTTCATCGATCATGCCGATCAATTCTCTTTCATGCCGCTCTTCGTCGCGGATGATCTGTTCATCAATCTGGGTTAATTGTGCGCTCGAAGCATAGCGTGCCTGAGCTTTCTCTTCACCCTGTTCCATCAGTTTCACCGCAAAGGTCAAGCCAAAAACACGCCCCAAAAATACATACCAACGAATCATCATCTGTCGCGGGGCAATGTCCTGACCCGAGCGTTCTTTCCAGAAATTATAATGAGCTAGTTCGTCAGCAGCGATCCGCTCGAGTACCTGACGATTATGCGCATCCCGCATACTTGCCGCTAAGCGGAGATAAATAAAGTGTTCAGTGATTTCATTCCGCTGGGCGGATTGGATTAATTGTTGGGCGTCGAGACTTTGTGACATAGATTAATATTGTAGCATGGAAAACGCAAAATTGCTTATTTTGGAAGCGATGTTTTTCCAAATAAGTGAAACATTCATCCTTGACAGGATTTATTAATAATGATAAGTTTCCCCCTTATTTTGTACATTCAAATCCTAATTAAACAGGGTAATTTGTGGGGTCTTTTTATTAGAAACAGGCTCCTGTCATGTCTATCGAAAAATAACATAATAGACTTGTAGAAATCTGTTTCTAATGAACCTAAACAGGGCTCGTACGGCTCACGGTGGTCGTACTGAAGTATCCTGCCAATCGTAAGGAGGATGTCGCCATGGCACAATCCATGTCCTCATCTGCAGTGACTATCACTGATGATCAAATCTTACAGTTAACTAAGCGCATCATAACCCAGCTACGCAAGAGCGGCCTCCCCAGCGTAGAATCACAAGGGGTCATTGAAGCTCAAGGCAGAGACCTTGTCAGGCAGTTCGTCCATAATTTTAGTACACACGTACATATCAAAGTGAACGCTTCCCTGCCAACAGATCTTAGGCGTGAGGTTTTCGATCTAAGTGATGTCTTTGGCAATGACGTTACCATTGATGGGCGGCCAATCAACAACTGTTTCGGAGGAGCCCCGGGTGCTAGAATATTTTTTGGCAAAAAAAACGAATATGGCCCCCCAATGGATGAGCAGGAATATCTTTCCCTTCTTAGAAAGAAGCCCGTTAGAGCTCGTCTGAATTTCAAAGACTTCCTTATGCTTTATGAGGAAGAGGGTCAGAAGACGCTGCGCTGGATGAATGAGAAACGCGGAAAAACCAGCATCAGTTTTGATGATGTTATCATGTGTGATTCAAAAGGCACGCATTATAACCTTTCTCTCGACATGGAAGAAGATGATTCCTGGGATTGGAGCACCCTCGATTCTGATTGGGGCGAAAGTGCCTAACGCGCACACCTTTGCAGCTCTGCACAAAATCTACTTGCCAAAGTCTCGGCGCAAGTTGATTTGGATCTAATTCTACACACCTTAGGTTCTACTCTTTGACCCTTTCCCTTTGCTCTTTAGCAAGAGCGCACACAATCCCCCGATTCTTCCATTCATTTGGAAAGACCGGGGGTTTTTTTATTTCTAGGCATACAGACAAAAACCGCCCGGTTTTGGGCGGATCAGCTCCCTGGCTCCGGGGATCCCGACGTACGTCGGGACAACCAAGTGGTTAACCCCGATGGTTCGCAGCCGCTCACATCGGGGCAGGCCCGCTTCGCCAAAGCGCAGCGAGGCGAGCAGTCACCTTATGATAATAAAAAATTCTCTGCTCCGGGGACAGGATTCGAACCTGCGACCAAGTGGTTAACAGCCACCTGCTCTACCACTGAGCTACCCCGGAACGGAGAATTTTTTATTACCTGGACCATTCCGACGATTCTGTCGGAACCCCGACCCAGAGCGTCGGGGCTGAGCTACCCCGGAGCGCGAAAGCCGATGCAGTCTTAGTAATCGCGCAATTTTTTCATGCCCCCATGCTCTTCAATCTTTTCAAGGGCTTTTGCTTCAATCTGTCGAATACGTTCACGCGTGACACCGAATTCCTGACCAACTTCTTCTAGAGTATGCGACACGCCATCCGACAAGCCAAACCGCATTTCGAGTATCTTCTGTTCGCGCGGCGAGAGCTCACGGATGATGTCGTTCACATGATCCTTGAGGAGCTGCATGGCGGCCACCCGATCAGGCGTGACGGTCTTCACATCTTCGATAAAGTCGCCCAATACCGAATCTTCATCATCACTATCACCCACGGAGGTTTCCAGTGAAACCGTGTCCTGGGATATTTTCATAATATGGTGTATCTTGTCAACTTCCTCGCCCATTTCCGCGGCAATTTCCTCAGGCATCGGCTCACGGCCGAGATCCTGGATCAACTGACGCTCTACTTGCTGAAACCGATTGATGGTCTCCACCATATGCACCGGAATACGAATAGTGCGGGACTGGTCTGCCAGGGCTCGGGTAATCGCCTGACGAATCCACCAAGTGGCATAGGTTGAAAACTTGTAGCCTTTGCGGTAATCAAATTTTTCCACGGCGCGGAACAGGCCAATGTTGCCCTCCTGAATAAGGTCGAGTAATGATAATGAGCGGCCGGTAAATTTCTTGGCAATCGAAACGACCAAGCGGAGGTTCGCTTCGACCAATCGGCGCTGCGCTTCCACTTCGCCTTTTTCTTTGCGCTTAGCCAGTTCCATTTCTTCTGGTCCAGACAAAAGCGGTACTTTACCGATTTCCCGGAGGTACATCTGTATCGAGTCATTGGAAATATCTGACAAATCTAATCGTCGCGCGTCAACTTTGCTACCCTCCTCTTCATCATCATCGTCATCACTATCATCACCAGCTTCATTGCCAGCCGTGCCGAGAATACTGCCGGTGTCCTCAACGACCTGTATGCCCGAATCCTCCAAACGTTCCAGGAATAATTCGTAAACCGGCAAATAGTCCTCTAATTCTTTGAAGGTATACAAAAGCTCGGTTTCAGTCACGAAACCGCGAGCATGCGCTTTATCAAACAAACGATTCAAAACCGACTCCTCCAGGGTCGCCTTTACCTTCTGCGCCGGACGAGTGGCGGTTTTCTTGGCGGTGGTTTTGCGGACGGATTGTTTTTTGCGCGGATGACCGGTCTTAGCTGTTTTTTTCTTGGCAGGTGAAACCTTCTTCGTCTTCGTTTTGCTGGACATGTATCCGATAAAAAAAATTAAGAGGCCTGGTGCAACTCGGCGGCGAGATCTGCAAATTGGAGACTCAACCGTTCGAGTGATTCTCGATCGTTGCGGGATTCAGCGGCTCGCATCTGCTGTTCCAGCGATTTGAGCTGTTGCTGAATATAGTGTCGCTTCAGCGACTGGGCCCCATTCGTGACTTCGTGCTCCACTTCGGTTTCATTGAGGTCCTCGAGTGCTGCGACAGCCTGCATCGTCAAAAGATCGGCATACGTCGCGAGGGAGGAGTCCTCCTGGCGGAGCAACTGGATAAAGCCTTGATAAGTGAAATTTTGATTTTTAGTATACTGAACATTCAATAATTTGTAAAGCTGGTGGAGCTTTTCATGCGAAATGTAGGCAGACAACAAGTGTTCAAATAATGTGGGCAACAATTCCGGCCGTTCCAGACCGATGCCGACCAACCGCTCGGCGATCCGGACACTGCGATCCAGCACGGGCGCCGTTGCCACCGGACCGGCGGCGCGCTTCGGATTGGTATCGCCTGCCTCGATCTGCCGTACCTTATCTCGCAGAGTCTGCTCCTCCACCTGGAGGATGCCTGCCAATTTCTGAAGGTAATGCGTCTGTTCAATGGTGTCGGCCAACATGGCGATAATCGGTAGTACGACTTTGGCTATTTTTTTCTTTCCCTCAACCGTTGAGGCGTCATACTGCTTCACCGTGGACGTCATATAGTACTCCATGATGGACTGTGCATCAGCAATCGCCTGGTTCCAGAGTGCGGGGTCTTTCTGGATCAATTCATCGGGATCCTTGCCCTCGGGAACCGTAATAATCTTGGTGGCCATGTCCTCCTGCCAGGCCACGGTGATGCCGCGTTTGGCGGCGGTATCACCCGCTAAATCCTGGTCAAAAGCAAAGCGCACTTCAGTCGTAAATCGTTTCAATAATTTAACCTGCTCGCTGGTGAGCGCGGTGCCCGAAGCAGCCACCACGTTGGTCACGCCAGCTTGATGTGAAGCGAGGCAATCCATGTACCCCTCGACGACCACAGCAAATTTCTGTTTCTTGATTTCCGCTTTTGCTTTATCGATGCCGTAGAGCACTTGGCTTTTGTTGTAGATCAGGGTCTGGGGGGTGTTCACATATTTAGCCATGTCTTTCTCGGTGCCCAGCCACCGTCCGCCAAAACCAATCACCGTGCCATGGTTGTCCCAGATGGGAAACATCAGCCGTTTGTGGAAGCGATCATTATATCCAGCGCCGCGATCTTTCTTTACCGTCATGCCCGCCTGGAAAATATCCTCTTCTTTAAATGATTTCTTTTGCACTAAATAATTGTTCAGCGTATCCCAACCCTCAGGTGCGTAGCCCAGCTGCCAGGTCTTAATGCTTTCCTGGCTCACCCCGCGCTTGGCGAGGTAATCGCGGACGAATTGCGCTTTGGGATGGTCAACGAGAATAGCGTGATAGAATTCTGCGGCATTCCGACAAATGTCGTGGTACAGTGTTTTCTTATTTGAAATCGTCGGATCCTGATATTGCAGCTGCACGCCCGCTTTCTGCGCCAGGTGCCGCAGCGCCTCGGGGAATTCCATGCCTTCCATGCGCATGACGAAGCCGAAGATATCGCCGCCCTCGCCGCAGCCAAAGCAGTGCCAGATCTGTTTGTCTTTGGAAATCATAAAGGACGGCGTCTTCTCCCCATGAAAGGGACACAGCGCTTTGAAATTATTACTCCCGGCTGGCTTCATCTGAATATACTCGCTGAGGACCTCAACGACATCCAGTTTTGATTTGATTGCTTCGATGTTATCTTGAGGCATGTTTCTTTGGCTGCTTTATAAATCGTACATGGACTTCATTTTTAGCGTGCCATGCCGGAATCGTCGTTAATATCATCTTCATTTTCCCCATGTAATAAATTTTTGTCATCGGCGGAATAGTGATAAGATCGGTTGCTTTTACGGCGACTCTTTTGCCGTTCAAGTAAAAGCCACCCCTACCTTCGATGATGTAGTAAATAAAAGTGCTTTTTGTATCATAAAATTCCTGGAGATGACCCTGAGCGACTTCTACATATGCGACACCGGCTTCTTTGCGCTTAATGGGATAAACCCACAACTTGATGCCATGCTTCTTTTTGACCTGTGCGGTCCGGCGAGTAAGTTTCATATGTGATGACTTTTCTGACTCAAGGGAATACTTATGAATTGGCAAGTTTGGCCAACGCTTCCACATGTTGCCAAGAAATAGCCATAAAAATATTTCCTTGTGTCCCCGGGGCGCTTGGGCCACTGGCTAAAACGCCGATTAATTTGACACTCTCATCTTTTAATACAACTGGAGCGCCACTATATCCCCCAGCAACAGCTCCTGTAATTTGGATTTCTTTCCTACTGGGGTTTTCCCGGAGCTGAACCGCAACAACTCCCTCCGCGTATGTCGGCGAATGAATTGAGTTGAGTAATTGCGAACCCATTGGAAAGCCAGCATACCCCACAGCTTTCCCGACACTAGGATATTCGTTAACCATTTCCAAACCTTGAGCAGCCTCAGAATTAATAAATATTTCATTTTTATCAACAATTTTAAGAACGGCTAGATCATGTGCTAAATCTACAGAAGCAATTACCGCACGAGCATAATTTCCTAGATTCCCAACGACCAGAAGTCCTGTTTGCTCTAAAGGGCCAGCAAGCAATCCCTGAATCACATGCGCACATGTTACCAAAACTTTATAATCCTTTAGCCAGAAGGCAGTGCCTATCACTTGCAAGCTATTCCCGAAGTTTTTATTTCCTGGTAAATATGTTGGCTTGACCACCCCCACTGCCCTTACAGCCTTATAAACCCGTGGTTGATCTGCCCCTGAGATAGAAGTATTAATCGTCTCCTGAGGATCTTGTTTTGGGATTGCTGGATTAATTGATGATTGATCCATATGATTTATATATTTATTACGTGCTTATGAGCTGCACACGATACTTAATTCTCTTGGCGGAGGCGAGAGTTTCGGTCACCCGTCAATTGCCTGACGGCAATTGCGGTCGACCCCGCCTCGCGGCGCTCGCCTTCCCTTCGGGAAACTCGCGCATCGCTGCGGCTTTCTCATCCTCACGTCCTGCACGCAGGTGCAGGACTTCGCTCCTTCACTCACTTTGTTCATTCGGAGGCGAGAGGATTCGAACCTCTGAAACCCGTGAAGGTTTACGTCCTTTCCAGGGACGCCCATTCAACCGCTCTGGCACGCCTCCATTTTTCTGGTTTTCTCACCCTTGCTAGTGATAAAAAAGCGCTATGCTTAGCACTTATTCTCCAGGGTTATCCGTAAAGCTCAGTATAGCACAGCAGTTTGCGAACGCAAACGTTTTTATTGGGGATTTGACATTTTTCATCACAGGAGTAATCTGATTTCTATACATAGCCGGAGGGTTGTTATGTTTGTACATTTCATGTCAGACGCAATGACGACGGTTGCCCTCCCGGTACCACACTCAGCAGCACAGCTGCAACCACCATTCACAGTATGTGAACGACCATTTCAGCCGATCTTCAGTGATCTTTTGGTGAGATGGACCTCACGGTGGAATTGCACAAGCGGCTGCTGCTCATGCAAACTACATCTCCACAATGTGTGGCCAACCGGATTTGCTTGACGACAGTCAAGCGCGGCAATCTAACTAATGGACGACTTTGACCTCACGTGAAGTCGTCCATATTTATTTTCCGCGAAAACTTTCCTTCTACTCATATCCATTAAATCCGCCAATCAAAAAGAAATGTTACACAAAAAGAGTGAGGAGGAGCGTGCCTGAAAAGGCGCCGATGCCCACTCAAGGCGGAGCCGGTTGTGGGTCGGCAGCGACGACGAGCCTTTTTGTGTTAATTTCTTTGCCTTGGCGGCGTCTCTTTTCTGCCGCTTTTCTGGACGAGCAGAAAAGCGGCGAACAAAGAAAGGGATCAACCTAAATTAACTTAAAGAGTCGCCTGGCCGTTGGCCAGGAGACTCTTCGTTTCACTCAGAGTGACAATCGATTTACTTCCGTTTTTCTGCTTTAGCAATTGCCACCATGGTGCTCAGAATCGTGTCAGGATTCAGGGAAATGCTATTGATCCCCTGCTTGACCAGGAACTGGGCAAAGTCCGGGAAGTCAGACGGCGCTTGGCCGCAGATGCCGATATCCCGCTTGTACTGCTTTGCGGTTTTAATAACCTGGGTAACTAACCGCTTGACTGCCTCGTTCTTTTCATTGCCCACATGGGCGATGATGCCAGAGTCACGATCCAGACCGAGGGTTAATTGAGTCAAGTCATTGGACCCAATCGAGAACCCGTCAAAAATCTTTGAGAACTGGTCAGCCAAGATAACATTGGACGGAATCTCGCACATGACGTACACCTCGAGGCCGTTCACATGCTGTTTCAATCCGTTCTCCGCCATGGCTTGGATGACTTTCTTACCTTCATCAACAGTGCGGCAGAATGGCACCATTACCTTCACATTCGTCATGCCCATTTCTTCGCGCACCCGTTTCAATGCCTGGCACTCCAGGTCAAACGCTGGACGATATTTCGGATCGTAGTAGCGGGAAGCACCGCGCCAGCCAATCATCGGATTGCGCTCCTCGGGCTCAAATTGCTTGCCACCGATTAATTCAGCATATTCATTTGAACGGAAGTCGGCCAGTCGGACAATCACCTCGCGCGGATAAAATGCCGCGGCAATGGTGGCAATTCCATAGGCCAATTTATCAATGTAATATTTCTTTTTATCCGTATAGCCGATGGTTAAGGCGTCGATTTGGCGTTTGGCGGCCCGATCTTTCAGCTGGGCATAATTGACCAAAGCCATCGGATGAATCTTGATATACGAATTGATAATGAATTCCTCGCGGGCCAAACCCACACCGTCATTCGGAATCTGCGAGGTGGCGAATGCCAATTCAGGAGTGCCAAAAATCATTTTTACCTTGGTGCGTTTTGGCCGGGGTAATTTCTTAATATCAGTCCGTCGGACGGAGAAGGGCAATTTACCGGCATACACATTCCCCACATCTCCCTCGGCACAGCTCACGGTAATCGTGGAATTGTGCGGAATCTTTTTGGTCGCGCCGTCAGCACCCACGATGGCCGGAATGCCCAATTCGCGGGAAACAATGGCGGCATGGGAGGTGCGACCACCCTCGTTGGTCACGATAGCCGAAGCGATTTTCATAATCGGCTCCCAGTCGGGATCCGTCATATGAGTTACCAGCACATCACCTTTTCTGAAATCATGAATACTGCGTACGTCTTTGACCACGTTAGCTCTACCAGAACCAATTTTGGCCCCAACGGGCGATCCGCTGACAAGAAGCTTGCTCTTCTTCTTCAGCGTATAGGCCTCGAGTACATTCACGTCGCGCTGAGACACTACCGTCTCAGGGCGCGCCTGGACGATAAATAATTTACCGGTAACGCCGTCCTTGGCCCACTCCATGTCCATGGGTTTGAAATGCCCAGCTTCCTTCGAATAGTGATCTTCAATAATAGATGCCCACTTCGCCAATTTCAGAACTTCCGCATCAGTAATACAATACCGCATCCGATCAGCCGTCGGCACTGGAATATTTTTGGTGGGTGTGGCGCCGGTGGAGTAAATCATCTTGATCTTCTTGGTGCCCAGCATTTTCGAAACAATCGGTTTGAAGCCTTTTTTCAAGGTTGGCTTGTGCACATAAAACTCATCGGGACTGACCGCGCCTTGCACCACGTTTTCACCCAATCCATAGGCGGCGTTAATCAGCACCATGTCTTTGTGGCCCGACTCGGTATCAATAGAGAACATAACGCCTGAGGCGCCTTTATCCGAGCGCACCATTTTCTGCACGGCGATGGAGAGGCCGATGGAAAAATGATCAAAATGCTTGTCTTCACGATAGGAAATTGCGCGGTCGGTGAATAACGAGGCAAAACATTTTTTACATGCCTCAAGCAGCGCGTCAGCACCCCGAATATTCAAATACGTTTCTTGCTGGCCGGCAAATGACGCGTCCGGCAAATCCTCTGCCGTGGCTGACGAGCGGACGGCTACGTCTACATTTTTCCCATACTGCGCCTCGAGCTTGCGATAGTTGGCAACGATAATTTCTTTGAGATCTTTGGGAAAAGTAGTATTGAGAATCAGCTGGCGGACTTTCTTGCCATGCGCCTGGAGATTGCGGAGATTGTGAGTGTCCAAATCCTTCAGCACCCGTTTGATGTCATCCCGGATGCCCTGCTCCTCGAGTAAATAAAAATACGCCGCGGCAGTGATGGCGTATCCATTGGGGATTGAAACTTTTTGCTTCGTCAGCTTGCGGTACATTTCGCCCAAGGATGCATTCTTCCCACCGACCAAGGGGACGTCCTTGATTCCTAATTCATTAAACCAGAGTACGAGTGCCTTTGATCGTGCTGACATAAAAAATTTTTTCCGTTTAATGATAGATTGTATACACAGTATAACACAAAAAGCCCGGAAAATCAATCCCGGGCTTTCGAAATTTCAGTTTTGGCAATTACATCTTGATCTTCTCTGCTAGATCTCCTACGACCGGCACCTTATACCGCTCGCCGGACAAGGCTTTGATGAAACCAATGATGTCGAGTATCACGACCGCCAGCCAAACAAACCAGCCAATGACCGGAATAACGCCGACGAAGGAGAGAATAAATAAAATCAATCCTTGTTTCGCGTGGTATTTCACAAACTCGTCATCTTTCTTGATGATCAGCATGACAATGCTCAAAATCCACACGTAGGACAGCGCGGCCATCAGATTGCTGTCTGAATTGCCGGAAACCGGTTTCTGTTCATTCATATTTTTTTGTTCGTCCATAGATGCCACCCCCTTTCGTTTGGGATTGTTCCCTTCTGACCAAAAGACTGCGGAAGAGAAAGTACCCGATGAAACTGACGCCGATTCCCAATGCTCCGATGAGTATGGGTAATCGTACGAGATTCAATGCATACCACCACTGATGATACCAAATTATGTCAATTATGGCGAATGTAATGCCGGTCAATATGCCAAAGAGACCGCCGGCAACCAGCATGCTATTCATCGAAACAGTGCCGCGGTGAGAACTCCACCAAGCAAGCAATAACACCACCACACCGAGAATAACCCATCGTCCATACGAAAGAATGCCTAGCCAGGCGTTGATGATATCGAGGAGTACCGCCAGAACAACAAAAAGACGAGTCATACGCCAGTAATACCCGAGCGGTTTGCCCGCGATGAGCGCATTGTCTGATGGGGTAGCCGGAACAGCCGGCGCTGTTGCTTGGACAGGATTTTCATTCATAGAAATCGATGTCACATCTGTCTATAGTATAGCGCGAATTGGATAAAACCAAAACCCATCTCAATTCCCTCATCCTGAATTAATTTCAGGATCTCTTGAGATGCCGAAACCAGTTCGGCATGAGGGCAGTTAATAACCAAAAACCCCCGTCTGTTTCCATCCGGCGGGTCTTATACTATAAACTTGTCACCCCGTGATCATCCCTCCGCGGCCTCCAATGGCGACTTGGGCAGTCGAGAAGCAATGGTCTCGATTACATCACTTTCGATGGTTGTATTTGTCTGCAGCACAAAAGCGTGACTTGTTCCGATAACATCCAATGACTTTTCAGACCGCACGACTATGAGCTTGCCAAGTTTCTCTGACTTATCCACCACTCCGATCATTAACAATTCATTATCTTCCGGAGCATCCCTCAGATGGTAATCTTTACAGTCTTGCCATGCGAATATTTTTTCACGAGCCCCCTCACGAACCATTATACCCTTTTCGTCAATCCGATATCGACGCATCGGTAGCCAAGTAGGATGACGCCACATTCGGCCAAGTAATAAAAAAATAAAGACGATTAGTATTGTCCCAAAACCCCACGTATCTGGTAAAAAAATGATGAGCGCAAAAAAAACTACTGCAACTAACAATGCAATTACCGATGGCCTACTTCTCGCCCAGCCAATCCAGCTCGCAAGAGTTCCGGCGGGTATCTCCCATTCAATAGGATAGATGACAGTCATACCATCAGATTATACCAAAGGAATAATAAACCAAAAACCCCCGTCTGTTTCCATCCGGGGGTTTTCCTATTATCTCTGGAGCATGCCGAGCTTAGCATAGAATGAAGTTTCGCGAGGTCACGGGTCTTGTGGGTCCCAGACCGAGCGAATCAACCTTTTGCGAAAGGTGTCGGAAAACACTTTTCGAAAGGGTTGTCCGATTACATTCCCATCCCCATACCGCCCATACCACTCATGTCAGGCGCGCCGCCTTTGCCTTCTTTTTCCGGCAAATCGGTCACGACTGCTTCGGTGGTCAGGAGCATAGCTGCGGCTGAAGCGGCATTTTGCAATGCGCTGCGAGTCACTTTGGTGGGGTCAACGATTCCGGCAGCCACCAAATCTTCATAGACATCAGTTGCAGCATTATAGCCTTCGTTGCCTTTGCGCTGTTTCACCTGGTCAGCCACGACTGAGCCTTCTTTGCCGGCGTTGATGGCGATCTGGCGCACCGGTTCCTCGAGCGAGCGGCGCAGAATGGAGATACCGACTTTCTCATCACCATCGACGGCGACGGTGTCCAGCACCTGCATGGCGCGAATCAAAGCCACACCACCGCCCGGGACAATACCCTCTTCCACAGCGGCGCGAGTCGCGTGCAAAGCATCTTCAATCCGGTGCTTCTTTTCTTTGAGTTCGGTTTCAGTTGCTGCGCCAACTTTGATCACGGCCACGCCACCAGTTAATTTACCCAAGCGTTCGTGGAGTTTTTCTTTGTCAAAATCAGAGGTGGATTCTTTCACTTCGCTCTTGAGGCGCGCCACGCGATCTTTGATTTCCTTTTCATCGCCTTTGCCATCCACGATGGTGGTGGTGTCTTTGGTGGCGATGACACGGCGAGCCTGGCCAAGTGATTCCAATCCAGCGTTCTCAAGCTTGAGCCCAACATCTTCGCTGATCACTTTACCGCCGGTTAAGACGGCGATGTCCTCA
Source organism: Candidatus Kerfeldbacteria bacterium (assembly GCA_016214565.1). Lineage (NCBI taxonomy): Bacteria > Candidatus Kerfeldiibacteriota > Candidatus Kerfeldbacteria bacterium. The sequence goes on along the minus strand of JACROE010000002.1, from coordinate 624,473 downwards.
AGCATCTCTTTGCGGCGATCGCCAAACCCTGGCGCTTTCACGCCCAGAACATTAAAGGTGCCACGAATTTTGTTCACGATAAAGGTGGTCAATGCTTCGCCTTCGATTTCATCAGCAATCACGACCAATTCTTTCTTGCCTGACTGAGCGACTTTCTCTAAGAGCGGCAAGATTTCCTGGAGTGAGGCAACTTTCTTGTCCGTGATGAGGATATGGGCGTCTTTGTATTCTGCTTCCATCCGTTCAGCATTGGTAATCATGTAGGGCGAGACATAGCCTTTGTCGAACTGCATGCCTTCCACCACTTCTTTGGACAAGCCAAACGTCTGACCTTCTTCGACGGTCACCACACCTTCGTTGCCCACTTTCTGCATGACTTCGGCGATCAAAGCGCCGACTTCCGGATCCTGGGCGGAAATGGTTCCGACCTGGGCGATTTCTTCATTGGACTTAACTTCTTTGGATAATTTCTTGAGTTCGGCCACGATGGCTTTGACACCTTTTTCAATGCCTTTCTTAATCATCATCGGGTTCGCACCAGCGGCCACGTTCTTAAATCCTTCGGCCACCATGCTCTGTGCCATGAGGGTCGCAGTAGTGGTGCCATCTCCAGCCACGTCATTGGTCTTCTTGGCTACCTCTTTGACGGCTTGGGCGCCAACATTTTCAAACTTGTCTTCGAGATCAATTTCTTCAGCAATGGTCACGCCATCATTGGTGATGGTTGGTCCGCCAAAACCTTTATCCAGGGCGACGTTGCGTCCTTTTGGCCCGAGGGTTACTTTCACCGCGTTGGCCAGTTTGTCCACGCCGGCTTTCAATAAGCTGCGCGCTTCTTCATCAAATAATATTTGCTTTGCCATAAATTCGTTGAATGGTTAATAATTCAATACTGACGTTACTCGACAACGGCGAGCACGTCTTCATCTTTTAATACTTTATACTCGACATTCTCCAGCGTCACTTCTTCGCCGGCGTATTTGCCGAAGAGCACGCGGTCGCCGACTTTCAGCCCGAGCTTGGTGATCTTTTCACCGTCGCCGATGGCCACGACCTCACCCTCTTCTTTTTTTTCTTTTTCAGCGGTCTCAGGTAACACGATGCCTGACTTGGTTACCTCTTCTTCGGTTACCGGTTTGACGGCAATCCGATCACCCAATGGTTTGAGTTTCATATGCTTTTTTGCCTTTATTTATTAATAATTGTTAATTAATTTAGCACTCTAGACTATTGAGTGCTAATACATTATAGCAATGGTTTTTACCCTGTCAAACGCCCCCTACTCCGCTATTTATCCACAACGCCAAAAGTCTCTATTTTCAGCCACATGCCGAAGAGTAGCCAGAAAAGTAACCCACCAAAAGCGAGCGACCAGATGAAGTGCTCGAAGAGCCCAATGACGAGCACACATGCCACGGCCACGGCAAAAGCGATATACCCATCAGATACAGGCGGTCGCCGAGTAAGCTGATGCATGAAGGAAGTGATAAATAATCCAAGAAGCCACAAAAACAGCATGCCGCCTAAGATGCCGAGTTCAACAAAAACTAAGAGATATATATCGTGCACCGGTTCAGCAAATCCGTCCTGGGTGGTTGGCCGCTCCTGAAAATTCGCGTAGGTGCTGGCGCCGATACCGGTGCCCGCCACCCACGTCTGACCCAGCTGTTCGAAACTATCTCGGATACCCATCATCCGCTCATCTGAGGATCGCTGCTCCAGTCGGCCGCCATCAATTAAATGCGTTTGAAACGGCTCAGGTATCAATATCCAACAGACGGCAATAACCGCAATCCCCCAGACTGCCGCGCGACACAATAGCCTCATGCGCAGTCGATCGCGCTGCCAAAGCGAGGCCACGAACATGCCGACGAATGCGACACCGGCGCCCAACCAGGCCGAGCGGGAAAAAGTGAATAAAAGTCCAGTAAGGATAATGACAAATGATGCGGGCACGCCAATGGCGCCATACCAGCCATATTTCCAATCGCGATAGACTGAGGCTAACAGTGGAATCAATAACACCAAACAGACTGCCAGGAACCCGCCGAGAATATTCGGATGGGGCAGCGTGCCATAGGCGCGCAAAAATCTGCCGGCGGTGGTCTCGATCACTGAGTCACCCAGGATGGCCGGTGCGTGGGAGGCCATGCCCAACCAGGTACTGGCCATCACTTCCTGAAAGAAAAACTGCCAGATGCCAAAACCCGCCTGCACGACGCCAGCGCCGATCAAAGCGATGGATATGCCGCGCCAAGAAAACCGCAATCGATAGATTATCCAAATCAATGAAATACCCTGAAGCAAACGCAGCCAGGCATACCATGACGTATCAGCATGAACGCTCGCCAGGACAGAACCAAATGCGATAATGACGAGCGCGCCGAGAGCCAGCCACCACTGCCGCATCCGTACTGATGTATGGGGAAAACACCAGGCGCACAGAAGTAATGCCACCCACAAAAAATCAGTAAGATAGAGACTGCCTCGGCCATACTCCCACACCCAGCCACCTAAACTCGCCTCGCGCCAAATCCACCGCGCCTGCCCGGGCAGTAAAAAAACATAGCCGTAGAGTAACCAGGTGGACATGCGATAAAACCATTTCATACGAGTGTGGCGACGCGCTCACGCCAGGCGTCATGATACTGCTGCCGGCGATCGGTATCGTGGAATTTCAGCATGGTGTCATCGACGACCACCCGCGTATCCTGGTTTGCTAATGACCGCAAGCGCTCCGGCATAACTTTGAGCTGATAATTCTTAAAAACGCGTTCAGGAATACACCAAGCAATTGCTTCAATCAATCGGTGGAGCACCCAAAAAGCCCGTACCCGACGCCGGGGCGTCAGAACTTTCGATTGAAGATTGGGCAGGTAGAGGCGCACCCAGCGATTCTGCTCCATAAAATGCGTATAGACGCCCTCGTCATATATCGGCGTTACCTGCGCAATCCAATACGCCAAATAAATATCCTCAGGCAAGGCCAACGATTCGAGATTAAGATGTTGGCGGTCTGTATAGAATGATGCGCACAACGTGTCAGTCGTATGCACCTGCGACGGGCGCAAACGGAAAAATTTTAGAAATCCAGCCAGCCAAAACCGAGCCTGCCAGATGCGACCAGGACTGGTAATCACAAAGAGGTCAATGTCTGCTTCACGACGGCTATTACTATACGCAAGCGTATTGCAAACCCCTATCATGCGCACGAACGGAACAAACCGCAACAAGCGTACCAATCGCTGCACTCGAAAATACTTTCGCTCAGCCAACCGATAGCGATCCATGCGCGTCTCAACAATCTCGGCGCGGCCAGGCAGCGCATAGAAACCCCACTGCTCAGCGATCCGCCCATTGGTTTTCAATGCCTCCAACTGCTTGACTATCTCACCAAGTGATACGGTGCCGGGTGCAGCGGTATCTGACCGATACAGCCACTGCCACACTTCAAACGGCGCCAACGGGTAATCAAACACATCAAAATACGCAATGGTCTCCAGAATAGATTTTTCCAGTGGCTGCATAGTATAGATAGTATACCCTGCTATCAGCTTCTGTTCAAAAAGTACAATGCAACTCAAAAAGTTTTAGGAACTCCAAAATTTCAGAAACAGGGTCCGGGATTTCTCTTGAGCCCTTCCAATATTGAATAGGCAAATCAGCACCCCGCGAATAGAAATCCCGGCGCTTCTTTTCTGCCACTTTTCTTGGCGCCAAGAAAAGTGGCAAATAATAAAAAGACCGGCAACACATGTAAATATGTTCCCGGTCATGATTGGCGTCGAAACGTCAATCATCAAATGGTGCCGAGCGGCATTGTCACTGCTTCCAGTGAATCATGCGCCCGTATCCACGATTCGCCTCGTTCGGGATCCATTTGGAACACCGAGAAAGCGAGATATGCCCGCGCATCTGAGTCTGCTTCGCGCAAGTCGAAATTGATATTGATGATACACGGATCATCCAGCAATTGAGCTAAGGTGTAGCTCGAGTCGACCACGGGATACCCGAGGTAGGCATTGTAGCTGATGACAGCCACGATACCGTGCGGATACTGCGCCGTGATCGTCTGCTCCCTGGGAGCAAAGTAGTTGATCGCGAAGACAAACGCGACAATGGCCAGAAGAATCAGGCCAATAACCAGAGCGGTTCGGCCAATGGAGCTCTTCTGTTGGAAGACGGGCGTACGCGCCTGATTGAATAATTGACTCTGCTTTGACATGAAAAGAACCTCCTGTTCAATACTACTGTTTGTTTCTGTTTCACAATAACCAACCATACTACAGCAAAACCCCCATTTTGTCAAGCCCCTCCGCGTGATCTTAAAAATAATCAGGCCGTAGAAGTGGTGCTTCTACGGCCGGGCGGACTGCTGGCGACGCTGTTTTTGCTCAGTGTACGCGATCATGTACGGACTGGTATCTTCGAAGAAATGCTTCACGGCTGCATTTTGGTTGCCAATATGCGACCAGCCTTTCCGGGGATACTCTCCCTTGAAATACCATCGCCGCAAATCCTCGGCGGGAATTGATCGGACCATCGCCGCGGTCACCTGCCCATACCCTGGCAGACGATGCGCCCACTCGAGATACTTGGCCACCAACTGCCGTTTGGTAGGAAATGCACGAGACATGCCTCACCTCCACGCAGAATTGTGATGATAGTTACGAACGAACAATATATCAAAACAGCCCGAACCTACCACGGCGAGGCTCGGGTGTCAAGATACTATTCGTGATCGCGTAGGGTACGCAATGGCTCGGTGGCCGGGCCTTTTATGACGGCGCCGGTCGGGGCATACCGCGCGCCATGGCAGGGGCAGTGCCAATTGTTTTCATTGCCATCCCATTCCACATCACAGAACTCATGGGTGCAATAACTACTCAATCGGTGGACAGTGCCATCGGCAGCGGTGTAGATGGCGATGTGCTTGTCTGAATCGACGTGGCCGGATAATTTTGTATCGGTCATACCAACCCACATTACCATAAAATAATATTAATTAATACATGATTAATAATAAAATTATGCTACACTACCACTATGCCCAAACCCGCCGTACTGCTTATCCACGGTTTCACCTCGCACCGCTCCAGCCTGGAAGCGGTGATTCCTGAATTGGACAAGCGCGGCATCGAATGGCACTACCCCATCCTGGCCGGCCACGGCACCACGCCGGGTGATTTGGTAAATGCTCGCTGGGAAGACTGGCAGTACGATGTGGAGCAAGCCCTGCAGTATCTCCAGCCCAAAACTCGGCCAATACTCATCATTGCCCTCTCCATGGGAGCGCTCCTGGCACTGGAACTAGCTGCAAAATACCCGAAACAAATTTTAGGGCTGGTACTCTTGTCCTCCTGCCTCCACTTCTACTCTCGTCTGGCGCGCTACACCCGCGTGGTCAGCCGCGTCATTCCGCGCGTGCCCAATCCCAGCATCGCTAAATTCAGCTCCTTCGCCTATGCCAAAAATGACCAGGGCTATGCCTGGTTCCCTTCGACTGCATTTCGACACTTCTGGCTCCGCACTCAACACTTCGACAGTGTCCTGGAAAAAGTCACCCAGCCCGTGCGCATCATCCATTCACATAACGATAAAGTCGCCGCACCATCAGGGGCTCGGCATATCTATGACACTATTCCGAGTGCCGACAAAGAACTCGTTTGGCTGGAGCGCTCTGGACATGAGATTCTCCTTGATTGCGAAACGGATCGGGTGCTGGAGGAGATATTTAAGTTTCCACTGCTACAATAGTCCTCATCCTGAATTCATTTCAGGATCTCCGAGATTCCGAAACAAGTTCGGAATGAGGAACGGATGTTTCACTATCGGAAAAGAGGTCCTATTTCAGTAGTGGTTTGAGAAATTTGCCGGTGTAACTGCGCACCACTTTCACGACTTCACGCGGCGTACCTTGAGCCACAATTTCTCCACCCTTGCTGCCACCCTCAGGACCGAGGTCGATCAACCAATCGGCTGATTTGATAATGTCCAAATTGTGTTCAATGACGAGCACGGTGTTTCCCTTATCAACCAACTGATTCAAAACACTCAAGAGCCGCTTCACGTCATCGAAGTGCAAACCGGTGGTTGGCTCATCCAGGATGTAGAGTGTCTTGCCCGTGGCTCGACGTGATAATTCGGTAGCCAGCTTCACCCGCTGGGCTTCACCGCCCGAGAGCGTGGTGGCTGATTGCCCCAGGTGCACATAGCCCAGACCCACTTCATACAATGTCTTCATTTTGCTATGGATGGCTGGCTGATTCTGGAAGAAATACATCGCCTCTTCCACCGTCATATTAAGCACGTCGGAAATATTCTTGCTGCGGTAATGAATCTCCAAGGCTTGGGCATTGTACCGATGGCCTTTGCACTCCTCACATTCCACGTAGACGTCGGGTAAAAATTGCATTTCAATCTTCACCAGGCCATCGCCCTGGCAGGCTTCACAGCGACCACCCACGACATTGAAACTAAACCGCCCGGGTGAGTATCCACGGATGCGCGCTTCCGGCACTTGGGAAAAGAGATCACGGATGTAGGTAAAGACGCCCGTATAGGTGGCGGGGTTGGAGCGCGGAGTACGGCCAATCGGCGACTGGTCAATCACGATGACCTTATCGAGATGCTCGGTGCCTTCCAGACCAACATGTTTACCAGGCACTTCTTTGGCACGGTAGAATTTTTGTGCTAATGCCTTGGCCAATATGTCGGTCATCAGCGTTGATTTGCCCGAACCAGACACGCCAGTGATACAGATGAATTTCCCGAGAGGGAATTTCGCATCAACATTTTTGAGGTTGAATTCAGACGCACCTTTGATCGTGAGATATTTACCATTGCCCTTGCGGTATTCTTTGGGTGCCGGGATGGATAATCGGCCAGAGATATATTGACCGGTCAATGAATTCTTATCCTTCATGATTTCCTGCGGCGTACCAGCGGCTACTACATGCCCGCCATGTTCTCCCGCACCGGGACCAATATCTACCACATAATCTGAAGCAAGAATGGTGCCTTCATCATGCTCAACGACAATCACGGTGTTACCAAGCTCTTTCAGGGTAATCAGCGTTTCTATCAATTTTTCATTATCGCGCTGATGGAGGCCAATCGATGGCTCATCTAATATGTAGACGACTCCCACCAGTGAAGAACCGATCTGAGTAGCGAGTCTGATCCGCTGCGCTTCACCACCAGCCAGGGTGGAGGCACCGCGATCCAGCGTCAAATAGTCGAGACCCACATTATTCAGGAATTGCAATCGCGCGGAAATCTCTTTGAGGATCTGCCGGGCAATCGTCTTGTGCTGTTCACTGGCAAAGGCCAATGTGGCGAAGAAATCGCGGGCATGCTCGACGGTCATAGCGCTGATGTCGGCAATTGATTTCTTATCAATTAATACCGCGAGCGCTTCTGGCTTCAGTCGTTTACCCAGACAAGTGGGACAGGGCAACACACGCATGAATTTTTCAATCTCCAAGCGGATATAATCAGATTGAGTTTCTTTGTACCGGCGCATCAGATTGGGAATCACCCCTTCGAAATTCTTAGTAAACTCACCTTCAAACCGATCACTGGAATAATCCATGGTGTACTCCTGCGTTCCCGTTCCGTAGAGAATCATGTCCAGCTGTTTTTTCGTCAATGTATTCACGGGTACATCCAGAGAAAAACCATTCGCCAGCGCCACCTTCTCCAGGAACCGGAGATACCAGGCCTGATTGGCTGTGGTGCGTGCCCAGGGGCGGATAGCACCTTCGGCGATGGTCAGGCGGTCATTGGGGATGACCATTTCCGGATCAATCTCAAGTCGAGTACCCAAGCCCGTACAGTCAGGGCAGGCGCCGTGTGGATTATTAAAAGAAAAATTACGCGGTTCAATGGGCGGGAGATTAATATGACAATGCGGACAAGCAAAATGCTGTGAATACAAGTGATCAACTTTTTTGTCCGCGTCATGAATGATAACCAAGCCGTCACCCAAATCGAGCGCGGCTTCGAGTGACTCACGCAAGCGCTGCTGCTCAAGAGATTTGTCATTGGTGAGCCGGTCTACCACCACTTCCAGATCGTGCTTCTTCTGCTTGTCTAATGTCATGTCTTCCGCTTCCTCAATCGGATACAGATCCCCGTCAATCCGAATACGAACATAACCGGCTTTGCGTACTTCGCTCACCACTTTCTTGTGTTCCCCTTTTTGACTGCGAATAACCGGCGCCATAATCATGAATTGGGTGCCCTGCGACAGGGACAACACCTGATCAGTGATCTGCTCAATGGTTTGTTTGGAAACAATCCGGCCACACTGCGGACAGTGTGGAGTACCGACGCGGGCAAAAAGCAAACGAAGGTAATCATAAATCTCAGTCACCGTGCCAACGGTCGAGCGAGGATTATGCGAAGTCGATTTCTGATCAATAGAAATGGCGGGTGATAAACCGTCGATCTGATCCACATCAGGTTTGTCCATCAGACCGAGGAATTGGCGCGCGTAGGCGGACAATGATTCGACGTAGCGGCGCTGTCCTTCGGCGTAAATGGTATCAAAAGCCAGCGATGATTTTCCTGAACCGGAAATACCGGTAATCACCACTAATTTGTCCCGGGGAATGTCCAGAGAGATGTTCTTGAGATTGTGTACCCGCGCGCCGCGAATCGAGATAACCGGTTGAGTCGAGGGGGTCTTGGCAATGGCTTTCTTGGTACGAGCAGGCATACGCTGGTAACACAAAAATTGATAAACAATTCGGAAGCCAGTATACACCCGCTGTCAAGACTGGTCAAGAGCTAGCCATGCTATACTGGCTCTATGCCTGCCCCGAAACACATTAATCTCTCAAAAATCCCTCTCAAACCCGGCGTCTACCAGTTCAAAGATGCGACCGGCGCCCTGCTGTATATCGGCAAAGCCAAGCAGCTCCGGCACCGCGTCTCCTCCTATTTCCATTCCGCGGCAAAGCACTCGCCCACCAAGCAGATCATGGTGGGGAAGATTGCCAAGCTGGAGTACATCATCACCTCGTCGGAAACCGAAGCACTGCTCCTGGAGTCCAGCCTGATCAAGCGCCACCAGCCACCGTACAACATTGACCTGAAGGACGACAAAAATTTTCTCTATATCAAAATCAGTCTGGCCGAGGAATACCCGCGGGTCTTCACCGTCCGCCGCATCCTCCAGGATAAGGCAAAATATTTCGGCCCCTATACTTCTGCCTTTGCGGTTCGGGAAACCCTTCACACCCTACGTAAATTATTCCCCCACCGTAACTTCCCCACCCAGCCATCGAAGCACCAATTGGAGTACTACGTCCGACGCTATCCAGAACTGATGGGTCCGGCTGACCCTACCGACTACCGCCGCACCATTAACCGGATTATCCGCTTCTTGAATGGCGACTACCAGGACATCGTGACCGAGTTGCAACAAGAAATGAAGAAGCGCGCGGCTGATCATCAGTTTGAACGAGCGGCGTTGCTTCGCGATAAAATCCAGGCCATCGAGCGCATGATGGAAAAGCAGAAAGTTGTTTCGCCGCGCCAAGAGCACTACGACATTATCAGCGTGGCGCGCGAAGGCGCCCGCGCCGCGGTCAATCTCTTCGCCGTCCGGCAGGGAAAACTGATTGCTAAGCAGGACTTCCTACTGACCAATACCGCTGAGCAATCGGATGCTGAGGTGCTGCAAGCGTTCATCGAACGGTTCTACGCCCAGCATACCAATACCCCGCCCGCCATCCTTGTTCCAACAACACTACCCAATGCAGCCCTCATCAATAAAACGTTTAAGACTACCGTAATCATACCGCGGCGCGGAGCGAAGCGCCAATACCTGACCCTCGGTCGAGAAAATGCGCTCAACTATCTTGAACAACAAAAGGCGTCATGGGAAAAAGACACGCGCAAGATCCAGCAAGCCCTCGGAGCGTTCAAAGAATTACTAAAATTACCCAAACCACCTCGCCGAATCGAAACCTATGACATCTCAAACATTCAAGGAACGAACGCCGTCGGCTCCATGGTGGTCTTTACCGATGGCCAGCCAGATAAGCAATGGTATCGCAAATTCAAAATCAAAACCGTGGTCGGCGCAAACGACTTTGCCATGCTGACTGAGATGCTCCAACGCCGTTTCCAGCACCAAAAACCCACCCCCTCTCCCACTTCGGGGGAGAGGGCTGGGGAGAGGGGGGGCTGGCCGCAACCGGACCTGGTCATCCTGGACGGCGGCAAAGGTCAACTGAATACCGTGCGTGAGGGCGTAACGATCCCATGCCCAGTCATTGCTTTAGCAAAAAAAGAAGAGGCCATCTTTGTGCCGGGTCGAAAAACACCGCTGCATTTCCCAGCTGACTCCGAGGCGCTCTATCTCATCCAACGAATGCGCGACGAAGCGCACCGCTTCGCCATCACCTTCTACCGTTCTCGCCATGGCCGGGCGACTACCCATTCCCGCCTTGATGATGTGCCAGGCGTTGGCGCTCACACCAAGAAGAAACTACTTAAGGAGTTTGGATCGGTGCGACACGTTCGCAACCAATCAATGGAGGCACTGACCCGTCTGGTTGGCGCCACGCTTGCCAAACGAATAAAAGAATCATTATGACCGAATCCACCCCCGAAGCCATCGAGGCCGCGCTGGAACGCCGCGCCACCCGCCGCCAGCGCCGCAAACATCCGGCCATGGCCGTATCTGGCCGCCGGGTTAAAGAGCTGCAACGCCTGATCATCCGGCGCAAACGCCCGCTTGACAGGTAGGCCTTGCTTTGGTATGGTTCCTGATACTCATGAACACTTGAGTTACGTATTTTCATTATATGGGAAACATATTCAATATTGCACAAATCGTCCTTGCCGGATTCTTAATTACTGCAATTCTGCTTCAAAATAAAGGTACCGGCCTGGGATCTGCCTTTGGTGGTGGCGAAAACGTCTTCCGCACCAAGCGGGGATTTGAAAAAACCTTATTTTTTGCAACCATTGTCTTAAGTCTCCTTTTCTTCGGCGTATCGCTGACAAACGTCCTAGTCCAACGCTAGCCAGGCACCGTCTGCCAGTCATCGCCCGCATAAGCTCCTGTGAAACAATTTTTCTCGAAACTTCGATTTCGTACCAAACAGAATAGCACTCCTCAAGCGGAACCCATCCGGCCACCGCTTCCTGATGAGCGCGCCCAATGGGATCGGCAGCTTGTTTTTTCATTAGCCAAGAAGCGGTTCCCCACCTGGGAACAATTGCAGTACGTGCCGGAGTACCTCTCGAAACGAGAACGTCTCATCATCCGCCTGTGTACTGGAATCATTATCCTGGGGGTTGCCTTTCTCTTTTTCAGTTTTTACCAGCGCCACGTCGTCTATCTGCCTGAATCAGGCGGTGAATACAGCGAGGCCCTGATCGGCCAGCCCACGTATGTGAATCCGATACTGGCTCAGAGCGACGTTGATCGCGACTTATCGAAACTGCTCTACTCGGGGCTCTTCCGTTTTGATGAACAATTAGAACTCCAGCCCGACCTCGCAGAATCCTACACGCTCTCAGAAGATAAGAAAGTATACACGGTGGTGCTGCGCGAAGGATTGACCTGGCACAATGGCAATGCGCTCCTGGCTGATGATGTAGTTTTTACTTTCCAACTGATCACTGACCCTGACTTCTCGAGCCCGCTCTACTCTACCTTCCGTGGGGTTACCGTCGATCGCATAGATGACCGCACGGTTACCTTTACCCTACCCGAACCGTTTGCCCCTTTCCTCTCAAATCTTACCGTCGGCATTCTGCCCATGCATGTCTGGGGCGATGTCCAGCCTGCCAATTTCCGTTTAGCTGAATTTAATACTCGACCGATTGGTTCTGGGCCGTATAAATTCTCCGAATTGACCAAAGAACAATCCGGCACCATCCGTACCTATTTACTCATCCGTAACGACAGCTACTACACGGCCGCTCCTTTTATTGATCAATTACTGTTCAAATTCTACCCGGATTTCGAAACCGCGCTGACGGCTCTAAAAAACGGCAATACCGATGGCATCAGCTACATTCCCAAGGATTACCGTGACAGTTTTGCGGAGAGTAAACATGTTGAAATCCACCATTTGCAGCTGCCGCAGTACACCGCCGTTTTTTTCAACCAAAAAAATGATATCTTCAAAAATGAAAACGTAACCAAGGCGCTCTCCCTGGCTACGGACAAAAACCGTATTCTGACAGAAGCTTTAAATAACCAGGGCACTATTGTTTCCGCCCCTATCCTCGAGGGATTCCTCGGCTATAATCCCACTATTGAACGATTTGATTACAATGCGGAGCGAGCCGCGGCTGTGCTCGAGGAACAAGGATGGAAAGTACCAGAAGGAGGCGGGCTGCGACAGAAGAATGGCGCGGAGCTCAAATTCTCCCTAACGACCGTCGACCAACCTGAGTATTTAAAAACTGCCGACATCCTTCGTGAAAATTGGGAGGCAGTCGGTGTGGGTGTCGAACTCAAAATAATGAATCCGAATCGCGTGGATAAAGAAGTCATCAAACCGCGCAACTACGAGGCATTTCTCTACGGTGAAATCCTTGGCACCGATCCCGATCCCTATCCTTTCTGGCACTCCAGTCAGAGCCTGAATGGCGGCCTCAATCTGGCAAATTATTTCAATAAAGAGGCTGATAAATTGCTGGAAGAAGCGCGCAAAACCGACAACCCTGATGAGCGCGCGCAAAAATATATTGAATTCCAAAATATCTTGATTGCAGACATGCCGGCGGTATTTCTCTTCAGCCCATCCTATGACTATCCGGTGAACCGATCTATTCACGGTATCGGCGCCGCCCGCATCACGGTCCCCTCGGATCGATTGAATGGCATCACGAACTGGTATATCAAGACCCGACTCGGTTGGGAATAATCCTGGGGGCGAATGGTCCCGCCAAACGGCGGGATAAACTCCACGGATTTGATTGTCCATAATTACATATTTGCCGCGGTGGTGAAATTGGCAGACACGCATGGTTCAGGGCCATGTGCCCGCAAGGGCATGGGAGTTCAAGTCTCCCCCGCGGCACCACACCTTGACTCATGTCCTCCCTGCCCCGTACATTCCGAGCATCGAGGAATCGTCGGGGTTTCGCCCACCAAAAACATTTAGACTGTATGCAATTTTCTTTTCGTACTGACCCGACGATTGTCCTGCACGGATATTCACCTGAAGCGCCAGCTGATATTCTGAAGCGTGTTTCCACCGGAACCAAACCATCATCACTCAAAGGAGACTTCATCCTGGTAGCAGACGGCATCGACCGCGATTCTGGCAAACCGCTGACGATTTTTATCTCTACCGTCGTTTCCGCCATCCCGTACTTCTATTATCAAACGCCAACGGCATGCGTTCATGCCGCAAACGTATTTGACTGCTGCCGAGCTGCCCAGCTGCCATGGGAATGGGATTACCAAGCCCTGGCGCAGGTAGCACTCTTTGACCACGTCCTCGCTAACCGGTCGCTCCACGCCAAGATACAACGTGTCCCGGCTGCCAGCATCATGATCAGCACCGGCGGCAAACTGCAGATTGAAACAGAACCCTTTTGGCAGGAGGCCTACCAATCCAATCGATACGACTCGCGCATTCAGGACGCCGGCAGTCTACTCGTCGAACTGCTCTCAGAATTGCCTGAACACAATAATTTCTCACTCTCCTTAAGCGCTGGCTATGACAGCCGAGCGCTCCTGGCCGGCCTCTCCCATCTGAAGCGCAATGTGCAAACCGGCTGCATGGGCAATGCCGAGGCAACCGACCCCTGCATCGCAGCACAACTGGCACAGGCAACTGGCTACCCTTTCTCCCGCGTGGACCTCACTGCCGAAGACTACCCTGCCGCCGCCGAAAACATATTGAAAGTAACCAGCGGAGAAAAAGTTTTCCTGCACTGGCACACCGGCATTTACGCCCAGAAAGTTCCGTTTAACCCAGCGGCCATCCATCTCGCCGGATCCAACGGCGAATTTGCCCGCAGCAGCCTCTTTGATAAAGGATTCATCGCCAGCGCACTGGACATGCTGCATGTCTCTGGCTGGGATAAATGGATTGAGCGACAACACCAGGTAAACCGCTGCATTGCCGCGGAAATAAGTACCACGCTCTCACCCAACTCCGCTTTTGTCCAAGCCCTTAATCCCCGCCGCATGGCGCAGTCAGTCTATCAACCCGGCTATCGGTTCGGTGATGGACTGGATCTTTTCTACGCCACGCAGCGGGTACGCAATTTCATCGGCCTAGGGATCGCCCTATACCGCACGCGCTTCACTACTACCTCGCCATTCTTAGACGCCCGTTTCATCCGCTATGCCATCGGCCTCCGCCGCGCTGACAAACTTGCCAACCGGTTCCCCCGCACCGTCATCAGTCAACTCCAGCCGAAACTGCTCGACTTTCCTACCGATGAATCGGGCATTCCTATGAAAACGAAACCCTCCCTGCTGTACTTCCGTAGCGCCAAAGGCGGCATCAAGCCGTACCAACGGACCACAGAAGCACAATCATTGCCCGCGGTAGCCGCCTGGGCCCAGGCTGGCTATCAGGCACTGGGGGGCGACCTGGCACAATTATCAACTAATGAATTACTTCGGCACCGCGTCGGTCAATGGAATTTCGCCATTACTGTCGGCGCCACCCTCGAGCTGATTACCAAGCTCGAAATCACTCACTCATCATCTACTCACTAACTACTAATTACTATTAAAACTAATACTGTTCCTGTACCTCTCCGGCACTCGTTGGACAGATACCCGGGCAGAACTAATAATCACATGAAAAAAAATTTCAGACCTCGTCATCAATCTCATCAACCCCCGCGCTCACCCCAGTCATCAACGCACTCATCGGGTAAGCCGTCCGGCCAAGCCCTTCGCATCATCCCCCTCGGGGGCCAGGAGGAAGTCGGTCGCAACATGACCATCTTCGAATACGGCAATGACATCGTCATTGTTGATATGGGCGTCCAATTCCCTGAAG
This sequence comes from Candidatus Kerfeldbacteria bacterium, assembly GCA_016214565.1. Taxonomy (NCBI): domain Bacteria; phylum Candidatus Kerfeldiibacteriota; species Candidatus Kerfeldbacteria bacterium. The sequence continues at coordinate 609,471 of JACROE010000002.1, read as the reverse complement.
AGGACATGCCGGGCATCGACTACATCGTGCCCAATGTCGCCTATCTCCAGGGAAAAGAAAAAAACATCCGCGCCGTCATCTTCTCCCACGGCCACCTCGACCACATCGGTGCGGCACCTATTTTGCTGGAAAAACTAAAAAACCCCACGATCATTGGCCGGCCACTCACCTTGGCCTTGGTAAAAAACCGCGTGGAGGACTTTCGCAAAGGCGGCGCCAAGCATCTGCGCACCATCACGATCAGTCGCGTCACTGACCAGCATCGCCTGGGCGCTTTTACTGCCACCTATTTCCCCGTCGACCACTCGATCATGGATGCGGTCGGCGTCATTCTGAAAACCCCGGCGGGTACGGTCATCCATCCGGGCGACTGGACCTATGAAAAAAATCCCATTGGTCGCGCCATGGTGCACTATGATCAGCTCGCCAAGCTTCCCAAACCGACCGTGCTGATGCTGGAAAGTCTCGGGTCAACCAATACCAAGGAGCGAGTGCCCGAGCGCGTCATGCACGACAATCTGAATCGCCTCATCCAGGACGCCCCTGGCCGTGTCATCATCGCCACCTTCTCCTCCCAGATCGAACGCATCAAACATGTCCTCGAATTCGCTGGCAGTTTGGGCAAGAAAGTCGCCCTGGATGGCTACAGCATGAAACTGAACATTGATGTAGCGCAAAAACTTGGCTATATCAAACCGGGTCGAAATACTCTCGTTCCGATTGACCAAATTAGTAAATTCCCCGAGCGGCGTATCGTCGTCCTCTGCACCGGCGCCCAGGGCGAACCCAATGCCGTCCTCTCTCGCATCGTCAATGGCAGCCACCGCTTCGTCAAAGTGAAAAAAACGGACACGATTATATTCTCCTCCTCGGTCATTCCGGGCAACGAGCGGACAATCCAGCGGTTGAAGGACAATATGTATCGCATGAGCGACAATGTGGTGCACAGCGACATCATGGATATTCACTCGAGCGGACACAGCACTGCCGCCGACCTGATCGAAGTGGTGAAGCAAATCAAACCGACCTATTTCCTGCCGGTCTACGCCAATCATTACTTCCTCAAGGAAGCTGAAAAGCTGGTTACCCGCCGCGGCTATCCCAAGGATCACGTCTTTATTCTCGATAACGGCCAAGTGCTGGAAGTCACCCCCCAGGGAGCCAAGTCATTGGAGAAAAAAGTCCCTTCAGACTATGTCTTCGTTGACGGCCTCGGCGTCGGAGATATCTCCCACGTCGTGCTCAGGGATCGCCAGATGCTGGCTGAGGATGGCATGTTTGTCATCATCGTCACCATCGATAAGAAAACCGGCGCGCTCGTCAAAAACGGCGGCATGGAAAATCCCTACATCATCTCTCGCGGCTTCATCTACATGAAGCATAGCCAGCAATTGCTTGGTGCGGTGCGGACAAAGGTAATCAAGATCCTCAAGGATCAAGAATCTCGCGCCCAGGCAGATGAGGCGTTCATCAAGAATAAAATCCGTGATCAGATTGGTCAGTTCCTCTTTACCAAGACGGAACGCCGACCAATGGTTTTGCCGGTAGTAATTGAAGTGTAATGGCTCATCATTGCCAAAAAGAAAACGGCTGCTGGTAAGGCGGCCGTTTTGATTTGTGGAGAGATGATTGATGGTTAATCCTACTTGGTGTAGAACTGACCAATCGTGTGTCCAGTCGGACACGTATCATCTGCTTCAGGAAACATCTGATGGCATATGGAGCAATTATTACCATCAGCGTAGCACTCGACAGACGCAGTGGATCTGTCTGCAGGCTGCTGAACTGGCAACTCAGTGGTAGGGCTGGGAAAATCGATAGGATATTCCTGACCGATTTCGTGTCCGCCACCACAGACCGTGTCACCATCACCAAACTGCTGATGACAGTTAGGGATACTACAAATGTTAGTCCCCTCAACTCGACAGACGACCATTGTGGTCATTTGATACCTCCATGGTTATATACGAATGAACATCCTCAATTAACACAGCAGGATACCACCTCCGCCGCACTTTGTCAAGACCGCCTGACGCAAACCAACTATTTGCCAGTTCATACAAAAAGAGGGATGATACTATGGTATGGACATGCCTCCTGCCAAGCAAAAAAAGTCATTCCTCAAACGCTTCTGGTGGATACTACTGATCCCCGTGGTAGTGCTTATTATTGTCATGAACATCCCACAAAAAAATGCGGATAATACCAATACTTCAGTAAACACCTTTGTTGATTCGCCGACAGATCAAACGGCGCAAACAAATACCAATACAACAAATGAATTAACCCAACCGCAAGACTCGCTCCCTTCGTGCAATACTACCAAGGAGCTCTTCACTGTGTTTCCCCTCAAAGACGGAGATTTCTACCAAATTACGGCACTGGGTAATCTGAATCCGACCGGCCACACCCTGCCCACGGATCACCTGTATGTGGCAACCACCGACGCGCAATATTTCACCCCAGGATTGAAATCAAATGCGAAACCACTGATCGCACCAGCGGATATGTGGATCGTCGGCGTCCAGTCGAGTGAGGAAAGTGGCGGAATCACTGATTACTCCATCGAATTCTCACCGTGCAAAGAGGTGAAAGGAAAATTCGGACACATCGGATCAATTGCGCAGAACATTCAGGCGGAAATGGACGCGCTGGAAAAGAATTGTAATGAATATGAAACAGGCGGCAAGACCTATCGCAGCTGTAGCTATATGGGGATGAACATCGAAGTTAATGCCGGTGAGGAAATCGGCACCGTCGGCGATGGACGTTCAGCCATGCTCGACATCTGGTTAAGTGACTACCGCGAACCACAAGTAAATCGCGCCAACCCAGATCGATGGTCCACAGATCGAAATTTCGTTTCGTGCTTTTTGGACTACTACCCGACTGAACAAAAAGATCAGTACTACGACTTAATAATCGGGCCGGATAATGGCAAGCGGACGAAAGAGCCGCGCTGTGGCACGGTGGATGTGGACATAGTCGGAACCGCCCAGGGCGTGTGGTTCTATGATCTACAGGGTCAGCTCCAGGGTGAAGACCCGCATCTCGCACTCGCCTATGATAATATCCAAACCGACAAACAAGTTTTCTCAGTCGGAACATCGGCAAGCAGCGCAGGCATCGAAAGCGGTTTTTATAGCTTTGTCCCGGCCTCCAGTGGGACAATCAATCGGGATTTCAGCCAGGTCACCGCTGACGGCACGATCTACTGCTATGACACGACAAGCTATCGTGGAGGTGGCGCCCGCATGAGTATTCTGGCAACCATGCCTACCGCGGAAACATTGCGCATCAAGAAAAATTCAAGCAGCCGTTGCGGTACCGGCCCCTGGGACCTAGGCGAAAATTTTGTTGAGTACGAAAGATAAATATATGGACGTTCAGCCACATACTTCTTTTTTCAAACGCTACTGGTTGGTCCTTATCATCATCTTCGCCATAGCTGGTACTTCCCTCTTCATCAGCCCATTTGGCATCGCCTGGCGCGAACGTATGCAATGCGAAACTGAGCCTGGCCGTTCATACGACCAGCCGTCCCGCCAGTGCCTCCAGAAAACCACTGATGGGGGCTCAATCTGCCGCGAGAATAGCGTCTGTGAATCAGATGATTGCTACCTACCCGACTTTGCCTTCCCCATAGGTCGTGCTTGGGATAATCTGCACCACGATAGCGAAGGATATGTTACGGGCCTCTGCAGCCACTATATTACAATTTTCGATAAGAAACCACGTGACACAGCCAGTCATTTAGTCCCACCGACTACATGTAATATAACTAAAGCTGGAAAGCAAATTGACGGTAAAGATTACGCAAAAGTTACTTGTATCGATGGCCAAGGTAAGGAAATAAACTATAATGAAGACGATCCCTTTATTAATTTTGTCCCATAATAAATAAAATTTGGACACCCCACTAAAAAAACCATTCCTCAAACGCTTCTGGTGGATAGCCATCGTCATTTTCCTCATCGGCGTGGGCGGTGTGTTTGTCTGGAAAATGGATAAAGGCACATCCGGTCCGCCCGAGCTCACCGCTAATTTCATCGATACCAGTAAAGTGGAAAAAATTTCAAAATTCCGCAGTTGCCAGGGACACGTGGTGGTGCCGCAGGACGAGAGCGAGCGGCTACGCAACATGAAGCATTATCTCATGCTGAAACCTGAATACAAGGGCAAGCAGGTGGAAGTGTACGCACCCTTTGACGGTGAAATAATGAGCATCTTCAGCAATCCATCCCAGGGCCTGGAGGGCGAAATGTGGCTCGGGCAAAAAGGGAGCGACTGGAATGCTAGCTTCGAACACCTCGTGCCGCTTGATACGCTCTCAGAGGGCGACAAAGTAAAAGCAGGTGAACTGATCGGCCACGTCGCCACTAATGGCATCGATCTCGTCTATGCTACCGCTGGTGCTGGCACAAAAATTATCGACGGCTACGAATCACCCTTCGGCGCGCTAGACTCAATCTTCAACCACATGTCTGATGAAGCATTTAATCAGTACATTTCCGACAATATTAAAACGCGAAGCGACCTAAGCTATACCAAAGAGTACCGCGACGCGAACCCCTGTAAGCTAGAAACTGCCAACGGCGCGCAAGCTGCCCAGCTCAATGACCATGACCATCCCGAGGATTGGATAATTATCAATTAGTCCTATCAATCATTTTCATTAATAAACAAACGCGTATGGATTCGCCAACCACCCCCCAGCCAAAACAAAACAAACGATGGATCATCGTGCTGCTCTTTGGCCTGGTGCTCTTTGTCGTTACTAATATCCTCTTTTTCATTCTCTCAATCGTGGCTGGCACGGAGCAACCCTTTGACTACTGGTGGGTCGGCATCATCGTCGCCCTGGTTATGGCTGCCTGCACCTGGTGGCTGACGCAGTGGCTGAAGCCCGCCTCAATGCAGCAAGCATTCACCAACGGCATTGTCTGGGCTATTGAAATTGCCGTGCTCCTGCTGATGATTACCATCCCCAATCAAACGACCAGCGCCGTCTTCGGCCAGTGGAGCACCTACCTGATATTCGTCGGCCTGGCAGTAGGGCCCCTGATATATAATAAAAAGCCATAACTCAAAATCATCTACCAGCCTCAATGGCTCGGACTCTCGCGAAATGACGGATAGATATGCAAAATATGCACGATAAGCGTTGACTTGTATTAGAGTTTGGGTTGGAATAGAATTGATGTGTCACTAACACTCAAAACATGCGAACAATAAATTACCGGCGGGTTATTGGAGCCGGTCTTGCCATTAATTTCTTGAGTTTCATTATCGGCGGCGGCAGCTATCTGCTGTTCGGCGACATCTTCAGGCTGGCGCCGACTGACGTCTGGAAATGGACGCCAGCGATGGGCCTGGATATCCCCGTCAGCTGGCCCATCCTCCTCCTCATGAATATCACCCTGGCGCTGGTCTTCGCCTGGGTTTTTGCCATACTGTATTCGGGCATCCCCGGCCAGGGCGTACGCAAAGGCTTGGTCTTCGGATTATTCGCTTGGCTCATTGGCGTTATCCCACCCATGACCACGCTCTACCTCATGACAAACATTGCCACCGGCGCCCTGCTTTACTTCACCGTGCAGGGCCTGGTAGAATGGCTGGCCTACGGCGCGACCATCGCAGCGATTTATAGGGAACAACAGAAAATTGATTAAAAAATCACCAACCCTCCACCTATGACTAAAAAAATCCTCCTCTTGGGAATCATCGTGTGCCTCGCCTTTATCGTGTCTGCCTGCACTAAAACTACAAACAACAACAATAACACCGCGACCACCAATACCAAAACCAGCAACCAGCAAGCGGCTGACCCAAACCAATACAACTGGTCAGGCATGAATCAAGGGCCGTACCGCGACAAAATATCCTTTGCCACCGGCTCCACTCTGACCAGCTGGACCCCCTCGGGGAAAATACTGGCCGAGCACGCCTCGGTGCCGGGCGCGGTCATCAAGGATGGCACGATCTATGTCTACTTCGTGGACGTGACCACTGACGGCGTCAAAGAGCAGCTGGGCATGGTGAAATCAACCGACAATGGCCAGACCTGGAGCGAACGGCAGCTGCTGACCATCACCGGCCTAGGTGATAAAGCTACCGCCGATCCAGCTCCCGTACTCCTGGCTGATGGGCGGATTCGCCTGTTCTATTTTGATATCAATGAATCCCGCATCAATCGGCCAGCCAACGGCATCGAGCCAACCAACAAGATTTACTCAGCCATTTCTTATGATGGCGTGAATTTCACCCAAGAGGATGGCATCCGGTTTGAGCGACGAGGCATATTCGACCCTGACGTGGAAAAAGTCGGCGACACCTGGTATCTCTACGGCGGCGATGTCGAGGGAAATAAAGTCATCGTGGCAACGTCAACCGACGGACTAACCTTCACCGAGCGCGGTGTCGCCTTCACCGGCGGCGCAGTACCTGACGTCTGGCACGAAAATGACCAATGGTATCTCTACACCGCCGGTATCAGCATCGCCACTTCCACCGACGGACTGACCTTCACCCCAGCCGGTATCCGCTTCGAGGATCGCGACCTCGGCAATATCACCGCCGACCCGTCCGTCATCAAACTATCCGAAGGCTCCTATCTCATGCTGTTCAAATCATCGCCGGGGAGGTAAGGATTAAAAAAACAATTAAATAAACCCATGAATATACTCATTTGGCTTTGGCAAAATTTACTCTGGGAAGTAATCGTTCTGGTAGTCATAGTACTACTGCCAAGTATCTTTAAAGCGCTAATAATTTCCAAATGGCTATTAAAAGATAATCGTAATACTAGAGATAATGGCTGGGGCACTTATTACGCTGATAGATTTGTTAATATTTGGAATGCATCAAAAGAATTACCATTACGCTATGGCAAGGAAGGTGAGCATTATGCCCTAACTTTTGGAGGCCAAGCAAGGCATTGGCTTAATGTCATGGATAATAAATTAAAAGAATTAAGTTTGATTTCACCTGAACAAACTGATAAAGGGTGGATCGCCGCTCGACCAATCAGGACTTTTCGCAACAAATTAATTTATTTGATTATTAAAGATCATTTGATACGAGTTATTGGTGACAATCCCCAATATTACAGGGATCAAGAGACTCAAAGAGGAAGAAAATCGTAATAATTAGTACGCAAATGAACTATACATTACAACAACATGGCGACTGGTATGAACAAAAATATTATGCATTATTTATTGCTCAAGAATTTCTCGAGTACGAAAAATTTTGGCAAACATTTGTTACCCCAGTTACCAATAGATCCTCTAATCCTACTGATATACACTTTCAATCCAATGAAGAATTATCTTCAATACAAAAGACGCCAAATGATTTGTGTATTTCACAGCTTCATTATACAATTCTTCTTCATCTAATAAGGGTTTATGACATAAGACAAATTAAACCATTTTTACCTGAAAATGGGCGTGATTTATTTACGGAAGCATTTGCTCGATTTGTTGGGGCGATTGATTGTGCAGATGAGCTACTTGAAAGATTCATTGATCCAACTAAATATCCACCCTGGACTGAAACTGAAGGTTTACGTGCGAGAACGAAATGGAGAAAAAATCATGGCGACCCTTTAAAAACTATTCGAAATTATCGAAATAAATTGTTACATGGCCGAGTGCCGCCTACTATAATAATTTCAGGAAGTTATGATCGAATGCGATTTCCTAAAGTAGGCAAACAGAATCAGTATATTGATTGGCGTATTGTTACCTCCGGATCAATCGGATCGAATGGGACTATCAGAAAAGATTTTGATTCACCAAATAACATTATTGATCAGACGTGGTTGTTGATTTTAAAATATTTAAGAAAAAATTGGAGTTGTCATTTGCTAAAATCAAATCAATAATTATACAATCATATGAAAAAAATAATTACCCCCTATCATCCCCTGTCTTATTTCTACCTACAAAACAACCCGGCTAAACGCCGGGCTTTAAAATTGACTTAATCAAACACCCCGAAAAATCATGAATAATAAATCCCCGCTCGCCGAAACGATTGGGGATTTGTTGGACATTGAACGGTCATTGAACCGTAGATACTACGGCGCCATCTTCTGCATCATCTGGCCGTAGAACTGCTCGAGGAACATCATCATGCCGTTCAGACGATTCTGGTCGTTGTCGCCGGCGACGATGGTGACATTGAGCAGATTGGCATCAACGATCATCCAGGTGGCCAGAACATTGAAATCCTGCATGGACCAAGGCAGCTTGATCGCCTTCATGAAGCGAGCGACACGAACCGAATCTCCAGGCATGAAGCCAATCGTGAACGACTGGTTTGAATGCCCGCCAGCCAGCGCGGATTGCAGACGCTCTTCGCGGCTTTCCCGGACGGCTTTTTGCCAGGCCTGCTGACTGAACTCATTCAGAATCGTATACGTGGCATGGTGTGCGCGCAGCTCACCCATCAGCCAGTCAGGTGACAGCGGCGGTGAATCCGGCTCATGGTTCATCAGGCAGTCAACCGCGTGACTCAGCTCATGGGACAGCATCATGCCCTGGATGAATTTCGAGAATCCACACATCTCCACACCGAGCGAACGCGCCGGAATCGAGAAGGTAGCAGCTATCTTCGCCTCTTGAGCGCCGATAGTGGAGTCACCGGACTGATTCACGAAAACGAAGAAGAACAGCGAGTCCGCACTCATGCTCAGTATCTTGATCTGGCCGTCGCCCAAGAATCGGGCCGGGATACCGTGGCTACGATAGAACTCCAGGAGAGAATCAGCCTTAAGGCTTTTCCGGGCAACGAGGGCGAGGCTGGAATCGCAGAAATCAAATACTTTCTGCTCTTCCGCGGTCAGCTTGAGATCTTCCGGATTGTCCGGCATGATCGGCTTGAGAATAGTGACGCTCGGCTGAGTCGGGGGCTCAAACTGCGCCGACTGCGGTACGGGCTGCTGTTTAGTGCTGTCGTTTTTTGACGAACAACCAAGCAGAGCGATCATCGCTACCAGCGCGATCAGGAGAGAGTAATAGTGTTTCAAAGAACACCTCCATTAATGGTTACAACAGATTATTGAGTTTCAGTAATTTTCCAGACACCGTACCAGAAAGGATGCGGACTGTCAAGACTCTCAGCCTAAACCCCATGCCTTGTTTTTGCCAGCCATAAAGCATAAAATGCACGATATGAACCCCCACAACCGCGGTAACATTTTCCCGGGATTACGAGTCGCCATCGTGCAAAAAGCAGACCAGCGCACGGGGAGATTAACCGAGGGCGTAGTGCGGGATATCCTGACCAGCTCCCCCACCCATCCGCACGGGATTAAGGTACGGCTCGAAGCCGGCGAAGTGGGTCGGGTACAAATTATTTACTAATTACTCATTACTAACTACTAATCACTCTGTCCTATGATGGACGTCAACGTGCATAAACATGGCGGCGAGGCAGTCTATGGCTTGGGCTTAATCGGCGCGGCGATCTACTACATCTCCATAGCTCCGAATTTCTGGATGGGGGTGCTGGGAGTACTGAAAGCAATCGTCTGGCCGGTTTTCTTCGTCTACGAGGCGTTGAAATTTTTTGGTAGCTAATATGAAATACACAAAAGAAAAATACATCTGGGGCATGCTGCGCATTGGGATGGGCTGGATCTTCATCTGGGCATTTCTAGATAAACTGTTCGGCCTTGGGTTCGCCACAGCCGCAGGCAAATCATGGCTCGATGGCGTCTCGCCCACCCTCGGTTTTTTGAAGTTTGGCGCGTCAGGACCGTTTGAATCGCTCTATCATAGCCTGGCGGGCAACGCGATCGTCGATTGGCTGTATATGCTCGGCCTTATCTTGATCGGTGTGGCGCTCTTTTTCGGCGTAGGTATACGAATCGCCGGATACGCCGGCAGCGTCATGATGCTGCTCTTTTGGTCAGTGGCACTGCCACCGGAGCATAACCCGTTCATGGACGAGCATATCGTATATATACTCGTACTACTCGGCCTGGCGTATGCAAATGCTGGCGCGCCCCTTGGTCTCGGCCAGTGGTGGACCGGCACCAAACTGGTGCAACGCTACCCCGTACTCCAATAATAAAACGCCGCACGGGTGGTGTGCCGTAGGGCGTTTGTTACGATTGAGCGTCGTGCTCGTCGATTTCTTTGACGGTCCATTTCATGCCGCATTCCTGGCACTGGAAATCCGTGATGGACAGCTTCACGAATCGAGCGGGAAACATAAATCCAAATCGGGATCCGCGAGGATACACCAGATAATGGCGCGACTGACACGCCAGGCATCGCCGCTGAGCAGGATCCATACTCTGGGTAATCTTCCCAAAAATTGTAGCAATGTACACCCCGTACAGAACGAGGCACGCAAGTCCCAGCAGAATGCCGAGTATCATGAACCAACCGCCCATCGTTACGCACCAATAAGCACCTAGGCCGCATACAATCGACAACATATACAGCTTCATCTGATTTGACATGCTCCCTCCTTGGGATACGAAAGAACGTTGTTTGATAATAATAGAACGACACCCGAGTGTCAACGCCGCCACCGCCCAAATAAGTAGAATTTTGCGCTGATTTGTGCTACGATAGCTCAATGAAAACCATTGTTTTTTCCGGCATCCAGCCCTCGGGCCAGCTACATATCGGCAATTATTACGGTGCCATCCGCTCCTGGCTTGAATTGCAGGATAATAAGCAAAATGAATGCGTCTTCGCCATCGTGGATTACCACGCGCTGACGGAGGGGCCGAAAGCGCTCGAACTCGAGCAGCGGATTTTTGATACTACCGTGGACTTCCTCGCCGCCGGCCTGGATCCCAAGCGTAGCACCATCATGCTGCAGTCCCTGGTGCCTGAGCATACTGAGCTTGGCTGGATTCTCAATTGCGTCACGCCGGTCTCGTGGCTGGAGCGCGTGCCGACGTTCAAAGACAAAGCCAGCCAATTCAAAGACAATATCAACATGGGTTTGCTCGACTACCCGGTGCTCATGGCCGCCGACATTCTGCTGTATCACGCCACGCTGGTGCCGGTCGGACAAGATCAATTAGCACACCTCGAGCTGGCACGCGAAATCGCCCGGGCATTCAACAAGCGATACGGTAATCTCCTACCCGAACCATTGCCAAAAGTGACGCCCACGCCGAAAATCATGAGCCTGACCGACCCTGCCCATAAAATGAGTAAAAGCCTGGGGCCCAAAGCCTACCTGGCGCTCTCGGACGAACCTGATACCATCCGCAAGAAAATAAAATCGGCCGTAACCGCCACCGGTACGGAGAAAGACATGATGCGGCTCTTCCTCAAACGCAATAAGGAAGTGCATACTGAATTCAACGACATCAAATCCGATGACATGATTATTCGCAGCGAACAGGATCTGATGGACCTGCAGAACGAACTAGGCGAGACAAAATTCATGGCCTACATGGCGTATTTCAATATCTACATGCTGCTCTACCTCTTTGGGGAGAAAAAAGACCGCAAGCAGTTCATTGACGCCATGCAGGCAGGCGAAGTCCGATTCTCCGTGTTCAAAGACATCCTGATTGACCGCATCATCGCCAATCAAGACCTGGCTGACTTCCGGAAGAAGCGCGCCGAACTGATCAAGTCTCCGAAAAAAGTGGAAGAAATTCTCAAACATGGCAGCCTTCAGGCTCGTCGCCGCGCCCAGAAGAACCTGCTGGCCATCAAGGATGCCATTGGGATTGCTTAAACGAAAGTTGATGGAACCCCTGACCACCCATTCAAAATCGATCCGGCTGTTTTTTTTCTGGATTGGGATTATAGCCACTTTCGCCTATCGGGTAATCGTGGTATTGAACTACTACAGCCCTATCTGGGTACAGATCGCCTGGTACGTCGGTACCATCGGGTTTGTCGCCTATTTTATCCATCGGTTCCAGGTATCAGAAAAACGAGCTAAGGTCATTGCCGAGCACGATTTGGCCAATAAAGTCGACACTCTGCCTATCGCCGATGCAGATCGCCAAGCCATGCAATATATTTTCAGTACGCTCCGCTCGTCGAAAGAACGGTGGAATTATATTTTTATTTTTGTCTTGTCGGGCATGGCGCTACTCGTCGGGATTGTCATGGATTTTATCCTGCCATACACCAAATAGCTAATTTCTCAATTGGAGCGTAATTAGAAATTAGTAATTAATGAATTAGTAATTTTCTCTCCCTACGCCTTACCCACGTAGTCGCCTGATTCGGTATTGAGAATGATGGTGTCGCCCTGCGAAATAAAGAGTGGCACGTTTACTTCCAGGCCATTCTCCAGGGTGGCTTTTTTCATGACTGCGCCCTGGGCAGTGTCCCCGCGCACGCCAGGATCAGCCTGGGTCACTTTGTAAGAAATCTTGGTGGGGATTTCCACGCCGATTGGATTGCTATTAAAATTCAATACATCAACCTCCAGATTTTCCTTCAAATAATCCTTCTTATCCCCAAGCTGCAGCGCGGTAATAAAAAACTGGTCATAGGACGACTGATCCATGAAAAAATATTGATCGCCCTCGGCGTACAAGAAATTCGCCTTGCTGCGGCTGATGTCCGCCGGGTCAACTTTCTCTTGTCCTTTAAATGACCGCTCCAGGGTTTGTCCGGTTTTCAGATTGCGCAGCGTGGTGCGCATGACGCCCTGCCCGCGGCCCATCTTCGAGAATTCATGTTTAATGATCGCGAAGGGTTCCCCGTCGAGCACGATGTAGCGGCCGGATTTAAGGTCGTTGATGGCAAACATGTTAGCGCGTGGTGAACTGGACCAGCGCCATGAAGCGAGCGCGCTTCACTGCTTGGGACAGTTTGCGCTGATGCTTAGCACAGATACCGGTCTTTTTCCGAGGTAAAATCTTAGCGTATGAAGATAGAAATTTCTTCATCACATCCGTATCGCGGTACTCGACGTCAGTTAAGCCGTTGATACAGAAGTAGCAATCTTTTTGAGTGACAACTTTGGGTGTTTGAGGTGTATGCATATATTAAAATGGGATATCTTCTACATTGATCTCGGGTTCTGGCGCAGGTGCCGGAGCGGCAGACTGTTCTGGGGCGGGGGAATCGGACGGCGCAGATGAGGCACCAGCGCTGGCGCCAGCACGATCAAGCATAATTAGGTTCTCGGCGATAATTTCTGTGCGATAGCGCTTCGTACCGCTCTGGTCATCCCAGGAACGAGTCTGCAGGCGACCTTCGACGTACACTTTGGTACCCTTCTTCACATATTGGCCAACGATGTCAGCCAGTTTCCGCCAAGCAACAATATTATGATATTCGACTTGCTCTTTGGTTTGGCCGCTCTGGTCTTTCCAGCGGCGATTGGTAGCGACGCTAAATGACGCTACGGATTGGCCGGTCGGCGTTGCCCGCACTTCAGGGTCGCGGGTGATATTGCCGATGAGCATGACTTTATTGAGATTCATTGCCATAATCGTAATTCCTTATGTATCAATGTTATCATCGCTCAAGAGCTCGTCGAGCTTTTTGTCGAGTTCTTCGAGGCTGACTTTGGGCGTTTCTTTGGTCGGCTGAGCGGCGGCAGTTTCCTCAATCTTCTTCTTTTCTTTCTCTTGAGCGGCGGCCGCAGCCACGTGGGCCTTGTGCACTTTGCGCTCATTAATCTTCTCGCGGAAGCGCTTCTCTTCCTCGAGCTGTTCAGCCGTTTTCTTCACCTTGCGCACTATCATGAATCGAATCACGTCAGGCATCAGGCGAATCTCACGTTCAAATGTTTTCAGATTTTCCGTCTCCAGATCAAATTCCGCCACAATATACACTCCCTGGCGGGCTTTCTTGATCGGATAGGCAAAAGTTCGGCTCTGCCATACCTGATGGGTAACCATCTGGCCGCCCGCCTTAGTCAGCGTGTCTGCCACGCGCTGCATAAAAGCAGCCTGAGCGTCATCGCCCAAACCTGCGGGAATAATATATAACATGTCGTAAAATTGGCTCATATATATGGTCTTTAATGTGCACCCGTGGCTCATGCCCGCGTGCAATATATTAAGCAGAGTCAAGCTTACCAGGATTGCCCAGCCCCGTCAAGGCATCCCCCGCCCAGTTAGGCAGAGGGTGGAATTACCTGGTATACTACAGAAACAACTATGGCAACTCATTGCTTTATCTTCGGTAATAATCCCATCCTCTCCTTGGCAGAATACTGCCAATTTGAGCTGCGCCAAGGGGCGCCGGGGACCATCCGCGACATCACGAGCCAAGCCATCATCACCACAGGCAAGCCCATCGACTACGCCGACTGGCAGCGCCAATGCGGCGGCTTAATCAAGTCCGGACGGGTCATTGAGGAGCGGTCAAATATGGACGAAATCATGTTCCTGTTGACCCCGACGTTCCTCCGTCAGCACGTCTTCGCCCAGGACAAACGCAAAGTCAATTTCGGCATTTCGCTCTATGGCCAACAATCCCACCAATACCGAGACGCCCTGAATAAACTGGGCTTAAGCCTGAAAAAATCTTTGCAAAAAGAGAACGTGTCAGCACGGTTGGTCATGAATACCGACGGCCCGCTCTCAAGCGTCCAGGTAACTAAAAATTATTTGATTGAGCGCGGCGCGGAAATACTGATCATCATGGGCGTCCATGCCTGCTATATTGGCGTGACGGCCGCAGTGCAGGATTTCGAGGATTATTCCCAGCGCGACTATGACCGCCCACAGCGCGACGCTCGATCGGGCATGCTGCCGCCGAAACTGGCGAAGATAATGCTGAATGTGAGCGGAGCTCATCCTGACCAAAAATTGCTCGACCCCTTCTGCGGCTCAGGCACCATCATCCAGGAAAGTCTCCTGCTCGGCTGGCAAGATGTGATCGGGTCGGACATCAGCGAAAAAGCCATCGCGGACTCGACCGAAAATGTTCGCTGGCTGCACAAGCGCTACCCCCAACTCAAAGGCGCGGCGTCATTCAGCGTCGTGGATGTAGCGACGCTCGCCCAGCACATGCCGATTGACTCAATTGATGCCATCGTCACCGAGCCGTATCTCGGCCCGCCCATTCGCCAGGAACCAGAAGTCATCGAGATGCTGACCATTATCCAGGAACTAGAATCGCTCTACCTGTCCGCCTTCCGCGCTTTCGCCCAAATCCTGAAATACCACGGCCGCATCGTCATCGTGTTCCCGCTCTTCAAGACGCGACACGGAATTTATTCGCTCAAAATACTCGAAACACTCCAAGCCATGGGTTTCGAACGGCTGTCGCCAATCCCGGATCGTGTCAGTCTCTTCACCAAAGTTGGGCCAACCGCCCGCGGCTCCCTCATTTACCATCGTGAGGGCCAGCGCGTGGAGCGCGAACTATTTCTCTTTGAATATAAAAAGCCGAGGTCTGTATAAGACTCCGGCTTCTCTGTCGCTACTCAAATACATCCGAGAAAATAATCACCTCCATTCATTCCAAGGAGCATATTGGATTCGGCACTACTGGCCGATACTCCAGGGCGGGGAATCCGTTACGGCCCCCGCAGGCGGAAGTGCACCGATGACGGCGGACTCCCTGATTTGGGTCAAACGCCCATCACCTCCTTTCACGTACGATTATTGGTGTGCATGATGCCAAAAGATGAAGTTCCCTTCACCTGCTCCTCCTTTCGTTCGTGGTTATGGGGTGACGTGAAGCTGCTGCCAATTTGGCCTTCAGCAGCTGTAATAAACGAGTTTGAAATCTCGCGTAATTCGTGCGATTATCACCGATTGCTCGTTTACACAAAATAATAAACTCCTTCCTTGTCTCTAGGGGACAGGCTGGTTTGTTAATGACCGTGCCTTATTCAATTCTGTCTTTAGTATAGACCCTCTGAGCGGAAAATCAAATGCGGAAGTAGATCGTATCCCCGTCTTGCACCACATATTCCTTGCCTTCGGTGCGAACTTTCCCCAATTCTTTGGCTTTGACTTCCCCACCGCACTCCACGATATCCTGCCAAGGGGTGACTTCGGCACGAATAAATTTCTCCTCAAAATCAGTGTGAATGGCGCTGCCTGCCTGGGGAGCGGTGGCTCCACGCGGAATTGTCCATGCGCGCGTCTCTGTCGGTCCTGCCGTAAAAAACGTAATCAAACCAAGCAAATCATAGGCGGCGCGAATGAGGCGATCAAGGCCGGTTTCCTTCATGCCCACGCTATTCAAATATTCTCGCGCTTCTACCTCAGGCATGCCGACCAGCTCGGATTCTAGTTTAGCGGAAATAACCAGCTGCCCGGGTGATGATTTAGTTACTTCGTTTTCCGCCACGTTCAAGACGTACAGCATGGGTTTCAGGGTCAATAAATGGAGATCGCGAAGCACCATGCGCTCATCATCAGTCAGGCCTGCCTGTGATAATACCGTGCCGCCATCTAACAGCTGCTGCACTTTTTGTAATGTCGCGAGTTGCGCCACGGCTTCCTTGTCGCCACTGCGGGCTTTTGGCTGGACATCATGCAGGCGCTGCTCCACCGTGGCCAGGTCAGCAAAAATCAATTCGGTATTAATAATCTGCTTGTCAGACTCAGGATCGACTCGACCACCCACGTGGATCACATTCGCATCTGAAAATTCCCGTACTACCTGACAGATAGCGTCCACTTCACGTATATGAGAGAGAAACTTATTGCCTAATCCCTCGCCCTTGTGCGCGCCAGCCACCAGTCCAGCGATATCCACAAATTCAATCACGGTCGGAATCACTTTAGCGGAATTATACACCGCAGCTAATTTGCCCAATCGTTCATCCGGCACGGGCACGGTTCCGACATTGGGATCAATCGTACAGAATGGATAATTCGCCGCATCAACTTGTTTTTTCGTTAATGCGGTAAAGAGGGTTGATTTGCCGACGTTGGGCAGCCCAACTATGCCAATAGAAAAACTCATATGATGTCAGTATAGCATAGTATGTTGTCATCGCGAGGGAGTCTCCGCCGAAGGCGGGGCGACCGTGGCGATCTGATTAGATTGCTTCGCGGAGCCTGCCCTGAGCGAAGTCGAATGGGCTCGCAATGACAAGGCTAAGTGCTATAATACACCTATGCTCCACCGATTTTACCAGCCACAGCTCACTCCACATGACGACCAACTGACTCTCACGGATCCGGCGGTCATCAAACAGGTGATCCATGTCCTGCGACTAACCGTCGGTGAAACGTTTGTGGTATTTACCCCTCAGACTGAGTACACTGTCACGATCGACCAGGCCACCGATGATGCGCTCCAGCTGCGCATAACCAAAACCGAACCAGCCAGCCGACCGGCGCTGCGCCCGCTGGTGCTGTATCAAGCCCTGCTGAAAAAAGACAATTTTGAACTCATTCTACAGAAATGCACTGAGCTCGGGGTACAGGAATTTGTGCCCCTGATTACCGAGCGAACCATTGTCCGGGAAATCTCTGGGCACAAACGGGAGCGGTACGAAAAAATATTGACCGAGGCCACTGAGCAGTGCGGCGGCACAGTAACGCCAACCCTGGAAAAGCCGATGATGCTTGCCGAACTCATGAGCGCTCTCCCAACCCTCCGTGGGACGGCACTGGTAGCCTACGAAGCTGAAAACCAGCACCCACTCGGCCAAGTCATCGATGGAGCGGTTGAACCGATACGATTAATCATTGGCCCTGAGGGCGGTTTTGCGCCTGCGGAAATTACGCAGCTGGTGCAGGCTGGTGCCAAGCCAGTCCATTTAGGATCGCGCATCCTGCGGGCAGAAACGGCAGCTATCGCCGCGGTCAGCCGTATTCTACTTTAAAGCAAATTGTCATTCATCCGCATAAATGATACAATAATCACCATCAATTGGTAATTAACTACGTCTATATGTTCGAAAACGTGAACCGTCCAGCGCCAGGCGCACAACCAGCCGCTCCCGCTCCACAAAAGGATTGGGGACCCTGGCGACCAGTCAATGCTAATGCTGCACCGCAGCGCACCCGGCCCGCTGGCCCTCCTCCGCCTCCCCCGCTCGGTCAGCCAGTCACGGCGGCCACACCAGGACCAACCGTGCCCCCGCCCCCACCGGGAATGCCGACGATGAACGTTCCGGGCATGCCCATGGGTGCCGCGCCCCAAGCGCCGCGCCGACGCATGGCCATGATTGGTATTATTATCCTGGTTATCCTGATTGTCCTGATCGGAGGCGTCGTGCTCGCCTTGAACTATTTCAGCAGTACCGCAGACAATACGAACAACACGAATACGACGACCAATACCAATGCCGTGACAAATACGAATTCAAATACGAATGCGGTAACCAACCTCAATCGTAACCTCAATAGCAATACCAACACGGTTACTAATCGGAATTCAAATACGAATGCGGTAACCAATGGTAATAGCAATGCAAATGCTAACCGCAATACGAATGCAACCACAAACGGCAATAGCAACGCGAATGCGAATGGCAATACGAATCAAATCATCAATGCGTCAACTTTGGACACGGATAATGACGGCCTCACGGACGTGCAGGAAGGCGTCTGGGGAACTGACATCCTGAACCCCGACACCGATGGTGATGGATTCCTCGATGGCACTGAAGTGCAGAACGGCTACAATCCAAACGGCACGGGCGCATTGAACCGCTAAATCAGTAAATTAAAAACCGCCGAGCAGAAGCCTGGCGGTTTTTTAGTTCCTGAGATAATCCTTGAGCGCCTGCCGAATCCAGGGAAATGCCAATCGTTTCCACGGGAGCTGCACTGGCCTAAACCACCGATACCCTGCCACATCATCCTGCGGCTTGATCCGGCCACTGGCAATTTCAGCCACATAAACAATATTCATGGTGGCTGCCCGATAGTGCTCAACATAGGCATCCAGATATACACCAAGCAGTTTTACATTTTTGAGCGTGACGCCGAGCTCCTCTTTGAGCTCCCGCCGCGCGCCGACCTCTGGTGTTTCCCATTCTTCGAGAAACCCGCCCGGAGTATCCCAATACCCTTTACGCGGATTGATCCCCCGCTTAACTAACATTATTTCGCCCCGAGCATTAATGGGAATAATAGATGCGGTTGGTTTCGAATTTTGATAAAAAGTAAAGTCACACCGAGTGCATTTCGGATGCCGATGGACGCCGGTGCTTAATTTCGTCGGCGCGCCACAGACCGGGCAGTACTTAAAAAAAGCAGTACTTTTTTTCATGCAATCGTTTCTAAAAAATCATGGCAATGGCCAGCGCTCCCCACCAACCCAGAACTGAAACGACGCCACTCCGCATAAATGTTTTACGAACTGCATCAGGTAATTTCGCCATCAATTGGTCATCCGGCAACCCAGCCAAAAGCGGTCGGCCGATGCGATGGATAATCCAACCGTCAATGATGACCATAGCCACGAGGGCTAGTTTACCGTAGAAAACAGGCGGACGACTCGTATCGGCGACAATCCAAAGGGTAATCCCTGTGACGCCAGCAAGCATCAATCCAATCCAGATGATTCGGTTACCAAAATGAAAAAAATGCTTGAGCTGACCCCAGGTTAATTCCTTTCTGACAAATTGCAGATGCATAAAAACCGCCGCGCCCATACCCATGACGATACTGCCGACGTGAACGAATTTGAGAATATTGTACCAGGGAATTTCCATATGTTGTGGTCAGACTAGCACATTACTGCGCCTGCTGTAAACGAAATGCGTGCAGCACGTTTTCGAGGAGCATGGCGACGGTCATGGGCCCCACGCCGCCTGGCACTGGCGTGGCCCAGCGTGCCTTGGCAACGGCTGACGGAGCGATGTCGCCGGATACTTGGCCATTCTGCTTAGTAAAACCAACGTCAATCAGGATAGCGCCGTCCTTCACCATTTCACCGGTGACAAAATTTGGCTTGCCGATGACAGCTACAATAATATCCGCCTGCCGTGAAACGACGATTGCGTCATCCACGCCCGGCGCGCAACTGACCGTCTGTATGCCATGCTGATTCAAAATATATTCAAGGGGATTGGAAAAAACTGGCGAATTGGCAAAAATCATAGCTTTCTTCCCCGGCAAAGATTCATTCGTGCTAGCGATCAACCGAAAAATCCCCTCGGCCAAGCCAGGAGTGATTCGCGGATTGCCTGCCAATAATGCCTGAATATTCGTCGGATGAAATCCGTCCACGTCCTTGTCCGGCGCTATCGTCTGTATAATAGCATCGGTATCAAATGATTTTCCGGGTAATGGTAATTGCACCACGATGCCATGAATATCGCTGCGCTGATTTAATTCGTTGATGCGTTTAACCAAGGCGGCCTGCGTCGTGTCTGCCGGAAACATGTGCCGCTCAAAATGCATACCAATGTCCTCCGCCGCTTTTTCTTTGAGCCCGACATAGGTATGAGAGGCAGGGTCATCACCGACCAATATAATCGCCAGACCCGGCACAGCCGAAAGCGCGGCGATCTCTGTTTTCAGTCGCGCACGTATTTCTCCGGCTAGTTTTTTTCCGTCAATGATATGTGGCATGGTGGTGTCTGTCATTGCGAGTGGAACGTAGCAATCCAATCAGATCGCCACGGTCGCATAATGCTCCCTCGCGATGACATAATATTACATCCACTGATACAGCGGGTACTTGGCAGTCAATTCTTTGACCCGCGCTTTCGCCTCGTCCAACTTCGATTCCTTCTGCGCATTATGAATAACGTCGGCAATAATATCTGCGATAGTCACCATATCTTCCTCGCGCATACCGCGGGTAGTGAGTGCCGGTGTGCCCAAGCGAATGCCAGAGGGATCCATGGGTTTGCGCAGATCATACGGAATCGTATTCTTATTGACTGTGATGCCAATGCTATCCAACAATGTTTCTGCTTCACCTCCGGAAATTTCTTTATTGGTCAGGTCAATTAGAATTAAATGGTTGTCCGTACCGCCGCTGATTAAGGAAAAATTGTGCTCAAGCAATCGAGCGGCCAATGCCTTCGCGTTCTTCACCACCTGATGGCCGTATTTCTTGAATCCTTCGGTACCGGCTTCCTTCAGCGCCACGGCAATAGCCGCCGTCTGGTGGTTATGCGGGCCGCCCTGCAGGCCAGGAAACACCGCTCGATCAATGCGTTCCGCGAGGTTCCACTTATCACCCGCATGGTATTTCTCGTGCAATCGATCTGCGACGCGGGGAAACATAATCATAGCGCCACGGGGGCCGCGCAGGGTCTTATGGGTGGTGGTGGTCATTACGTCTACGTGATCCACCGGCGATTGATGCGCTCCTGCCACGATCAGACCAGCGATGTGGGCAATATCCGCCAAAACATACGCGCCTACTTCTTTTCCAATTTCTCCAAAAATTTTAAAATCAATTTCCCGCGGATAGGCGCTAGCGCCGACGATAATGAGTTTGGGTTGTTCTTTCCGTGCCATTTCGCGCACCTGGTCATAATCAATGCGATGGGTTTCCTTATCCACGCCATAGGCCACCGCATGATAATAGTGCCCGGAAAAACTGATTTTCCACCCGTGCGTCAGATGCCCGCCGTGCGTCAGGCTCATGCCCAGTACTTTATCACCCGGATTGAGGAGGCCCATGTACACGGCGTGATTGGCAGGAGAACCGGAGTACGGCTGGACATTGGCATACTCTACACCGAACAAATTTTTTGCACGGAACCGAGCGGCCTTTTCCACCACATCAATAAATTCATTGCCGCCGTAGTAGCGTTTGCCCGGATACCCTTCGGAATATTTATTGGTCAATACTGAACCCAAGGCCTCCAGCACTGCCGGGGAGGTAAAGTTTTCCGACGGAATCATTTCCAGTCCATTCCGCTGGCGCTCTAATTCGTCGTGAATTGAATCGAATATTTTTTTATCCGTGTCTTTCAGGTTCATACCATTATTGTACGGGATTATTGAGGAATTGTCACCACGCCCGCCTTGTCATCCTGAGCAAAGCGAAGGATCTCCTGGCCTTCGGCCAGGGGATGCATTCTGACAACCTACTACTTACTCATCACTACCTACTACATACCCAAATACTCCTCCACAATCTGCTGTACATTGGGTGCCACGTCAGCCGGCAGATGATGGATATCCAGCCACGTCCACTCCCGGATGTCTGAGCCTGGCCTCACTTCGCCAATCCGTTTGGCTAGATAATGCACCAACACAATCACATCATCACCTTTCTTCGTCATCAAGGTGCTCATCGGCCGGATAATTTCAATCTCAACTCCCATTTCCTCTTTCACTTCCCGTGCCGCACACTTTGCTAAATCCAATTCATCAAACGTCTCCAGCCGTCCACCCGGGAATTTCCAAAACGGAGTGTCTCCGTGCTTATTCACGAGCACCTTGTCATTCTCGATAATAACCGGCCCTGCGGCGATGATGGGGTTCATAAGAACAAGCTACACCCAAACACATAGTCTCGCAAGTTTTTCCAACAATAATAAAACCCGCCATCCTATAAGTCATGGGGAGATGGCGGGTCGGAGGCACCGGGGAGGTGCCGGATGATAGGGGCAAACTTAGGCCATGGCGGGCGCTAGCTGGAGGTCTTCCTGTCGGGAAGTAGATTTCGGGGGTGGCGCCAGTGTTTCGCGCAGTGCTGCAGCAAGCTGCCTTTTGTCGAATGCTTCGACGAGCTCGCCATTCACCAGCGCTGGCCAAACCTTGTCACTGGGCTGCTCGCCGCGATACTGAATCGTAACGGTCAGTACCCTCGTTTCGAGCTGAGATCCGCCGAGCCGATCGATCAGTTTATCGCAAGACCAGACATGGCCCTGAGCGATAACAACCGCCGGCCTTTTCGCAAGGGCGAATTCGAACGCTTTGACAGCGTGATCGCCGTACTCTGATTCAAGTACCCGATACGGCTTGCCGGTAATGCTGTCAACCATTTGGCTCAGAATGCGACGAGCCTCTGGGTGATCGTCAACGACTAAAACTAAAGGTTTCTGCTTTAGCATAAACCCTCCATGAATTGTGGTGAACGGTTATTGGTTGTTGTTTGTGTCTTTCTTCAAGCCTACTGCAAGCTGAATAATCTGGCAAGGTCTGAGAATAATTTGACACCAACCATTTCCTGCGCTACAATACCCGTTGCTATGAATACTTTTATCACACAAACCTGGTATCGCCGTCATTTTCACTTCTTCTCTGGCGAAGAGGTATCTTTACGTGTGCACAAAAGTATTGCCTAGCACGCAATCAAACTAACTAAGCTACACGCGATGCCTCTTCTGCCAGAAGAGGTGTTTTTGTATATGTCATAACGACACATCTATGAAAAAAATGTTACAGCCCATCGGCACGATCGGAACAATTCCGGTCGACCTGCCCATTCTTCAGTTCGGCTCCGGTACTCCACGAGTACTCATCACTGCGGTACAGCACGGCGGAGAGCTCTCCCCCCTGTGGATAATTAAGCAGCTGATTGCCCAACAGGAAAAAATTCAGGGAACAATCACCATCATTCCGGTAGCCAACCCATTTGGCATTATCCAGGGTACACGAAATGAACCCATCGAAGGCGCTAATCTCAATCGAGCTTTTCCAGGAAAACCAACTGGGGATTTCACCAGCCGGCTGGCCACTGTCATCATGAACATCGCGCTCAAGCAAGATTTCGTAATAGACCTGCACACGTTCTCTCGACAGTCCCCCTTCCTCGTCGGATTTGCCGCGGATGCATCAGGCGTCCCCACTCCTGCGGTACAAAAAATAATTGCCCTGCTCCAGCCGGACCTGGTCTGGAAGGTCAATGAAAAGAAAGGCGAAGACCGACGATTCGCCGGTAGTTTCGATGGCAGCCTGACTGCCGCCGGCATCCCCTCGGTGTTCATCGAAATGCCCAATTACCAAATGATTTCTCCCGCACTAATTGATCGGATCACGCAGAGCATTATCACCACCGGCAATGGATTTCTGAATACAACCGTAACACTATCAACCATGCCGATGCTCACCGCCCAATACCTCTACGCTGATACTGCCGGGCTCTTCGCTCCCACCATCAATCTGCTGGATACCGTCACTGCGGGGCAAACCATTGCCACCGTCACCTCAGTCACTGATTTCACCGAAACACAAATCAAAACGCCAGTCGCGGGCGTGGTCATGACCATCAAAGGCAATGACCTCGTGCGCACCGGCAGCAAGATTGCCAGCATTGGCATCTGATAAAAAAATAAAAACCGTATGTTCACAACTTAATATTTCTTCCAACCCACAACCCATAAGGAGGTTGCATTATGCAACGCATCGACACCTGCTTGAGCGTCCAGATGGATGAACTCATGGCAGAACTCTTGAATGGTGGCGTCAGCTACCGTTACACACCAAACCGGTTCGAAGCCTTAACCGGCGGCGGGCATCCCTATCCCTCTCCCACGCGCCAGATCGAAACCCCGACCGGGCCCATGATCGAAGAGGCAATCCAGCCAGTACTCTCGCCAATCATTCTCGAGCACACCGAATACTACCAACTCAAGCGGCTGGCCGCTGCCTGGCCGCGGTGGCTCAATGCCCAGATGGCGATTGTCCGACGAGCCCGCCAGGGAGAACTGGCCCCGGAACACACTGAGCAGATCCACTCGCTCTGCACCAAGAACGAATGGGAATGCGCCCTGATTGACCCGGGATACCAGATCATCCACCCCTTTGTCCGTCTGGACGCCATCCGCACGCCGGATGGATTCAAAGTGATGGATATCAATACCACCCGCCCCGCTGGTGTCGGCGACCTCATCACAGCCACCGATTTCCTCAACCAGTACAACACATCATACCTGCTTTCGTTCCCGACCCGGCGCAGCTTCACGGACATTGTCCAGCGCTGCATCAACCAGTGGTCGTCATATCAGCGCCTGCCGGGCGAATCAATCCGCCTGCAGGTGGTCATCCGTAGCGATGACGGCGACTGGCGCAATTTCAAAACCATCGCCGACTGCCTGACCGCAGCGGGCATCCCCTCGACCATCGTCGCCCCTGACGAGATTCAATCTGGCGCGCCTACGGCCATCATCCGCGGCAGGATCAAGGAAGGCGATCCCGCCTACCACCTGCTACTGCCCGGCTATCCTGACGAACGGTGCATCCTCTCCCCCCTCCATCGCCGTTTCCTCGGCAATAAGGTCTGGATGTACCTCTTCCGCATCGAACCGTATCGCACGCTCTTTCTCCAAGAGCTCGGCACGGCAGACTATCAACTCCTCGATTCTCACTTCGCGGAAATCGGATTTGTCCAGGGCGACCAGATCGTCCTTCCCGATCAATCAGTCCCGCTCCAGTACGCGGACAAACACGACTGGGTACTCAAAGACCCGACCAGCTCCTCGGGTCGTCGGATGATCCTTGGCTACACCATGTCTGACCAGAAATGGAAGCAGTCGCTCTGGAATGACGTGCAGAATGGCTGGATAGCCCAGCGCTTCTACACCAATGTCGAGGAGCGGCTGGTGGCTGATCCCAGCGGACAGCCGATGCCGCAAAAACTTTTTACCAAATATGGCATTTACATCTTTGGTGACCAGCTCGGGGGGTTGGAATTCCACGCCCGCACCCACCCGGTGGTGCATGGCGCCCGCAACGCGTATTTCAATCCCGTGTTTCGGGTAAACCACCCGCCGCATGGTTGAAATACAAAAGCAGCGCGGCAACGGAACCTGATCAATGAATTGCAGTCCACGATCAATAGGTTCCGCTGCCAGCGCTGCTCTCTCACGCTAGTATTTCCCTATCAATCTGTCAATTCCCTGAAAGGAGGTGATATACATGGGAGAGTACCTCGAAGAGGGTTGTTCCGACTGCGCTGACCATCTGCCTGGTTGTGACGTTGGCAATGGTAAGTGTTCTAATTGCAGCGGTACGGGTGTCGAGCCCCTGACCCCTGAAATTGATTGTTCTCATTGTGGTGGGTCGGGCGAATGTCCGACGTGCCACGGCTCCGGCACCGTTTAGTCTTTGTTCTCTTTTATACATTAACCAAGCGCAGTCTCATCCCGAGATTGCGCTTTTTCTTTATAAAAAATAAGAGCGACTTTCGCCGCTCTTAAAGGTAAAAAACAAAATAGATCTACAGGGTTCCCTGACTATTTAGCTTCGTAATGAACCCGCGCGGCCCACTAATAGAGCTAAAGGCTGAATTTCCAACCAGAACGAACCCATCGGCCGTCGGGATCATATCCTCAAGATACTTAAAGCCCCCAGACATGAATCTGACCGTTTGAGATGAGACATGCCCACCCGATCCATTCACGCGCAAGAGCTGATTATCAGATGCACCATCGCTGGTCATGAGATAATCCCCGTTGGCCGCCTGGCACAAGGTAAAATAGTACCCCGCCGAACCATGCAACACTTGCTGATAACGGCGCTCCCAGAGTAGCGATCCGGTATTATCGAGTTTGGCAATGTAGTAATCCTCAAACCCATCCGGCCGATAATAGTTGCCACAGATCACCGCGCCGTCCTCTGACGTTTTGGCGACCCGATGCACATCATCGCTTGTATTCCCGAATGTCTTCTTGGAAACGAAGTTGCCATAATAATCAACCACAACAGCGATTTTACCGCTCGACCCCATGCCAACAACAAGAATACTCTCATTGTTTAATTCGACACATCCAGCAGCATTGAGGATGCCAGTTCCCGCTGTCAGATTATACTGCCAGGCGATATCACCAATCCCGTTGGTCTTCACCAAAAAGGATTGCGTGCCCGCATTACCGACGAGCGTCATTGCATACCCATTATCTGAACAAGTCATGGTCGAAGTAGCCCGATACTCCGGAAAACCGGCATACGATTTCAGCCAGGTCATGACGCCGGATTGATCATATCGCGCCAAGAACGGACGCTCAGTGGCAGTGCCAAGCTCGCTGCTTCCCTGAAATATCAGATACTCGTCGACAGATGCCACGAGGGCAGTGTTATCAAAAATCGGATAGGGGAATTCTGCAAACAATGTAGCATTACCATTCGGCGATACCCGATAAATATGAGCTGCCTCACAGCAGAATATATCAGCGCTCGAAGCGACCAGAACATAATAGGATCCATGCAGCGCAACTACGTCATAGGCGCGAGAATATTCGCTCGCATGGAGCAGTGTCGCCCAATACGGCGATGATTGCGTCGTGGTAAACTGAATGGATACCGGGGTACCCAACTCATTCTTCCACGTATCAGCCACGTACCCAGAAATCGTCAGCGTATGTGACTTACCTTTTTCAAGTAAGCCATACAGTGAAACAACGAGGCATCCGGCTGAATCCTTGATATAATGTCCACCCTGATAACTGTCGAAGGTGTAGTAATCGGGGTGATGCGAGCTCCACACATCCATCGGGCGATCGAATTTCAGCACTATACTGGTGTACTGTGCTATGTTGATGGCGCCGGGAGCAGGTATGGACCACAGCAACTTCGGCGGTGTTGTTGGCACGGCGGTAGAAAAAAACAAAACACGTGCTTCAGCCATGACATTGCCGGCTTTGTCAGTAATATTTTTGAGGTATACCTCATAATAAGTGCCGAACGTCAAAGCACTACTCGGAATGAACGTGGCAATCTTATTTGCATAGCTCACCGTTCCGGCAATAGTATCAGTACCAGTCACGACAATAAAATTCTCTTTTGTCACCGTTGCGGATGACAATTCCTCAGAGAAGGTCAGGGATAGTACCTGATTATTCGGAACAATTGCTCCTTCGCTGGGTACGGTCGACACTACACTCGGCGGTGTCGTGTCAGGACTGGGACCAGTCGGGCCACTGCTCTTTTTGCTGCAAGCGCTGACGAACAGGCACAGCATAAGGACAATCCAGAGTTGGACATAACGCATGAGAAACTCCTTGTGTTAGGGTTGTATAAGGGCTTTTTTGGTTTATTTTTCTTTCGCACCACCTTAACACGACGATACCAGAACGTCAATAAAAAACCGCCTGTGGAATGAAAAATCATTCGACAGGCGGCGCGGTTATTTGAATACCACTTCCACTAAATTTTAATTAGTGGCACAAAGGTGCTTAGGAGGCAGTGCCCTCATCCGACTTGGACGCCGGAGTCTCGGGCGTGGCGGGTTTGCCGTCGCCGATGATCTGCGCGTGCCGCGTCAAGGTATTGAGCACCTTGTCGAGCTGCGCCGGTGTCCCCTCGAACGATTCGAGCGTAAGCCGACTCTTTGAGACCTGGCAACCGCCAAGTTTCATCAGCTGGTGCTCAGGATCAGGCGCCGAAGTCATAACCGGCGCTGCAGCTGCCACCGTTTCAGTCTTGTCTGAATTATCAGGTTCAACTTCACCGGGTATTTCGTCGGCATAGAGGGGTTCCTCATTGCCCTGAATGCTCATCTTGAGACAGTTGATCGCCGTATCATAGGCCACGGGGATTTCCGTCGCGACCGACGATTCAGCAGGTCGGAAGAAGCCGCGAAAATCAGCATCGTCGTAGCTATACACGGGATTAAAACATGACCACCGACTGACGACCTCACGGATTTTGCCATCCTCGAATTGGATGAGCGTGCGGAACCCAGGCTCATTGTTGAATGATTGGGTATTCGTTGATCCGTCTTTGTTGAACATGATCATGTCACCCGTGATATACCCACGCTCGATCGGCCCGACGATCTTGATAGTGCGACCATAGGCCCGCTGCAGTGCTGACTGCGCAACCGGCGTCACTACCGCATCACCATCATTTTCGAAATGTGGCGGATCAGGAACGAACTTTTGCGCCCGTTCACGTTCCCGCTCACGTCGCGACGAATACTGATACAGTAGGACGATTGCAACAATAAATGCCACAACTAACAACAGAAACGAAAGCGGCATCTCGCGGGTGCGAGTTGCCGGAACGACAGGTGCTGGCGCTTCCACCCTCACCGTTTCCGGTTTGGAGATAGTTTCCGGTGCAGGAGCCGGTCGGCCATAGTACGGCATGACTACGTTATTCACATAGTACTCAGCCGCTCTCCACATGCAATCGCGCCCACCAGCCTGGGCGACAAAGATATCGTACCCAAGCGGCAACAAAATTGTGTCGCCGGGTTTGACCTTGTCGAGATCAGGATAGATGGCCTGATTACGACCACAGATATCTACCCAGGCCTTCCGAACTGACTGCTGCATATTCAGGGGTGCGTATGTATCCAAATACGCCCGATCCTGAGTATTGTACTTCGGCAAGTCCCACCGAGGCCTGGACTGCGTCGTTGCGCTGATGGAAAAAACCATCAACACAATACTGATGATGAACAGCTTGCGTTTCACGCAAACCTCCTTTGAAAAAAAGTGTTTCACTGTTGCTGTTGTGGACTACCAGATCGGCGGTTTATTGACCGTCCCAGCCTACAGTGTTTTGTTAATGTATTGGTGCCAATCTGGCTTCTATGGATACCACAATGTATCCGACAGGAGCCAAGCAAGCACACCGCTCCAAAAAATTTACAACCAGCTACTATACACCCTCTACCCCAATTTGTCAAGACCCTAAGAAAGATACCCCCTAACGGCCTCAAGGAGTAGCGAGATATAAAATTAATAAAACCGCCATTTGAACAGAAATGTTACACAAACGGCGAGAAGAGGAACGGTCCGCCGATGGCGGATCGCGATGTCATGTTCGAGCGTATGAGTCCGCCAAAGGCGGACGAAAAGCGAGTTACATCGCAAAGTGACGATGAACCCGTTTGTGTTAATTTCTGTGACATGGCGGCGTCTCTTTTCTGCCACTTTTCTGGACGGACAGAAAAGTGGCGAATACTCATGTCAAGAAAAGTGACTAAACAATAAAAGATCCTGAAACAAGTTCAGGATGACAAGTAATTTGCGTGAATTTCTAAAGCTCCTTCACCATGTATGTATCCTGGAGCGTGAAACCTAATTTTTCATAATACCCCCGCACGCCAATGCCCGAAATGACAGCTAGCTTTTTATACCCCTCACGCCGAGCTATCTCCTCGGCGCGTGCCATCAAGCGTTTGCCAAATCCAATATGCTGGGTGGCGGACCGTGCTGACCCGACGGGAATCAGTTCGCCATACGTATGTAATTCACGAATCAAGGCTGTGTCAGTGGGAAACGCTAATTCGTTGCCGGTCATGGTGATTTTCTTCTTATCAAAGAAACGAACCACTTCGAGCTTTTCGGTAATTCGATGCTCACGATCCGGCAACCGCAGGCGGGTAAAGGCGTACAGTTTGGATTGATCACTATTTTCAAAGCTAAGGAAATGCTCAGCTCCCTGGCCAGCACGATAGGTACGCTCCATCAATTGCACTTCTGTCTCCGGCACCGCATCGCGCACTTCCCGACACCGGATGCATTGACAGACCACTCCTTGATCATGCATCAACTGACGCAGGTTGGTTACCAAATTACCTGCCACGATATCATCGCCGGGGATATCACGAATCAAACGATTGATACGGACGTAGGGTGGTATTAAATCTTTCTTAATGCGGACGAGCAAATCAAGCAGCTGTTTCCCCTCGTATGGTTTATATTTTCCATCTTTATACCACTGGTAAATCTGTGCGCTCTTCACCACCACACACGGATAAATCTTCAGCATATCCGGCTGGAACCGCGGGTCGGTAAATACTTGTTTGAACACTTGATAATCGCCTTCGGGCGTAGCGCCTGGCAAACCCGGCATCAAATGATATGTCACTTTGAAACCAAAATCCCGGAGCATAGCCGTAGCCCGCGCAATATTTTGCACATTGTCGTCGCGCTTGATGAGGTCAAGCACTTGTTGGTCAAGCGTCTGCACGCCAATCTGCACATGGGTACAACCAAACTGCCGCATCCGCCACAACTCTTCTTTGGTGACATAGTCCGGCCGGGTCTCGAGGGTCAAGCCAATGATACGGTGCTGAGCTGTCTCATTATGCTTCTGCGCAATAGCTAACGAGTCAGCAATAAATCCATTGGCGCCATCAAACAATCCTTTGATAAACTCCTGCTGGTACTGCTCATCATAGTATGACCAGGTGCCACCAAGCACGATCAATTCAATTTTATCGGCGTTGTGGCCGTTTGCCTCAAATGCCTCGATGCGAAGCTTCATCTGCTGGTACGGATCAAAATGCAATTGCAGGGCGCGCTGGGCAGCCGGCTCCGAGGCGATGTAGCTCTTCGGCATGCGCGCTTCGGTCGGACAGTAAGCGCAGCGCCCCGGGCAGGGATAGGGCTTGGTCAATACGGTCACCGGCGCAATACCCGATAGCGTCCGTACATTCCGCTTGCGGAGAACGCGTAATAATGTTTGATCTTGATCATCGGTCGCCACATGCGTCCGATACTCTTTTAGAATCTTTGCATTGGAAACAATAGTACTTCCATGTTTGGTAGCTAAATCGCGTTTTGCCTGGCGCAAAGCCTCCTCGTCAGTAGGACGAATTTTCTGCAGGTCAGTTATGTAGGATTGTGATACACTCATATATATGAAACAGGCACGTGCACAAAGGATTGTAAAGGAAAACAAGCAGGTATACAACCGGATTGCCCAGCAATTTTCTGGCACGAGGTCGCATCCGTGGGGGGAGTTTACCCTATTTGAGCCATATGTCAAAACAGGCAATCGCGTATTAGACATAGGCTGTGGCAATGGCCGGCTGGCTACTTTTCTCGAAAAAAAGGAAATCCATTATACCGGCGTAGATAATAGCATGGCGCTCATTGATATTGCCAAACAAGCACACCCAGCGGCTACCTTCCTGGTCAGTGAGGCAACTGAATTGCCATTTCCCGACCAGCAATTCGACGTGGTTTGCTGCGTCGCCACACTGCATCATATTCCGTCACGGGAGCTCCGCCGCGCTGCCATCCAAGAAGCAGCCCGCGTCCTCAAACCCGGCGGTTACCTCTGCCTCACCGAATGGAATCTCTGGCACGCCCAGTGGTGGGGACTCCTCGTACGCTATTCATTGAAAAAAATGCTCGGCATGAATTCATTAGATTGGGGAGATGTAGAAAAGCCATGGAAAAACCAATCAGGCGTAGTGCAGGGAAAACGATATCTCCATTTATTTTCAAAAGGCAGTCTCGGAAAACTGCTCAAACAAAACAACCTTTCACTAATCTATCACCAGTACACGGCAAATGGAATTGCCGCGCCAGCAACCAAAGGATTCAATCTGACTACCGTCGCCCAAAAGCATTGAAAAAAGACATATTTCGTGGTACCGTAACGGCAAGAAATATTAATGTATTGCACACATACTTACCTATGAAACTACGCCACGCCGCCATTCTGTTCGGATTTTTAGTCATGGGGATCGCGCTACTCCCTCAGACTAGCCAGGCATTATCCATCAGTACCGAAGAGCAGATTACCATTGCCAAGGATGAAACCATTGACGATAACCTGTTCGCGGCAGGCGATCAAATCACCATCAATGGCACGGTCAATGGTGATGTCTATGCCTTTGGCAGCACGATCACCATCAATGGCACGGTCAATGGTGATGTCATCAGCGGCGCAGGCACGCTGGAGATCAATGGTCCCGTAGCGGGTAATGTCCGCGCCGGTGGCCAGCGCATCAGCATCAATGCTCCCGTAGGAAAAAATGTGACCGTAGCCGGTGAAACCATTACGCTTGATGATGAAGCCACGATTGGATGGAGCATTATTGCGGGCGGGCGGACGCTGCAACTGAATGGACCGATCGGTGGGAATGTCTCCTTAGCAGGCGAGGCTGTATCTATTTCCAATACTATTGGGAGTAATGTCGACGTTACGCTGGGAGAAAAGGGACGTATTACCCTGGGTGATAGCGCCGTCATCAATGGGGATTTCACCTATCGCGGTACACAGGCGGCAAACGTCTCAACGGCGGCGGTGATTACTGGCAATACGGTGCATCGCCAATTCAATGCCAACCTTGAATTCGACAAGGACTTCTTCACGCGAGCATGGATCCTCAGTGAATTAATTGGCCTCTTTGGCCTGCTCTTAGTGGGCACTATAGTGGTCAGCATTGCCAGTGAACGCATTGAGTCGACCATGAAACGGATGCAAGTCGAACCTGTCATCATTATGCTCTGGGGGCTTTTACTGTTTATCGCCGTGCCAATCCTTTCAGTGATTGCCATGATGACGCTCATTGGTTTGCCGCTCGGGCTCATCAGCCTGGGCTGCTATCTGCTGGCAATATATTTGTCAAAAATATTTGTGGGAACCCTGCTGGGCACCTGGCTCCTCAATCGGAATGGCAAAACGACTCCATTCATCTGGCGCATGATGCTGGGCACGCTGATTGTTGTAGCGCTTGCCAATATTCCGACGATTGGCTGGACCGTCTCGCTCGTTAGTTCAATCTGGTTTCTCGGTACACTCTGGGTAATCCTGACCAAACGAACGCCGTCGAGTAAAAAATAATGTATGCAGACAATCCATCAAAAAGTTTTCAAAAGCTACGACGTCCGCGGAATTTACCCGACCGATTTAACGGTTGAAACCGCTTTTCTCATCGGACAAGCCTATGCCCAATTAACCAGCGCGAAAAAAGTGGTGATTGGACGCGATATGCGCATCGGGTCTCCTGAGCTGGCCGCGGCACTCATCAAAGGTCTCACCAGCCAGGGCGTAATCGTAGATGATATTGGCATGGTATCCATCGACATGACATATTTTACCGTCGGCACCTATGACTATGATGGCGGTATGATGGTGACCGCATCGCATAATCCCAGGGAATACAATGGCATCAAAATGGTAGTCAAACATGGTGACCAACTGCAGTATGTCAGAGGCAAAGAATTATACGACTTCATTCAAGACAAAAAATTTACTGACAGTGACCAACCCGGCACCGTACAATCACGTGATGTCATGAATGCATATATTCAGCACGTGCTCTCGTTTGTCGATCAGAAAGCGCTGAAACCATTCACCATTGTCGTCGACGCAGGCAATGGCATGGCTGGTAAAGTTATTCCTGAATTAACGAAGCAATTACCCGGCACTATCATCCCCCTCAACTTCACTCTGGATGGTACCTTCCCCGCCCATCCCTCAAATCCGCTTATGCCGGAATCACAAGTAGAAATCACTCAGGCGGTAATCAAGCACAAGGCAGACTTCGGCGTTATCTTTGACGGTGATACCGACCGACTATTTTTTGTCACCGAGACAGGAGTGTTTATTCGAGCCGATGCTACCCTATTAATCCTGGCAAAATACTTCCTGGAGCGGTACCCCGGTGCTGGCATCGCCTACAACGTTATTTGCAGCAAGGCAGTGCCCGAGCGCATCGCCGAGTGGGGCGGGCGACCGCTGCGCAGTAAGGTCGGCTTCGTCAATGTCGCCCAAACTATGCGAGAGGGTGACGGTGTCATGAGCGGCGAATTATCTGCTCACTACGCCTATAAAGACAATTTCTATGCTGACTCCGGTTTTATTTCGTTTGCCATTTTGTGGATGCTCATTTCCCAACACAACAAAAAATTATCTACCCTAGTCGCCGATCTCATCCCCTACGCAAAAAGTGATGAAATCAACATTGAAACGGATGAAACGCTCAAAGTAATCACTGAGGTGAAGCAGAAATATGCCGACGGTACCCAAGACGAGCTGGATGGTCTCACGGTGCAATACCCCACCTGGTGGTTTAATGTCCGCCCCTCCAATACTGAGCCACTCCTCCGCATCACGCTTGAAGCTGATACGCCTGAACTGCTGGAAGAAAAAAAGACCGAAGTGGTTAGCTACATCAAATCAATTATTGCATGATCGAAGCGATTATCTTTGATATGGACGGGGTCGTTATTGACTCCGAGGATCTCTGGGCTGAGGCCTATCGTCGACAGTTAGCAAAACGCGGACTGGAAGTGCCCACCTCTGCCTCATACCGCCGTTTCGTCAATACGCACTATCGCGGGCGAAATCAGCGACATGCCATCATGATGATGCAACGGTTTTATGGCATCACCGATCCCTACCATCTGCTCTACCGAGAGCGAGTTAAATTCCTCTTGAGCATTTTTGATGAGCAGCTGAAACTCATTCCTGGAATCCGTGGTCTACTGGCGAAAGTTTCTCGTCGTTTCCCCCTGGCACTGGCCTCATCATCACCCCACCCAGTCATCGCCTATGTACTTAAACGATATCAATTAAAAAAATATTTCTCAGCGGTGGTCTCCGGTGATGATTTTAGACACAGCAAACCAAGCCCGGAAATTTTCCTCACCACTGCCAGGAAATTACATACCCCGCCGGAACGATGTTTGGTGATCGAGGACACGTTGAGCGGAGTCGTAGCCGCCCATCGCGCGCGGATGCGCTGCATCGGGCTCAAGCAACGGTATAATTCCGCCCGGGATTTACAAAAAGCCGACCGCATGGTACAACGATTAACTCAGATTACTATCCCTGTAATTCAATCCTTATGATCGGTGTCTTTGATTCTGGTATCGGCGGCCTGACGGTCGTCAAAGAATTACGTAAACAATTGCCTGATTACCAGCTGGCGTATTTTGGCGATACCGCCCGCACGCCCTATGGCAACAAAAGCACGGATACCGTCATCCAGTACGCCAAAGAAAATACCGAGTTCCTCATTGCCCAGGGCGCCCAGATTATCGTGATCGCCTGCAATACCGCCTCCGCAGTTGCCACCGAAAGCTTACGCGCAGCCTACCCACAGATCCCGTTCTTCGAAGTGATTACCCCGGCGGCTGAGGCTGCCGCTCGTCACTCCACATCAGGCCATATCGGCGTTATCGGTACCCGTACCACAATCAATAGCGACATCTACCAGAAAACTATCGCCAGTCACCGGCCACAAGCATCAATTACCAGCAAAGCTTGTCCGCTCTTCGTGCCATTAGCAGAAGAAGGTTGGATCAATGACCAGATTACGAAGATTACTGCTCGCCGCTACCTCACCCCGCTCAAACGGCATCAGATTGACACGCTCATCCTCGGCTGCACGCATTACCCCATCCTGCGCAATGTCATTCAGCAAAAAATCGGCAAGCGTGTCTTTCTAATCGACCCAGCTGTTCCGACCGTGGCCGCACTTCGCCAGTACCTGACGGCTCACCCCGAGCTTGAACAGTCATTGCCAAAAAATCCCAATCACCAATATTACTTTAGCGACATTCCTTCGCACATGGCAGAGCTGGCACAGCGGTGGCTCTGGGAGCCGGTCAAACCGCAACTTCATCGCATGCACTAATAAAAAATCACCCGCCATTCATATAGTGAATAGCGGGGATGTTTAGGTTTGGAGGTGTAACTCCCTCAAGCAGCGATGTTGAGACGAACACAGAGTTCGTCGGTAAATGCGATGACCTCAGGGTCATTCACCTCTATGTTCCGGAATCTCCGCATGAGATTCCGCCAGGTCGCCAGGTTGAGCAAGTTGTATTTCCGCAAGAATTCTTCGTGCGGATACCAGAGGCCACCAAACGGGGCGAACTCGGGCAAACAACCCGGAAAAGGCTTATCGCCATCATGGGCGTACTGATCACCCATGGCCATGAGCTCATGGCATAGTTCAGCACGGGGAACCCGACGCAATCCCTGAACTCGGCGATATAAGACCACCAGGACCTGCTCATAAAAGAGCCAATCAACTTTAGCCGGATACAGCATAGCACGCCTCCTTAACGTGTATATAACCAATTCGTGAATTTCAGTTTTTGCTAGTATGCCATACACAATACCCACTTGTCCAGTGGGTATTGTGGTTTTAGCTATTTGATTGGGTTATTCTGCTTTTTGCGGTAGTGCCTGAGCGGCTTCGGCGGCAGCGGCTGCCTCAATGATTTTCTCTCGAATCGCCTGCATCAGTTTCGCATCCTGACGGAGGAAGAGACGAGCAGCTTCACGGCCAACGCCTAATTTCACGTCGCCAAAGCTGACTGAGTTGCCCGACTTCTGTAATACGTTATATTTGATGCCAGTGTCCAATAAATCGCCGGCAATGGAGATGCCTTCATTGTACATGATGTCAAATTCAGTGGTGCGGAATGGCGGGGCTACTTTATTCTTTACGATTTTAACCTTCACCCGATTGCCGATAGATTCCTCACCTTTCTTGATCTGAGCGGAACGGCGAACTTCGACGCGGACAGAAGCGTAGAACTTCAGTGCCATACCGCCAGTGGTCGTCTCAGGATTGCCGAAAAAAACGCCAATCTTCATGCGAGTCTGGTTGATGAAAATAACCACAGTTTTGGTCTTGCTGACAATGCCGGCTAATTTACGCAATGCCTGACTCATGAGTCGCGCCTGGAGACCCATGTGCGAGTCACCCATTTCACCTTCGATTTCAGCCTTGGGCACGAGTGCCGCCACCGAATCAACTACCACCACGTCCACGCCGTTTGACCGAACCAGTGTCTCGGTAATTTCCAATGCTTGCTCACCGGTGTCTGGCTGAGAAATAAAAAGTTCATCCACGTTCACCCCTATCTTGCGGGCATACTGAGGATCAAGGGCGTGCTCAGCATCAACGAATGCAGCAGTGCCACCCATGCGTTGGACAGACGCCACGATGTGCTGGGCAAGAGTTGTTTTACCTGATGCTTCTGGCCCATAGATTTCGATGATGCGGCCACGCGGTACACCGCCGACACCTAAGGCGAGATCAAGTGAGACGCATCCCGTGGGGACCACGTCCACATCCACCCGCTGCGCTTCTCCCAGCTTCATGATTGACCCTTCACCAAAGCGCTCTTTAATCTGATTAATTGCCTCAAGTGCGGCTTGAGCCCGGGGGGAGGTCGCTTTCTTGTCGGTTGATTTTGGCATACCGTTATTATGAATGATTAGAGGTATTCTCCAGTATACTATTCTTGGGACGCCGCTTCAAGCTTAATAATGCGAATGACCTGAGTTGGTTTGCTGCGTTTTTTTGCTGAGGTTATTTTTATCTGGTTAATCCCTTCGGTCAGCGTAATGGTTTCTTCGAACACACCACCGGTATCGAGAAAAACTTCACGTCCATTAATCGTCACCGTGGTCTCTGGTTCGGTCACGCCCGAAACCGTAATCGTCGGCGCGGTAACTACGACATTAGTGTCGGGACTGGTAATAGTGAGTGGTGGAGGAGAAAAAACAGTAACCACGGTATATATGAGATACGCAAAGGCAATGACCACTACCACAATAATTAATAGTCGTCGGATAATACGCGGCGTGACAAATTCTTTTGGCATGGATGCCTGTTGCGGTTCAAAACGATGCCGTTCCATCGGCGCTACGACCCGCTTCTCCCGTTCACGATACAGATCCAGGACATAGGCACTATCCACTTTCAAAAATTCCGCATATCGTTTCAGGTACTGCTCAATATACAAAGACCCTGGCAGTTGTGTATACTGCCCGGTTTCCAGCGCTTCGAGATAAACTCGACGAATTTGGATCGCTCGCTCGACTTCCTCGAGCGAGTAGCCCGACTCTTCTCGGACTTTGCGCAAGCGCTCGCCGAGTGTTTTAAATCGTTCGATGGTTCGGCGTTGGAATACTGCCATAGCTAGGCCCTCTCATCATCGGTCTGGTCGGTTTCATCCGTCTCCTCATCCGCGGCAGCCTCCTCCGTTTCATCCGTTTCCGTCTCCTCATCCGCATCAGTTTCTTCGCCAGCGGGGAATTCATCGTCGCCAAAAGAATCAGTCATACCGCTTCGCGAAACTAAAATTTCGCGAGGCTTCGCCCCATCACCAGGCCCAATCACGCCTTGCTCCTCGAGAATATCAAGGAGTCGTGCAGCGCGTGCATACCCAATACGCAAACGACGCTGTAGGAATGAAGCTGAGGCTTTTCCAGCTTTGACTACAATGTCTTTCGCCTGCCCGACCAGCTCGTCATCGCCCATATCGTCGAACGAACCGATCAAGGTGCGATCGACCACCTTCTTCACCACTTCTTCCTGGTACTCCGGCTGGCCCTTGCTCTTCAGATATGCCACGACTCGATTTATCTCATCATCGGAAATAAAAGCGCCCTGCAACCTCCGTGGCTTCGATAATTGCGATGAGGTGTAGAGCATATCCCCGCGCCCGAGTAATTTTTCCGCTCCACCGGTATCTAAAATGGTCCGTGAGTCAATTTGAGAGGCAACCGCAAAAGCAATTCGGGTGGTAATATTCGCTTTGATCAAACCAGTAATGATATCCACCGACGGACGCTGGGTAGCCAGAATCAAATGAATGCCAACTGCCCGCGCCATTTGCGCCAGACGAACGATGGCCGCTTCCACTTCATTGGCTGCCACGGACATCAGGTCAGCTAATTCATCAATGGCCACCACCAGATACGGCATCATATTGCCATTATCCCGATTATACGCGCCAATATTGCGATGTCCTGTTTTTGATAATAGTTGATAGCGGCGATCCATCTCTCCGACCACCCAGCGCAAGGCATTGATTGTCTTGTCCACCTCATTAACCACCGGCGTTATCAAGTGCGGAATGCCGTTATAAATAGATAGTTCCACGCGTTTCGGATCAACTAAAATAAGTTTTAAATCATCGGGAGAATTTTGATACAGCAAGCTCAAAATAATGGCGTTGAGCATTACGGACTTACCCGAGCCCGTCGATCCGGCAATCAATAAGTGCGGCATCGGGCCAATATCCTCGATCCAAATCGAACCAGATACGTCTTTGCCGATACCAATAGCTAAATTTGATTTGCGTTTCTTGAATTCCTTGCTCATCAATATCTCCTTGAGCTTCACCACAGCCACGGCTTTGTTGGGCACTTCAATGCCCACCAACGATTTGCCAGGGATCGGCGCCTCGATACGAATCGGATGTGCGGCCAAGGCTAAAGCTAAATCGTTGCCCAGGGTCGTGATCTGGGCAAGCTTAACGCCTTCATCTGGCTTAAGGGTGAACTGCGTGACAGTCGGACCTACCTTGGTCTCGCCCATTTCCACATTGATGCCAAAATTCTTAAAGGTATTGTAAATTGTTTCCTTATTCTTTTCGATGTCCCCGCTGGTTGGTTTTTCCGCGCTGGATTCGAGTAAATCAATGGGTATGTCAATCTTCCGCTTACGTTTTTTCTCTTCGGCAAACATGGCAATCTGCTCCTGCGATTCAGCGGCCGACGCAGTGGTCGCCGGTGTCGATTCGCCGGTAGTATCAGCTACCGAGGACACCTGAAAACTCGGCGGGGCAGCCGTTTCATCGGATGCCATATCCTCAACAGTATCATCAATTGCGGCGCCATCTGCATCGTCAACATCGTCGGAACGATTCATATTCAACCGCAATTTATAGAAAAATTCCCGAAACCGTTCGCCGATCCGTGCCATAAAATTCCCTTGCTCATACATACGCTTAAGCGACACATCAAACATGACCATGAGGGAAATTAAAAACACGGCCAACAATATGACGCCCGTTGCCCAGGGACCCATCACGCTTTCCAATGGATAGGAAAGCAGCAGTCCGACGTACCCGCCGCCGCGTCCTGAGCTGATAGCCGAGGTCGCCTCAGCCAGCGGCAATCCCACCAAATGAAGAAAGCCCGTGCCGCTCAAAAATAACAACC
The DNA here is from genome assembly GCA_016214565.1 of Candidatus Kerfeldbacteria bacterium. Taxonomy (NCBI): domain Bacteria; phylum Candidatus Kerfeldiibacteriota; species Candidatus Kerfeldbacteria bacterium. Next base: position 569,018 of record JACROE010000002.1, on the reverse strand, counting down.
CGAGGCCTATGCCATTGGCCAGGCGAAATGAATACTGCTGCGGACGAACCAGTAAATAGCCAATAATAAAGAGTATCAGTGGAACTGCAATTTTCCCCCAACCAAAGACGTATAATAGAACAGTGCGAACCGCTTCACCGAATTGCCCAGCCCAACCAAACAAGCTAAAGGTAGTAACGATGGCTAACGTAAAAAGCAGTACCACATAAATGCCGTGCTTGGTTTCTGGCTTCAGGCGGGACGCCACCGGTAGCCGGGGTTCCCCATCCGCGCGCTGCTCGCGTCGAGCCTCTTTTTTGTATTTTTCAAGCTTTGATTTTTGTACCATGCGAAATAATGAAAACGCCTCACTCTTCTTCTACTGGCGTTGCTTGAGTATACCATTATTCAGGCCTTTTTTCAATCCAAAAACCGTCCCGCAGCGACTCTCGACGAGTGAAGCAGGACGGTTTGAATTCAAAATGAATACGAGCGCCTAGGCGTCTTTTGCGGGTGGGATATTCTTTCGAGTGGCAAAACCGCTGCCAGCCGGGATGAGCTTACCGATAATGACGTTTTCCTTCAAACCACGTAAGGTGTCAACCTTACCGGAGACAGCCGCATCTATCAAGACACGAGCCGTTTCCTGGAATGACGCCGCCGATAGGAAGCTATCAATGGAGAGCGAGGCCTTCGTAATGCCCAACAACAGCTGTTCAACATCGGCCAGTTCGCCCTTTTTCGCTTTCACTTCAGCATTGGCATCGACGTACCGAGTCCGTTCAATTATCTCACCTGACAAAAGGTTAGTATCACCTGGGGTTTTCACATAGACACGTGAGAACATCTGGCGGACTACAATTTCAATGTGTTTCTCATTCAATTTTTGGCCCTGAGATGAGTAGATATACTGAATTTCACGGATAACATAGCGTTGCACTGCTTCCTGGCCTTTGAGATAGAATAACTGATGTAAATCAACGCTTCCGTCAGTCAATTGATCGCCGACATTCACGAGATCACCTTCCTTCACCCAGACGATTTGCCCTGGGGTAGCGATAAATTCGCGCTCTTTCTCATGCTCCGCCACAATGCTGACACCTTGATCAGACAATTTCACGGTGCCGCCAAATTTTGCCTTCACTTCATTTGATCCGTCGACAAAGAGTACTGCGTCATCCTTCACCACCTGACCGGCTTTCACCTTCAGTGTTACTTTTTTCTTGTCTTTCCAAGGATATTGATGATCCTCAACTGCATCATAGCGAATCGTAATCACTTTAGTGCGTTTATCCTCACCATCTTTAATGCTAACCTTGCCCGACACATTGGCGATTAACGCGGGACGACGGATCGGGCGCGCTTCAAATAATTCCTCAACCCGAGGCAACCCTTGGGTGATATCACGACCAGCCACACCACCAGTATGGAACGTACGCATCGTCAACTGCGTGCCTGGTTCACCAATTGACTGAGCGGCGATAATACCCGCGGCCACACCCAGCTCAACCATTTTGTTAAACCCAAGGTCGTAGCCGTAGCAATGCTGACAAATGCCCCAGCTTGATTTGCAGGCGAGCACTGAGCGAATTCGCACTTTATCAAATTTTACTTTCTCGATTTTCGGCATGTGCGCCTCGGTCACGAGCTCATTCTTTTTTACAATCACTTTTCCTTTTGCATCTTTGATATCCTCAAGCACGACCCGGCCGAGTAGGCGTTTGGCCATGGTTTCACCAAATTCCGAGCTATCATCAAGCAAAACAAAGCCATCGGTGTCGCCGCAATCCTCTTCGCTGACAATCACGTCTTGGCTGACATCCACGAGACGACGAGTCAAATACCCGGCATTGGCGGTACGCAGAGCTGTATCAGACAAACCTTTACGAGCACCATGCGTAGAAATAAAGTATTCCAATACATCAAATCCTTCTTTGAAACTTCCCTTGACCGGCAATTCAATCGTGTCACCAGCCGGATTGGTCACCAAGCCCTTCATGCCCATCATCTGGGTAGTCTGGGCCCAGGAACCACGGGCGCCGGACTCAATCATGCTAAAGATAGGACCTTTTTGATCAAGCGCGCGACGACTGACTTCCTGGATGCGGTCCTTAGCCATCGCCCAGATCTCAATCACTTTCATGTGACGCTCGTCATCAGTCAATAACCCTTGCTCGAAGTGCTGTTCGATCTCTTCCACTTGCTTTTCCGCTTCGTTCAAAATCGGGCGCTTTTCAGGCGGAGTCACCAGATCATCCATACCCCAGCTGATTCCCGAGCGGGTCAAATAGGTAAATGAAGTCGATTTCAATTTATCAAGAATATCGGTAGTAGTGGTATTGCCATACGTATGCAATATGGTGCTTATCAATTTCGACAAATTCTTCTTATCCATCGTCTCATTGACGAAACCGTAGTCATCGGGCAGCAGACGATTGAAAATAATGCGGCCAGGGCTGGTCACCACAATTTTCCCGTTAATCTGCACCTTCGCGGCATCCTGAATATGCATCAATCCCAATCCTTCACACATCAATGCTTCATCAGTCGAAGCGAATAACCGCAATTCTGAATCTGGATGTTCCCGCAATACGGTAATGTAATACATGCCCAAAACAAGGTCTTGGGTCGGACTGACAATTGGTTGCCCCGTAGAAGGTTTGAGCAAATTGTTGATAGAAGCAATCAGCTCAGCTGCTTCCCGTTTCGCGTTCTCAGTTAAGGGCACGTGGACAGCCATCTGGTCACCATCAAAGTCAGCATTGAAAGCCGGACAAACGAGCGGGTGCACTTGGATAGCCTTACCTTCGATTAAGACAGGACGAAATGCCTGGATACCGAGACGGTGAAGAGTCGGTGCGCGATTAAGTAAAACGTGCGCGTCTTTGGAAACTTCTTCCAAAATATCCCAAACTTCAGCGCGACCGGATTCAATAAATCGGCTGGCGCTGCGCACATTATGCACAAATTCCCGCTTGATCAATTGACTAATGATAAAGGGTTTGAAAAGCTCCAAGGCCATGCGTTTCGGCAAACCACACTGATCCATGCGCAAATGCGGGCCAACCACGATAACGGAACGACCTGAATAATCGACGCGTTTACCCAGCAAATTCTGACGGAAGCGACCTTGCTTGCCTTTCAAGATGTCGGCGATTGATTTCAGCTGACGCTTCTGGCCCGTCGAGGCAGTCACGGTTTTTCCGTGGCGAGCATTATTGTCAATCAATGCGTCAATCGCCTCTTGGAGCATGCGTTTCTCATTGCGACGAATAACTTCCGGAGAGTTCAAGGCGATCAACCGTTTTAAACGATTATTGCGATTAATAACACGTCGGTATAAATCATTCAGGTCAGAAGCGGCGAACCGACCACCGTCGAGCTGCACCATAGGCCGCAAGTCTGGCGGAATCACCGGAACAACGGTCATAATCATCCACTCCGGACGGAATTTATTAATTTTGAAACTCTTGAAGAGCTTCAGCCGTCGCACAGCACGGCGAAGTTTTGCTTCTGGTAAATCGATAATTTCTTTCTCGAGCTTAGCAATCTCAACGTCCAAATCAATCTTCAACAATAAATTGCGAATTGCTTCAGCGCCGATTTCTGCTTCGAAGACATGACCGTATTTCAACGATAAATCACGGTACTGCTGTTCGGAAATAATCTGCAATGGCTTCAGGCTCTTCAATTCTCGCTTGGCTAATTCAACCGCTTCATCCAAATCCTCCATCTTCTTTTCTTTGCGCTGCTGATTTGCCTGCAATTCGTCATTCAATTCTTTGATAATGTCTTTCGCGGCATCAGTGCCGGCGGCGGTTAAGCGCTGTTTGATGTCATTAGCAATCCGACTGGTATCTGCTTCAATCGATTTCTTTTTCGCCTCGAATTCGACATCAATCTGAGCAACCGTTTGGTCGCGCAATTCCGGATCAACACTGGTAATAATGAAATTTGCAAAATAGATTACTTTCTCCAAATCTTGGACTGATAAATCAAGCATCAAGCCGATCTTCGAGGGAACGCCACGAAGGAACCAAATATGTGAGACTGGAGCGGCCAATTGGATGTGGCCCATCCGTTCGCGACGAACAATACTGCGCGTCACTTCAACGCCGCATTTGTCGCAGACAATGCCTTTATAGCGGACTTTCTTATATTTACCACAATAACACTCCCAATCTTTGGTCGGACCAAAAATCTTTTCACAGAACAACCCGTCTTTTTCCGGTTTTTGAGTTCGATAATTAATCGTCTCCGGCTTGGTAACCTCGCCATGCGACCAGCCCAAAATACCATCAGGGCTCGCCAGTTTTAGACGAATTGCATTAAAATCTACGGTGGTTGAGCTTACTTCTCCAATCATAGGTTATTCGTTAATCTCCTCTTCTTTGGTCTTGGATTCTGGCGCAGCTTCGCTGCGTGCTTCAGGCGCCGCATCCATCATCGGTTTGCGAGCAGGGAAATCATCCACCGCTTCGCGTTTTTCACCAATCAATTCCACATCGAGGCCCAGGCCCTTTAATTCGCGAATTAATACATTGAATGTTTCAGGAATATTCAATTTCCGAATTGGTTCACCTTTAATAATCGCTTCATAAGCTTTCGAACGGCCGGGCACATCATCAGATTTGATCGTCAACATTTCTTGCAGCGTATGCGCGGCACCATATGCTTCCAGCGCCCAAACTTCCATTTCACCGAATCGTTGGCCACCAAATTGTGCTTTACCACCGAGTGGCTGCTGAGTAACTAATGAATACGGCCCGATTGACCGCATGTGAATCTTGTCCTCTACCATGTGGTTGAGTTTCAATATATACATAAATCCGACGGTCACCGGCTGATCAAATTTATCTCCCGTGCGTCCATCATAGAGCTCCATCTTGCCGGTGCTGGGGAAGCCTGCTTTGACTAATTCTTCACGAATGGTCGACTCATCGGTACCATTCAGCGGCGCGGTGGCCACTTTATAACCTAGATAGTGTGCGGCCATGCCCAGGTGCGTTTCCAAAATTTGACCGATATTCATACGCGAAGCAACGCCGAGCGGATTGAGAATAATATCTACCGGGGTGCCATCGGCCAAGTGCGGCATATCTTCGATCGGCACAATGCGTGAGATGACGCCTTTGTTACCATGACGTCCGGCTAATTTGTCGCCAACTTGAATCTTGCGGAGCTGAGCCACAGAAATCTGAATCGATTTCAAGATACCCGAGGATAATTTATCACCCTGCTCACGGGAAAAAATCTTCACATCAACCACTTTACCCTGTTCTCCATGCTCGAGATAGAGTGAGCTGTCTTTAACATCTTTCGCTTTTTCGCCAAAAATTGCACGGAGTAATTTTTCCTCGGCCGAAAGCTCGGTTTCGCCTTTCGGAGTTATCTTCCCAACCAAAATATCACCTGAGGAAACCTCCGCCCCGATACGAACAATACCCTCATCATCCAAATCCTTCAATTTCTCTTCGCCAATATTCGGGATGTCTCGAGTAACTACTTCAGGCCCGAGCTTGGTGTCGCGCACGTCAACGGTATAATCTTCAATATGAATTGAGGAGTATTTATCTGCCTGAACTAATCGGTCAGAGATAAGAATAGCGTCTTCGTAATTGCCACCTTCCCAAGACATAAATGCAACTAAAGCATTTTGGCCGAGAGCGAGCTCACCTTTGTCAGTGGCTGGGCCATCGGCTAACACATCGCCCGCCTTCACTTCCTGGCCGACATTCACGATGGGACGCTGGTTAATGCAGGTGGAGGCATTTGATCGAACAAATTTCTGCAATCGATAACTATGCGTCTTTCCATTCCGATCCTGGACGGTCACGGCATTGCCACCGACCGCGGTTACGGTACCATCGACGCGAGTCACAATTGTTTGGCCAGAATCTACTGCCGCCTTGTACTCGACGCCAGTTCCAACCAATGGCGAATCAGGAATGACGCAGGGAACTGCTTGGCGTTGCATGTTCGAACCCATTAAGGCGCGTACGGCATCATCATGTTCAAGGAACGGAATCAATGCGGTGGTAATACTGATAATCTGATAGGGCGCCACATCCATGTAATCTATATTCCATACATAATCAACGGTTGGTTCACCACGACGGCGTACCTCGGCTTTTTCAGTCAGGAAATATCCATTCTCATCGACTGGAGTAGTCGCAGCAGTGGTGACGCCTTTTTCCTCGACAAAGGCGTCCAGGTAAAGGAGTTCATTGGTAGCGTGTGGTTTGACGGCAATCGTAGCCACACCAGTTTTCTCAAGCGCGGTGGCTAATGACTTAGTAATCGTCTCGCCTGCTTTGCCGACAACCGAACCGTCAGCGGCTTTGACCGGTTCACGTAAAATCTCTCCTTCTGTCTGAGCGGCTTTATTTTCAACTGTATGAATTACTTTGCGGAATGGCGTTTCGATAAACCCAAATTCATTCACGCGAGCGTAACACGATAAGTGCCCCACCAAACCAATGTTTGGTCCTTCCGGAGTGGCGATGGGACAAATGCGACCATAGTGGGTGCGATGCACATCACGCACGTCAAATCCGGCGCGCTCCCGAGAGAGACCGCCAGGACCCATGGCAGACAACCGCCGCTTGTGCTCCAATTCAGCTAAGGGATTGGTTTGATCCATAAACTGAGACAGCTGAGATGACATGAAAAATTCCTTGATTGAGCCGATGATCGGACGCGCATTAATCAATTGGTTCGGCGTTAAGGTATTGATATCCATGGTGCTCATCCGATCTTTGACAATGCGCTCCATGCGAGCCAAACCGATACGGAATTTATTTTGAACTAATTCACCAATAGCACGAACCCGACGGTTGCCCAGATGATCAATGTCGTCTGCCTCTTTCTGTGAATTGTTCAATTTGATAATTTCGGAAATAATCGCTACCACGTCTTCTTTTTGCAAGACGCGATATTCTTTTGTATTCGGAAAATTGAATCCAAAACGCTGATTCAATTTGTAGCGACCGACGCGACCGAAGTCATAGCGATCAAATGAGAAAAACATTTTGTAAATTAATTCGCGCGCATTATCCACCGTAGCGAGATCACCCGGACGAATGCGTTTGTACACTTCTCGTAAACCCTCTGCTTCATTGCGGGCGGAATCCTTAGCCAGTGTCGCGGCGATATAGTCAACATTGTCTTCGACCGGAACGGCGGCGAACAAACGTTGCAATTCTTCGTCAGTGCCATAGCCAAAAGCACGAAGCAACGAGGTGATTGGCACTTTACGTTTGCGATCAATTTTTACAGAAATTACATTATTCGCATCAGTCTCGATTTCGAGCCATGCGCCACGATTCGGAATAATCTTCGCGCCATAGTACGTCCGGCCTCGAATAATTTCTGAAGTGAAAAAAACACCAGCCGAACGGATCAGCTGGCTCACCACAACACGCTCAATGCCATTAATAATGAAAGTGCCGCGATCAGTCATTAAGGGGAAGTCGCCCAAATAGACCTCTTGCTCTTTAATTTCACCAGTTTTCTTATTAACCAACTTCGTCTCGACGCGTAATGGTGCTTCGAAGGTAACATTTTTATCTTTAGCTTTCCATTCATCAAAGCGCGGTTCGTCGAGATAGTAATCTAAAAAATATAATTCCAAATCACGCCCGATGAAATCTTTCACCGGGGAAACTTCTTCAAATAATTCTTTCAACCCTTCTTTCAGGAACCATTCATAGGAGCGGCGCTGCGCCTCAATCAGATTAGGCAATTCGGCCGTCGCGGCCATTTTCGTAAAGCGTTTGCGCTCGAGATGCGCTACGATTGGTTGTGGCGTAGACATAAAAATAGACACTCCCCACCCTTTCACGTGTGAAAGAGGTTGAAACTTTGGCTCAATTGTTATGATTTGTATCTAAACGTCATCGAATATTTTGACGTCTCCGTATGGATATGTACATCGGATAGTAACAGATGCCCTAAGTCGTGTCAAGTTTCAAGCAGATTGAACTAAATATGTCAAATATACACTACTATTAGCCAAAGGATGAGCGCCACAAATAAAAATATTGGGGTTTTTAAATAAAGTCACCCACAAGTTATCCACAATTCTAATGCTGAACCCCTCAAAACCAAAGAAATTTCCCGACTTCTTCATTTGCCTCAAAAATAAAGCAAACAAAAAGACAGGTTTTGACACCGGACTGGTAACTTTTACTCACTTACGACAGAAGCTTTTTTAATGCAGTCCGATCATCCCAGGGGACTAGCTTCCCTCCAGCCACCGCCATCACTGTTTCACTGCCCTTACCCGTTACCAGTATCATATCGCCTGCCGTGGCGAGATCGAGTGCTGCCTTGAGCGCACGCTCCCGATCAATTATTTTCCAACAATCAATATCGAGCCGCTTGCCTGCTTCCATCGCCCCTGCCGCCACCTCATCAATGATATCTTGTGGATTCTCATCATAGGGGTCCTCGTTGGTCACTATGACACAGTGAGCATACTGGCCGGCGAGCCGACCTAAGACTGGCCGCTTAGCTTTGTCGCGACCGCCTCCCTGCGAACCCAGTACGGCAATCAACCGTTTTGGCTTGAGTAATTGCGCCGCACGATAGATCGCCTCCAATGATGCGGGCTCATGAGCATAGTCAACAAAAATTCGGACATCGCGATCGTTCGGTATTTCCTCCATCCGTCCTGGTATCTGTACATTCTGTCCCAATGCTTCGCTGATGATGCCTATAGGAATGTGCTGAGATACACCAACTGAAGTAGCCGCGATGCAATTCGCAACATTATGAGCGCCAATCAACCAGGGACGGAAGAGCTGATGATCAATAATGAATTCGCTATGGTCATCAAATAATCTAACCTGGTGCGCGAGAACAAAAGAATCAACCCGAGCCGCGATTGGTTGGTCGGCGTGCATTGAAAATGCGTAATGCAAGTCTGCCCTTGGCTCGAGAAATCGTACTGCTTCACCGTCATCGCCATTGACCACGATTACTTTTGAAATGCGCTCACCAGCAATCCATTTATTCTTATGTTGTGCAAGCGAACGGAACAACAATAATTTAGCATCGCGATACTGCTCGAAACTGCCGTGTGATTCAATGTGTTCTGGTGATAAATTAGTAAAAACTGCTACGTCGTATTCGATACTCACCTGTCGGTGTTGCGCCAAACCCTCAGACGACGTCTCAATAATCGCGTAACGACAACCGCTGCGCACCATTTCGCGAAGCAGCCGCTGCAGCCGCATCCGGCCAGGCATTGTCTGCTTCGTCTCATTCACCCATTCACGATCGTTGATTTTGAAATGCGTGGTGGCGATCACCCCAACGGCAAAACCCGCCTGCTCAAGCACGCGCGTAATCAGCGCAACGGTTGTTGATTTCCCCTTAGTGCCCGTGACGCCGATAACGATCAACTGGCGCGACGGGTGCCGGTACCACCACGCGCCGAGGTGCGCCATCGCTAAATGATACGCATCGAGAATTGAGTGGGGCAACAAACCACGAATTATTGTTTTTATTGCGTGAATCATTTTGAATCAGTCAATGTAGTTTCTGCCAATAGCCAGCGATGGTACGCCGGCAAAGCATGCGACACGGGTAAGCGAAGAATGCAGGGAATGGCATATGAATGGTGCGCTAACACCAACCGCTCAATTTTTTTATAATGCCGTGGTTGCGTGGCGATGAGCGTAATCACGCCGGTACTTGCAACAAGCTTACCCCGCCACCAGTAGAGATCCTCTTGCTTAATAAAATTAATACAGGCGGCCAGTCGCCGCTGGAGGATGAGCTTTGAGATCCGCCGTGCCTCGGCACGGCTCGGATAGTGAATGTAGACGTGAATCATATTACTCAGCCCGAATCACATTCCCCGCAAGATCAATTTCCACAAAATGCCTGACGGTTCCGTCACGATAGGCACTACACTGGTTTGCCGGATCATCATCAATAGCCTGACGAGGATTATGAGCAACATCGGCAACCCAATCCGGTATTGCCTGATTTGTCAGGCAAGGACCAGCGGATAAATCAGTCCCCTCGAGCAAAGCTTTCCGCCACAATTCCTGAGCCTTGACAATAGCCAAATCCTTATCTGCCTGTGCTTTGATCTGCAAGTCAGCGGCACCAGTGACAATCTCTCCAGCGCTGAATGTATTGTCGTTATTTATCCCAATGCTCTCAGGACGCTGAAGTACCCAATACACGCCCACGCCAACGGCAATCATGATAATAATGACGATAATAATCCCCTTGCTCATACGCATATCAGTATACTGGCACCAGCCTAAAAAAACAATTTAACCAAAAAGGGCGCGCCATAGGCGCGCCCTCATTGCAGCCGATGATTATTTTTTCTGGCGTACCAGGTCAAGCTTGTCTAATTTCTCCCAAGGAAACTCCACATCTGTTCGGCCAAAATGGCCATAGGCAGCGGTTTGCTCATAGATAGGTTGCTTGAGATTGAGTTCACGAATAATATCTGCCGGTTTCACGGGAAAATGCTTCTCAACCAGCGCCTCAATCTCCGCATCCGGTATGGTGCCGGTCCCCTTGGTATCAACCATGATCGAAACAGGTTTGGCTACACCGATAGAATACGCCAGCTGCACTAAACATTCACGTGCCAATCCAGCAGCTACCACATGCTTGGCGATGTACCGAGCGGCGTAGGCAGCGCTGCGATCAACCTTGGTAATGCATTTCCCCGAGAAACAACCACCGCCATGAGGGGCGTAGCCACCATACGTATCGACGATAATTTTACGACCAGTCAAACCAGTGTCTGCCGGAGGACCACCAATCACAAACTTACCCGTCGAATTAATAAACATTTGAGTTTCGGCAGTGTACCATTCGCCGAGGACGGGCTTAATCACCTGCTCGGTAATATCTCTACGCAATGTTTCCATTTCTACACTTTCCGCATGGTGTGCGGCAATCACCACGGCCGTTACCCGAGAAGGTTTGCCATCAATATATTCAACGCTGACCTGGGACTTGCCATCAGGTCGTAAATATGGCAATGTGCCGTCTTTGCGCACTTCTGACAACCGTCGTGCCAAGCGCTGGGCCAGCGAAATCGGCAATGGCATCAGCTCCGGCGTCTGATCGCAGGCATAGCCGAACATGAGTCCCTGATCACCCGCGCCCTGCTCTTTGAATTCGCCGGCGCCTTCGTCCACGCCCTGCGCAATATCCGGGGATTGTTCATGAAGCGTACTGATAACGCCAATATCTTTGTAGCAAAAACCAAAATCAGGACTATCGTAGCCAATCCGTTTCAATGTCTGACGAACCACATCCTGAATATCCACGTAGGCTCTAGTGCGGGCTTCACCGCCAACCATCACGAGACCGGTGGTCGCAAAACATTCGATGCCAGCGTGCGTCTCAAGATCTTGGCGCAGCATCGCATCGTAAATGGCATCTGAAATTTGATCACAGACTTTATCGGGATGACCCTCGGTGACTGACTCTGAGGTAAATAGTTTCCGTACGGACATAGAAATGATTATACATTAATGAATAAAAAAATCTCCACGTTAGGGAGAAAGTTTGAGGCTAATGCTTATCTTCCTACACGATTGTAGTCTGAATGGAGCACCATTGAATGGCCCTGAAGTACATTCAGGGCGCTTCGCGGTTGCCGGAGCATCATCGGGTCAGATCCCTACGCTCACTCTTGATAAGGTATGTATTTGTAAATGTAATTAGTAGTATACGATTGACTGCACTGCTTTGTCAATAAAAACAGCCCGCACCATGTATGCGCGACATTCGCGCTGCTGCCCATGCACGGTGCGGGCTCGTTTTACGGGAGGAATCCCCCTTTGCAAAGTAGAGGACTTGGGTCCTGGCACACTTTTTATTGCGTGTACGTAGACCACCATAATCAATTATAGCACGAAAAACCTAAAAAATCAAGGGGTTTTGACTAGCGATGGCGGGCGGAAGGAATCTTTTTCCCCTGCTTGCGCGAATGCTTCTTGCGCGCAACTTTTTGCTTTTTGTTCATAGCGTTAGTAAATTATTAATTACCGTTTCATCGTAGCGTCCTGTGCAATAGTATGTTTGCTCAGGACGTCGGTGTCAATGCCCCGGTCATGCGCCACATCCTTCAAATCTTTCGGTATATCAAACCAAACGCGCTCTTCAATAACAGGTAATGTCTCAACCGTTGCTCCATACGTTGATCGCAATCGGTCAACCACTGCCTGCACGATTGACTCGGGTGCTGAAGCGCCCGAAGTAATGCCTACCCGCATAGGAGCGGACAGCCACTCAGGCTGAATCTCCGATACCTGATCAATGCGATAGGCTGGTGTGCCAATTGCACGGACGACCTCTACTAACCGATTGGTATTCGAGCTGGTGATTGAACCCATTACCAAAACAATATCGCACTGCCGCGCCAAGGCTTTTGCAGCCGCCTGCCGATTGGTGGTGGCATAACAGATATCGGCCGCTGGCGGAAGGATTGCCTGGGGAAATACCTTCTTTATTTCGACTAAGAGAGTCGCCGTATCATCCACGGATAATGTAGTTTGGGTCAGGACGGCAATCTTTGTATCCTTAGAAAAACCAAGGGCATGGACATCTTCAATTGTTTCAACCAAATAAGTATGCTCCGGCGCCTCTCCCATGGTGCCACGCATTTCCACATGGCCACGGTGACCTACCAAAATAATCGTATACCCTTCCCTCACATAGCGCTTGACCTCAAGATGTACTTTGGTCACCAGTGGACAGGTCGCATCAATGATTTCGATTGAGCGATGTCGAGCCGCATCATAATCAGACGGCGGGCTGCCGTGGGCGCTAAAAATAACCCGGCTGCCGATCGGTATCTCCTCAATTGATTCGACAAATGTCGCGCCCTTCTTTTCCAGATCTCTCACCACATGTGCATTATGCACGATGGCATGCTTTACATATAATGGCGCGCCATATACCTGCAGCGCTAATATAACAATATCGATGGCGCGATCAACGCCAGCACAAAAGCCGCGAGGTTGGGCAAGTATAATCTTCATGGTAATAGGAGTATACCAAAAAACTGCCATATCTTATACTCGGCACACACCAACCATTCTATGACTCAACAATCGGAGTTTGATTCTGTTTCGCCATCTTTATCTCCCGCCAGGACAAATACATGAAGATGCTGAGCAAGAGTACGGTATTGAGCGGAGCGAGCCAGAAAGGATACTCATGACCAAAGCTCTCAAATACCATTAGGCCACCCAGCATGCCGATGGCATACATAGCACCATTTTTCAGATAAGCAAACCTCGCGATCCAATTAATACCCCGCACGGTAACTTCTCGAACAACGAACGCGCCCAATCCATTTCCCAAAATAATAATGGGCACCGATAAAGTAAAGGCAAACGCGCCGATGACGCCATCAATAGAAAATGAAGCATCCAATGCCTCGAGGTAAAGAATCTTGCTCCAGGCTCCGAGCGATGGATCTGCCAATTGTTTTTCTTTTTCTTCCGCATTCTTCTTAAATCCATCCGTCAGGAAAAAAGCGGAAGCGCCAATTGACGCGGCTAAGGCCATCATCGGGTTGACCCGCATTGAGAGAAATATAATAGTCGTTAAGCCAATTGAGGAAAGGGCATAAAACCAGAATCCCTGCCGATGAATAAAATGTTCCACAAAAAAAGCATACTTTTTTTCCTCCAAAAATAACCAAGCCATAAATACTAAGAAGAGATAGGTGCCACCACCAATCAGCAACAACGGCTTAGAGGCCTCCAGATATCCCTGAATTTCTTCTGAATGATTGAATGCCGAAGAAATGATTTCGCCAATTCCCAAAGTAGGATTAGCTATCCACACTATGATAAATGGCAGTACACCGCGAACGACAAAAACAGCAAATAAAATCCCCCAGAAAAGGAAAATCTTCCGGTACTTCTCCGGCATGGTGCGCAGTACATGCGCGTTAACAATGGCATTGTCCACGCTGGAAATGATTTCAAAAATGCACAGCCCGATGATAACGATGATAATTTCTAACATAGATGCATTATAGCAATATTCGTTGAAAATGGCTTTTGACCTCAGTAGGAATCGAACCTACATTATCCGCCGAAGGCGGACGTCCTACTATTTCACTTTTACTTTCATACGCCTAGCTATAAAAATCATTTGCCCCCGAGAGGAGTCGAACCTCTGTTACAAGATCCGGAATCTTGCGTCCTATCCACTGAACGACGGAGGCATGTCATTGCTATCAACGATGAGGGCATAGCGAGCTACTGGCGCGTACTGAGATACTGCTCAAACTGATGAATATCATCTGGATTACCAAAGTCAATCCAATACCCGTCAATCTTCACTACTTTTACTTTCCGTAATGCGGCCAATGCAGTGATCGCATCGGTGATCTCATACTCGCCACGCGAGGAAAGCGGCACATCATCAATCACATCGAAAATATCATGCGTAAATTTATACGCACTGCCATTCACCAAATTTCCCATAAAGGTAGCTGGCTTTTCTACAATACTTTCGAGAATCCCATCCGCATCTGTTACGAGCACCCCTTTTGTTTCAGGATGGTCAGTTGTCTTGGCGCCCACATACGTAAATTCGTCTTCGTGAATCATCTTAGTGATGTCAGAAACCTCATAATAATTGTCACCCGCCAAAGCTATAAATTGATCAGTGCCAATGACATCTCGAACAACTTTAATCGGACAGGCGGTGCCGTATTCTTCGGTCCCCAATAGCTCAAACTGATTCATGACTCGAACCGGGTATGGCACTGTTTTCAAAAATGACTCAATTTGATCAGAGAAATACCCGCTCACGATAGTAATATCAGTGAGGCCAGCGGCACGGACATTCTCAAGTACATAATTTAAAAAAGGCTTCCCACCGACTTCAATTAAGTGTTTGGGGCGACGCTGTGAGAGATGCTTCATCCGGGTGCCGCGACCGGCTGCCGATATCACAACTTTAGTGATCATATGACTGACCGTAGTTGACGAATTAATTTATACACTCTATACCACCCCGGCCGGAGAATCAAGGTGTGGGCTCCTATATAGTTCATTGGGGTTCCACCAAAACCCTGTTTAAATCGAGTAATGCCCGCCCAGCGATCCTGCGTCCCCGCCTCTGCCGATCCGACTCCGCCAAAATCATACCATTTCAATCCCGCCGTTTTCGCATCCAAAATTTGCTGCCACTGCAACAGATACGGAGCCATGACCGATCGCTCCCGATCCGATGATGCACCATGAACATAGGTCGCCATATCGCCGGCATGCAACACAATATTTGCCGCAAGAGCCATGCCTTCATATTCTGCAATAAATACTCGCGCCATGCCTGACGGCCCAAGCGTTTCCATCATCTGCTGGTAATATTCCTTTGCATGTGAGCGAAACTGATCGCGCTGAGTGGTCTCAGTATTTATGTCCCAAAAACGATCAACATCGGCAACCGCGCTCGAAACGCGCACTGTGACTCCGCGCTTTTCTGCCAAACGAATATTGTACCGCGTCTTCTGGTGCATCTGTTCCAACAACTGCTCCTCAGTGCCACCCAGATCTAATAACTGCGTATCCTGAGGCTGGCGAAAACGAGCTGACTCGCCCGGCCAAGCGCTCATCATTGATTGCAGCAATGACAAGCGTTCCCGCCGCCAGGCTGGTTCAATAATAAGTGAAAGCGCACCGACGTCACCAGCTTCATCAATAATATGTTCAAGCAATGCTCGCATGGTGTGCGCTACCTCATCATCATTGAGATCGTGCCGTACCACCGGCCCTCGCGGTATATACCAATACTGCCAGCGCCCAGGCAGCTGATGAATGATGACTTGAGCCACGGCTCGAATAGTCCCGCCATCAAAAACGCCATAGCGACGCGCTGACCGTCCTGTCTTTTCTTGAAATACACCCCAATCCCATGATTGCGTAAACTGCGTCTGGGGCTGTGCTCGCACCCAGGCATCAAATATTTTTTGATCAGTGCAGCGGCGTACGTCCATTACTGCTTCGTGCCTAATAATTTGAGAGCGGCTTGAACTTTTTGTCCGCTCGATAGCTTTGGATCCGCGACATGCTTGAGCACTTCGCGTGCTTCACGCACGGAATATCCCAAGCCCACGAGTGCGTCAATCGCGTCGCCATCTACGCTCGATCGACTGCCCGCGTCACTGCCGCTAGCAATCTTTCCTTTCAGATCAACAATGATGCGCGACGCTGTTTTCGTCCCGATACCGGAAACTTTCGTCAGTAATGCAGCATCGCCCTGAATGATAGCTGCCTCCAATTCATCAAGCGTCGTTAACGACATAACGGTCAGGGCGGATTTAGGGCCTACCCCCGTCACGCTTATCAATAAACGAAAAAAACTGCGCTCGGCACTTGTCGCAAAACCATATAATTCCAAAGCGTCCTCGCGCACGTACTGATGCGTGTACAATGTCATCTCATCGCCAATACGTGTCTTCTCCAAAAGAACAGCTAAACAGTATATCTCATAGCCAACGGCGCCAGCCACGAGGGTGAGTGTTTTAGCTGTTTTTTCGCGGACTGTTCCGGTGAGTAATGCAATCATAATGTCCCTATACTATAGCAAAATCAGTGCAGAATGGACACTCTCCAACCCAGCCGGACCCGCTCATGGTACAATAGATATATGTCTCGATCATCAGGGATATTTCTCCACCCTAGCTCACTGCCCAGCCCCTATGGCATCGGCGATTTCGGCCCAGAAGCGTATGCTTTTGTTGATTTTTTGTATATGAGTAAACAGCGGATCTGGGGGGTGCTCCCTCTGACCATTCCCGATGAAACCGGCTCGCCCTATGCTTCGGTCTCGGCTCACGCCCTGAACTGGCTATTAGTCAGTCCTCAAGAATTAGTCCGAGATGGTTTCCTGAACGAAGCTGACGTGCCCGCCCCCAAACCTGTTGAGCCCATTAGCTTCCGTCATGCCTATAGTGTCAAATGGAAATTATTGCGCCAAGCGTATACGTATTTCCAAACAAACCGCGATGAGGCACTCATCAAAGATTTTCACCATTTCATCACCATTGAACAATGGTGGCTTGATACCTACGCGCTCTTCATGGCAGTCAAAGAATCGCACGGGGGGAAACCGTGGCCCCGTTGGCCAAAAAAAATAGCACTCAGGGATACCGCCACCATGCAACAGTGGCAGGAACATCACCTAAATCAAATCCGCTATTACCAATTTGAGCAATGGGTGGCCGACCGTCAGTGGCGGAAACTAAAATCCTACGCTCAAGCAAAAAATATTTCTATCTATGGCGACATCCCGTTCTTTGTCACCACGGACAGCGTCGACGTCTGGTCACACCAAGATCAATTCTTGCTGGATAGCCGACAGCGCCCTCAGGCCGTTTCCGGAGTCCCACCGGACTACTTCAGCCGCCGAGGACAAATATGGAACAACCCTCACTACAATTGGAAAGTCATGCAGCGAGACAATTTCCGCTGGTGGCTCGAACGTTTTCGTCGCGCTACCTATCTCTATGATATGATTCGACTCGATCACTTCCGCGGATTCGACGCTGTCTGGCACATCCCCTACGGCGCACGCACCGCTCGCCATGGATCCTGGCAACCCGTGCCTGGCGACGCGCTCTTTGCAATCGTGACCAAAGCATACCCCCAACTCTCCATTATTGCCGAAGACCTCGGCATGATTTCAGAGTCAGTCACCGTCTTGCGCGAACGCTACCATTTTCCTTCAATGCGCGTGCTCCAATTCGCCTTCAATGGTTTCCCTAATAACTTTCACCGGCCAGAATTCTTCACTGACAATATCGTGGTCTACACGGGCACGCATGATAATACGACCAGCCGCGGTTGGATAACAACCGAAGCGAAAGATAATGAACGCAGCGCCGCGCTTCGAGAACTCGTGGCGTCACCGGAAACGTTTGCCTGGAAATTAATTGAATATGGCATGCATTCACGAGCGCACCTGTGCCTTACCCCCTTACCAGACCTGCTCAATCTTGGAGCTGAAGCACGCCTCAATAAGCCCGGCACCAAACGAGGTAACTGGCGCTGGCGGTTTTCAAAAGAGGCATTGTCTGCTATACTGTCCCGACGATTGGCCGAGCTAACCACGACGGCCAAGCGCGGATCATGAAATTTGAACTGACTTCCCCATTCAAACCAACTGGCGACCAACCGACGGCTATCAAAAAGCTGGTGGCAGGTTTAGCGCGACACAAACACCAAACCCTCTTGGGCGTCACGGGCTCAGGGAAAACCTTTACCATGGCTAATATTATTCAGCAGGTGCAGAAACCAACTCTGATTCTATCGCACAACAAAACATTGGCCGCCCAGCTTGCCTCAGAATTTGAAGATTTTTTTCCAAAAAATTCCGTTCACTACTTCGTTTCATATTACGACTACTACCAACCCGAAGCCTACATTCCACGAAGCGATACATATATCGAGAAAGAAACGCAGATGAACGAAGAGATTGATCGTTTGCGCCATGCGTCAACGGCCGCCCTACTTTCCCGAAATGATGTGATTATTGTGGCCTCTGTTTCGTGCATTTACGGCCTCGGCTCACCGACGGAATACAAGCGGGATGTCATCCACCTCCAGCGTGGGGATACAACAAAACGCGACCTTATTCTCCATGCCTTGGTCAACATCCAATACGAACGCAACCAAACCGATCTTTGGCGCAATCGATTCCGAGTGACCGGGGAAATACTTGAGGTGTTTCCGTCTGATTCGGCCAATAATTTTTACCGCATCCGTTTCTGGGGAGATGAAATTGAAAAAATCGAAGAGATTGATTCACTGACCCAATCAGTCGTTCAAACGCATGAACGGGTAGACATCTACCCGGCGCGACACTACCTGGCTCCCGATGAAGTGGTCAAACAATCACTGAAGGAAATCCAGCTCGATATGGAGCGGCAAGTGGCACTCTTCAAAAAGAACCACAAATATATCGAAGCGCAACGCCTCGAAGAGCGAGTTCGCTATGACATTGAAATGATTAAAGAAGTCGGCTATTGCAATGGCATCGAAAACTATTCACGTTATTTCGACCTACGCACCGCCGGGGAACCGCCCTCGACCCTAATTGATTTCTTCCCCAAAGATTTCCTACTCTTCATCGATGAATCCCACATGAGTATTCCCCAGGTGCGGGGCATGTATTTCGGAGATCGCTCACGGAAAGAAACGCTGGTGAACTATGGCTTCCGTCTGCCGGCGGCCATGGATAATCGGCCATTAAAATATGAAGAATTTGCCAAAAAATTAAATCGCGTCATCTACGTCTCGGCAACGCCCAGTGAATATGAAATAGAAATGTCAGGGCAAGTCGTCGAGCAGCTTATTCGGCCAACCGGATTACTCGACCCAACCGTCGAAGTACGGCCAACCAAAAACCAAATTGATAACCTATTGGATGAAATCAAAACCCGCGTGGAAAAAAAGCAGCGGGTGCTAGTAACAACACTGACGAAACGAATGTCGGAAGACCTTACGGAATACCTCGCTGACCTGGATATCAAAGTTCAATATCTCCATTCCGAGGTAGACACGATGGAGCGCCTCGAAATATTGCGTGATTTGCGTACAGGAAAATACGACGTTTTGATTGGCATCAATTTATTACGTGAAGGCCTCGATCTGCCAGAGGTTTCATTAATTGCTATTCTTGATGCTGACAAAGAAGGCTACCTACGGTCAGACACCGCCCTGATTCAAACTATGGGTCGTGCCGCCCGACACGTGCAGGGGCATATCATTATGTACGCTGACAACATTACTAAATCAATGAAACGCGCCATCGACGAAACCATCCGCCGGCGCACCATCCAGGCAGCGTATAACAAAAAACACGGTATTACTCCGCAGACAATTATCAAAGCAATCAAAGAAACGCGTTTAGCTGGCGCCAAAAGAAAAGAGGCCGAAGCTGAACATCCGTCATTCAAGGACATCCCCGCAGAAGAAATCCCGCACATTATCGCCGATTTAGAATCCCAAATGGAATTAGCAGCGCAAAATTTAGATTTTGAAAAAGCCGCTCAGTTACGGGATGCCGTTCAGCTCCTCAAGAAGCCGACGCAGAAAAAACAGCACTATAAATAACCCTCCGTCAGACTCTGACGCAGGGGCCCCAAACACACCCTCCCAACGCTCTGATCTAGCGAGACTCTTTGTCGATGATGAGCAGAATGATTATACTTCCTAAGATAAAAAAGGTAAGCGCAACCGTTCTCGAAATAGGCAATACCAAATCAATCAGTCCAGTGGGTAAAATACCGATGTAATGATCAATTCGTAATAATCCAGCTATTAACAGAGAGATGGCGGTTGCCGCGAAGAATTTGAAAGCCAAATCAAGGCGTTTGCTGGTACGGAAAACAACCATCAACATCGTCAGCGTAGCAGCGATGGCTAATACGAGATTCAAAACATCAATCGTGATACTTAAGAGAGGCATAATATTACTTCTGAGTATACCGAAAATACCCACGGCTGGCTAGCAACGATTCATCAATAGGTTGATGAATAAAAAATCGTCGATATTCGTTGGCAATTAAGGCGAGAATAAGTGACACTAATAAAAGTACAATAATCATGTTCAGCATGACAATCCGGTTTGCTTCACCAATCGGTACTTGTTCACCGCCCACGGTAGCAAGAAATTTTGGCTCGATGGTGAATGGCTTATTGACCAAATAAATAACGTTCCCAATGCGTGCCTGAATAGAAAGGACATATCGCCCAGGTGTTACATTTTCACCCAGCCAAAACGATTTTTCTAAATATTGTCCCGACACCTGCAGCGTGGTTTCCTCGGTATTACGGTACAGGGGTTCTGCATCAGCTGACTGGGCAGCGTCATGGATACTATAGGTCAGTTCCATGGGCAGCGCCCGGCTTAACTGCACCGGAGACACGGTCATGCCAAGCAGCAATTCTTGCTCGGGCTGATAGCGCAATGGCGGATTAATGAGTTCTGCATCAAATAATATCATTGCCTCATCAACCGACTCAGAAAAATTGACCGTACTATCGGCTATCGCAGCCGCCTCCCCAGTACTCAATACCTCATTCAGATCAAGTAGTGCGGCTGCTGTATCAATACTCATGGCAGTTACGAGAAATGTATATTGCTCTACATATACAGTCGTAGCGTCATCAGTGGTGACCAGCGTATGCACGCGAATATGATGCTCCCCTACATCGAGCGGTGCGCCATAATTCGACCAGCTCCAATTACCAAAATGATCACTGACGGTTTGCCCGCGAATTTTCAGCGATGATAACTCAATAATCACCGGTGCGTCAGGGAATGCCACAGTGCCCTGAAAATTAACTACTGGTCCGGTCGTAGGGATATCTGCATTCGATGGTGGCACGGCGCTCGACGCTGGTGCCGCAATAATGTAGCGGGTATCCGGAACAGTGCTGTCCTCAACCGATACTGATAGATCACTCACAGTTTGAAATTGTAAGTGCGGATCAATGACCTGGGTGAGGGTGACGGTTTGCTCTGAATCAGCAAACAACGTCACAGAAAAAACAAACGAAGTTACCAATACAAGCGTCACAACAGTCACGACCATCAGCTGCCGTATAGTGAGAATCCGATGCGCTGTTTTCTGCTGTTCGCTTCGTTTCATATATTTTTGAGTATACCAAGCGACTACCCGGCTGCCTAGCTCGCCACTACGGACAGCACCATATTAATATCATAATCCGAAGCAATCGGTTGCTCCATGGGGATAGTCTGCGATACGCCAATACCAGTGACGTCCCAATAGCAGCCCGTGCCGGTACTAGCTCCTGCTGTTACCAAAGTAATGGTATTGGTCACTCCTTCAGAAAAGCCAGTCGAAGCCCCCTTAGTCAAGCCAGTTGTACTACATCCTCCCTGCGGCGTAATCGTGGAAACAGACGGGTCAATAGTCAAACGACCGCCAACCGAATCAGCGTCGCCTCCGTCAGCCGCACCGGCCGTCGGATCATTAAAATCATAATCAGTACCCACGCTGTCCCACACTGCCGTAGTGGCCGAGGCAGCCAAGGAGAGTGTCCACGTAGCCGTACCCGTCGTGTTCGTTACTCGAATCTGCTGCGACGATATGCCGAAACTCCCGGTAACGGTTTGGAAGGTAAATGAAAACGTCGCATTGTTCATCACCATACTCGGGCTGGACACCGAGCTACCTCCGCTGTCGACAATATCAACCGTCAAGCTTCCGCTTGCCGTGGTTAAACTCGGATACGTGCACGTGGCAGTCGCGCAATCGTTTGAACCATCATTATCCTGCTCACGCCGCACCGGCCGACCCTGATCGACATCATACATGCGGAAATAGTAGGTGGTGCTGGAAGCGACATTATATGCTTCGACTGGAAATTCGAGTTCACGAAGTTGCAATGCAGCATGATCCATGGCTGCACCACCAACAGCGTCCTTGTCTAATGTCCACCAACCCACAGTCGGCGAGCCGGAAAGAGTGGTCCCGCCCAGTGCTCCATTGTCATCGCAGACCGAGCTGCCACCATTACAATCGAAGTATCGCCAGGCTGCGCCAGTTCCGCCCGGATCATCAACGTCTGTCCAGGTGGTGGATGTGGCGTCAGGATCAGCCGTTGCATACTGCAATTTTTTTCTTGAGTTATCTTGTCCCATGCCGGAGAGTTCAGCCACAGAAAATCGAAGCCGAAATTTTCCGCTAAAACTAGTAGGCGCCACATTCTCATTTGCTAATTGATTTGTCGGCGTATCAGTCGTATCAGTCCCCTGCCAAAATTTCCAATTCCGAGACCAGGGTGAATAGGGAATATAGGTAAAGGCAGCGGGCATGGCACTGCAACCCGTAGCAATATTATCAGCCGAGCAGAGTGACAATGACGCCTCAAGCACTCCCGCATCACCTGTTTCCCAGGCAGTGCCATTCCAGTGTTGGGTAATTAAATTATTGTCGATATCAGTGAGCAATACCATGATATCGTCGCTATTGCGAGAAGCGGCGGTACGAATCATTTGAGCATCATCCGTTAAACCGGTCGTGGTGATTGCCGTTTGAGCGGTCGACACACTACAACCACTGCCAGTACAGGCATAGCGAACATAGGCACCGGTGTCCCCAGCGCCAGCATCCATCAAAACAAATAGAAACTCAGACCCGGTTTGCTCCCATTGCACATCGGTATAGGCGGGTCCGGGCGTGGAACCATTACCACCCTCAAGCGTGCCATCACTCACCAGTGCCGTAAACCCAGCACTCGTACCGTTGCCCTTCCACACGGCGCCATTGAAATCATTTGATGTATCATTAGTAGCAATCGCAATCCGATCAGACTGTGGATCGCTCTCCGCATTCACCCAAACGGTGACCGCTCCATTCGTCAGGGTCTCAAATCCACCCTGCTCAGTACCCCAACTGCCGCCGGAGGGTAACAATTTATATTTTATCTCATTACTCGTAGCCGTAGTGGCATACATGACCAGAGCGTCGCCCGAATTACTCTCCCACTCAACATCGAAGACAGCCCCTTGCTCGTTTCCGCTTGATGACGCATTGGTCGTATCAGTTGCTACTACTTGGTTACTCCACGTCGAACCAGTCCAACGGTACGCCTCCACTTCATGGGTGCCCGCCACATCGATGCCTACCCCGAGCAGCAGCTCATTAGAACCACCTTTCGGTTTCAACGAGACAAAGGTCGGTCGGCCATTCGATGAGAGGGTAATGTCATTAGTCCCATTCGTCGGGGCGCAATTCGAAACCGGCCCCCAGTTGGTGCCGTCATAATAACAATAATACAGTTTTTGATTCACATTATCAGCGTAGACAACCATGGCTCGGCCAGACAAACGCTCGTATGCAATGTCAAAAGCGCGAGAACAATCGGCTTCAGTGCCTTCACAGGTCATGGCCGGCGTTGTACCGGTATTACTCCAGGCCGTTGAGTAATCAGTGTTGACGTCATACCCGTTGACACCTTTTATAACCGTCAATTGGCCGTCTGCTTTCAAGATGCCCACCATCACCTCATCACGAGTAACCGCGGGCTTTGCCACGATGAATCTAATTAAACTAGCACTGGCGCCATGCGTGTATGATTCTTCGCCAGTGGAGAAATCAAAATCATAAGCGTTTTCCTGGAAGCGCAGTACCGTGTTTGTCCCATCACCATAATACAAGCGTCCATTATTCGATACCGTCGCCCAGGCTGACTCAGGTTGCGATGGAAAAGAGTCAGACAGTGGCGGCCACCCGCTGAATAACCAGCCCGTGACCAGCAAAAAAATAACAATGACACGAAATGTCTGACGCATACCTTATGGAGTTGGGGGAGGAACTTTAATCGAGGTGCCGGGAGTCAGATCAAACGGCGCTTTCATGCGATTTACCTTGACCAGTAGCTGCCATGATACATTATATCGTTTCACAATACTCTTGACGGTATCCCCTTTTTTTATCTTGTATGAAACCCAGGTTTTCTCAATCCAAAGTTTCCGACGGCGCGTCCACCACCACACTCCTGCCAAAAATATTAGTAATAACATGACACCGCCATATATCAACAATGCGTAGAGAGAGGGCATCAAGAAAAAGGTCACGGTCGGGCCCGAGAGCTGCACATGATCCACGCCAGTTTTGCCCAATTCCAGAGTCGCGTCACGATCATAATCGACCATCATGGTGGTATGGAACCACCCTCCCCAAAATTGAGCGGGCAACTCATAATTCCACGAGGAAGTCGTCTCGCGTAAAATAGAATACTCACCACCATGATCCGCCACCATCTGACCCAAGAAATTCTTAGTCACAACACGCACCAGTGCATCAACTGATACGTTACCGCTGTTTCGAACCGTCGGACGGATCACTGCGCTCCAATTCGTCTGTGGAGTGACCGTCAATCCTATGATCTCCAATTGCCGGCGTATCTCACCAGGGATAGTTACGGATACGCGCAGCCCCGTACGCGTCGCGATGCTAATACCCTCAGCGGTCGCGTCTTGTGCTTTTGGTTTCTCCTGGATAAGAATGCACCCATCTAGCTCGCCCACATCGGCATCCTGCGGCACCTGAATAGTAAATGGTACGACGGCATTAGTCACCGGAGCGAGTGTCAACACTACCGGTTGCAATGGATCGTTCCCCTCTGCTACTTCAAGAGCGTCAGCATCACCATCCCCGTCAGTATCTGCCTCGGTTGGGTCGGTGCCAAATTCAACTTCTTGTGCATCGGTTAAACTATCTCCATCGGTATCAGCGCCCTCGAGCGCATCAGGGGCTCGGACGAGACGCTCTTGTGGTACCACGGCAAAGGTAATCCATGAACCAACACCGTTCTTGTCGGTGGACAGTTTCTTGGTCGACTCTAAATACTGTTTACAAGCAAAACCTCCATCAGAAGACGGCGTCGAATCAGCTGAATAGAGATATATCGTTTTCTCTTCCTGCGTGTTATTGATCACCACAATGCCATCATCATAGCTTGACCCGGATTCGAGCGTGTATACAAAAATATCCTGCGTGCGGGGATTATCCGCTCGAGGATTGGCCGGTCGGCCACCAATACCACCATACTCAATGGCATGAACGGAGATCGGGGATGCCAGTAAAAATCCGACGCCCACAGCGATCGCCATCACAACGATTTGTTTCTTCATAACCCTTCCAGTATACCAAAAATAAATCAAAAGAAAAGCGGCGCAGTAATGCGCCGCCTGAAAAAATCAAAACGTAATAAATTATGATGCAACGATGGATAAGGTCGTATTGATATCATAATCAGCAGCTGCGGGCTGTTCCGCCGGAATTTTTTGTGAGAGGCTAACCCCTTGCAATGTCCAATCGCCAATATCATTCGAGGCGGCGGCACCGGTCAAAATGGTAATACTATCAGTTGTTCCCTGATTAAAGCCAGTCGATGTTCCTTTGGTAATATTTGATGTGGCACAGCTGCTGCACTGACCGGTAGCCAAGGTTCCCGCATTTGGATCGACGGTTAATTGTCCAGCTAAACTGTCCGCGTCGGCGCCGTCAGCGCATCCAGACGTAGTGGGATCATTAAAATCATAGTCAGTACCCGCGCTATCCCACACCGCGGTAGCGGCTGATCCAGCCAATGACACGGTCCATCCATTATCTGCCGCATCCGGATTCGAAACGTAAATTTGTTGGGTGGCACTGCCAAACGTTCCCGTCGCAGTCTGACAGCCAAAACTAAACGTCACGGCTCCCATGGCAACCGACGGACTCCCCACCGTAACATAACTGCCATTCACGATATCAACGGCAAGAGTCCCGGCATTTATGGTTTGCTGAAAATTCGAGGTGGAACTCGCTTGAACATACAGTCCAATGCTTGAGCCCATGATCACCAAAACAGCCACCACAATGACTGTGGCGACCCGTATTTTACGATATAAATAATGTTGTATCCGCTCCATTTTTTATTTTTTGTTTTTGCTTTTTTAAAAGCTTCAATACGGTTTTGTATTGAATACACCATAATTATAGCGCATTTTTAGGCCTTTGTCAAGTAACGTAAGCACCAAACTGCCTGAGACACACTATTGCCTCAGTGGCCAAACATGTTAGAGTAACGGCATAGTTCACCGGCTCTTTTGTCCCGCTCTCCTGACTCAGCCCGTTGCGCTGATCTGCATCTTCCCAGCGATGCAGCCTGTTCCGATCCCGCCTTTCTTTGGCGGTTTGCCCCTCATCAATCACCCTCCCTAGTCCAACGCGAGTAGGAACGTGTCCGGACGCATAAGGAATTCACGTCGCTGAAGCGTAAGAGGATCGTTGATGAGGGTTTTCTTTTTGTAAAAAAGAAAAGTCGTCATGCGTGTGATGGTGCATAACGACTTGCTTAATGATTTCCTCCTTGTTCAAATGTATCGAGATACGATCGGAGCGACCGGGAACGGCTGGCGTGACGCAGCCTTCGAATCGCCAGTTCTTTGATCTGCCTGACTCGCTCTCGAGTCAGGGAAAATTGAGCTCCGATTTCCTCCAAAGTCATCGGATGTTCATGATTGAGCCCAAAATACAGAGTCACCACGTCTGCCTGTCGGGCAGTTAAGGTATCCAGCGCCTTTTCGATTTCGGCACGCAACGACTTGGTCATAAATGAATGATCAGCGGACACGCTTGACGTGTCCTCGATCCGATCAATCAGATTATCACTACCAAGTTCATCGGAAAGCGGCATATCAAGCGAAAGATGAGTGTCTGCAATCGACATGGTATAGTCTACCTCATCCTCGCTTAAGGCGAGTTCAATAGCGATTTCATCAGGGGTTGGTTCGCGTCCTAAGACTTGAGTGAGACGATCGCTCGTCTTCCGTATCTTATAGAGCTTACCCGACCGATTCAGGGGCAGTCGGACGATGCGGGAATTCTCTGCCAGAGCCTGAAGGATTGCTTGGCGGATCCACCAGACCGCATAAGAGATAAACTTAAATCCCCGTGTTTCGTCAAATCGCTTAGCTGCCTTCATCAGGCCGATGTTCCCCTCATTGATCAAATCGCCGAGGGATACGCCCTGATTTTGGTATTGCTTTGCCACCGAAGTAACAAAGCGCAAATTGGCATTAACCAATTTTTCATACGCGCACTGGTCACCCTTCCGGATACGCTGCGCCAGACGAACCTCTTCAGCAGTATCAATCAAATGCGTTTTTCCAACTTCTCGGAAATATACAACAAGCGATCGATCCTCGTCCCTGAGGCCAGGTGTCCGATCGCTTTTGGGGCGATCAGACGATCGAGCCAGTTGAGCTGATGAGCGCGTGGTGCGTTTGCGTTTTTGGCGGACGGCTAGTTGAGCCGGCTCGGACACTTCCTGAGGAAGCGCTTCGATAACGACCGAACCGTCATTTGCAAAGAGCAAACGAAGATCGCTCGCCTTTACCAAATTAACAAACGCCGCTCCGTGCTGAACCACGAACGATTGCAGCCACGAAAGTGTGACGCGATTGTCCTGCTGGAACAGCCGACTCAAAACACGCGACCAACTACGATTATATTGCCAAAGATTCACGATGCGTTGGGCAATAATGCCGCCGCCGATCCCACTGAAGGGTTCGGCTGAATCTGCCGAGGCAATGGCTGCCCCGGCCGCTATGGTCGTCTCAACCAGCGCATTGTCATGTGCTCTGACCGCGACGCCATACCGTTCCGCCAGGTATTCGAGCCAGGACAGGGCAATGTCATTGCCCAATACTGATGTCCAAATCAGCGCAATCGCCGACAAAGACAGTCCGCGGACGTGGTGCCACTCGCGCAAGAGGTCGTCCATGCGATCCTGACAACCATAGTGGTCTTCGATCCGAGCAATCAATATCAGCTCCGCACGAGTGGGGAATGGTGAAGCTCGAGACGGAATCATTCCGTCACTGGTAATAATGGTATTACGCATGAGCTACTCCTTGCTCTTCAGCACCTTCTTGGCATCGATTCCGAGCTGCTTGACGATGTATGTCCGACCCGGGGCATTCAGCTTCTTCAGGAAATTAAACTGCTTCGGGTTATTCACCAGAATCTCTTCAAAAGCACGGCCGATGGCGCCATGTGCCTTTTCCTTTCCGGCTTTGCGGATCGCATCAGTCAAGAGCTGAGTTGCCGCCGCTTCATCACCGCAAGCGGTGATAAATTTCGACAGCGGAGAATTCGCCGAGCGAGAACGGCCAGGAGACGACGCATCCTTCGACGGTTGCACCGTCTTGCCTTTCGGCTGACGCGTCTTCCGAGGGCGCCGCGTGGTCGGGGTATCAGATGAGAACGGTAAATCGCTTTCCTCTGACAACCGCTGCAGCGTCCGGAAGAGCTTCATGGCAAATGCCGGAGCATCATCCATACTGACATCATATGACGCCTGTACGTACTCCATGATGCGATCAAGGGTGATCGCGCCGTCACGGCCCAGCTGGACCGCAAGCTTCATCACATCGTGCCGACTGGTGTCAGCAAAAAACTCATCTGGATCAAATTCCCCCGCATAAACCTCAAATAGGCCTTGTAGGGTATTCTGAACTAGTTTTAGAGATTTCGGCATGATAACCTCCTTGTGGTTTTGCCGATGGTTGATGTATGGAATTACGATAAAACGAGCTGTTTTTGATATATTAGGCCATCTTACCAGCCACGGGGATTGCCGTCAAAAAGTCTGGCTCATCCGCGTCTTTGACGTGCGCAGGTTTCCGCACTATACTAACTACTTCCCAAAAAAATAAAAAACACAACAGGAGTGTCCATGACATATAAAGTATATAGGCTTCACAAACCGAAGATGCCTGAAGTTGAAGTTTCCCAAGCCCTGGGACTGAATCCCACCACCATGTACGGAGGCCTCTACCGCAAAGC
Source organism: Candidatus Kerfeldbacteria bacterium (assembly GCA_016214565.1). Taxonomy (NCBI): domain Bacteria; phylum Candidatus Kerfeldiibacteriota; species Candidatus Kerfeldbacteria bacterium. Next base: position 539,656 of record JACROE010000002.1, on the reverse strand, counting down.
AGATATGATTGGCACCGTCGAAAATGGCCTGCTCTCCATCAAGGAGAAATTCATCGAACCAGCTCTTGTGAAAAAAATTCTTCGTATCGCCACGCCGTTGCCTTAGCTTTCCTCGCACAAACCCAAAACCGCCGCCCCTGAGTATACTCAACGGGCGGTTTTTCATCGACAGTCTATTGCTGCTGCATCTCCTGGCGAACTTGCTCGCGAATGCGCTGTTCTTTCTCCCGGTCTTTTTTTCTCCGCCAGATTATGTAGAAAATAACCGAAACAATTAAGAGCAGCAGGATCCCCAGGGCAATGCTAATTTCCAGTACCGGCACAATCCAAAAACTGACTTCCTTATTCAATGGCTTCAATGGATTGCCATACAAGAGCGTGAGCTGGGCGCGGTACTTACCAAACATGAATCCCTGACCAAATCGTGGCGTTTCATAGAGACGTGAAGTTCCTGGCAAAACAATTTTTCCATCCTGATTGATGGCATATTGTTCAGGTTCTCCGCCAATCAGGTCGTTGATGATTTTGATGTTACCGTCTGGCTTCTGATGGGTATTCCCCTGATTGACCACCTCCAGCAGGAAATCCACGGGTGGTTTCGTGAAGAATGTTTTTGGCGTAAATGTTTTTTTTCGCTCGGCTAATGACGTCTGCGGATCTGTATTGGCAAAATGTCCGACTTGAAAATCGGCATCAATCGTATCAATCGTCACGCCTGACACTTTGAGAAAAATATCTAAAGCCACGTTAGCACCGATGATCACTTCCGTACCTTCTTCTTCAGCATCTTGAGGCGCACGCGTGCGGAAGACTAATGAAATGAGATGGGTACCTGGCTCAGCATCCTCAGGCACCACAATGCGATACGGAAAGTCAACCAATGTTCCATCAGCGGGCAGAGCGACCAGCGCCTGGTCATATTGTATCCAGGCACGGTCGGGCTTGAGATCCTTCGGATCGGTCAATATTAAAGCCGACCCCTCGCGACTTGGATCCTGGGTAAAATTGTAAACCCACGGGAAAACCGTGACGCCACTCTTCGAATCGTCATACACCTGAACAACCTGTTCAATCGTTTCGCCGGGATCTGCATTAATCTCGAGGTTCAGCTGTGAAATGGTCACAGCCTGCGCTTGGCTGACGTGTCCAAAAAGAAAAAAACCAGTCGCGACACAAACGCTGATGGTCAGCCAAAAAAGAAAATGTGTGTGCTGTCTCCTGGGTACCTCCATAATAGTGAAAAGTATAGCGCAAAAAAATAATTTAGACAATAAAAAAGCATGCCAGGTCTGTACTCCAGGCAGGCAAAGCCGAAGGTTATTCGTTGATTAAGCTAGAAATTTCCCGTGGCCGTCCAGGTCACGATATGTGAGTAGAGAAACGCTGGCACGGTCGAATCAATGGCTACTTTATGCGTGACGGTAATATCTGCTCCGGCAATATCATTTTCAGCGGCAGTGGTCGCGACGTTAGTAGGCGAGGTAGGTACGGCAGTTGCGTCATCCGTAAAATTACCCTGCTCCGTCCACCCGACATCAGAGGCCAAATCAATACCATATTCCTCCGTACCGGCGCTTATCGCTCCCGAATCCTCAACATAGGCGGCAATTGTATTCGCACCATTCCGCAGCTGGCCGTCGCTGGTGAGCTGCAACGTGGCGCCGCTTGAAGCATTAGTGCCAACATTCACATCGTAATTCCCTTGAGCCACGGTGGTTGTTAACACTGTCCCCAAATTACAACTCGTTACACCAGCGGTGGTCGTGCAGCGGGTGCCATCAGCATTATTCACAGTTAATGCTAGATTAGACAATAGTTGAACTGACACCGTCACATCGTTTGCATTACCCACGTAGGCGATGCCCGCACCCGCATCCTCAGTCGTCGCAACTGCAACTGAATAACCATCAGCTACCGTCGGGTTGTTGGGATTATTAGCGCCGCCATCGCCGATCAAACACGTCACGGTCGTGGCACCGGCACCAACTGTCGTAGCAGTAAAAGCAACGTTCATGGCCACGCTGGCACTCGCCGCATTGACCGCCGTCGCTGTATACGTTTCACCCGCACCATTATCACTACAGCTAATATGACTAGTCGTGATACCGTCGAGCTGCCATTCATCACCAGTCGTATCCTCCCCCAAATAAATCCCAATCGTCTCGCCGTTCGATAAATTCCCTACTTCAAATGAAACGGTGACACGCGCATCAGTATTAACTGTTTCATTACTTAATGACACCGTAACACTATCTAAACCAGCAGCATCTAAACGTGGTAAATAATAACGTACGCCAAAAGCAACAACCGCAAAAACAATTACCAGCGTCAGTAGATCGTGTTCAAAACGAAAGAGCCGGCCAGTTGCTTCATCCCGGAGCCGGATGCCAAAAAAGCTATGAGTTGTTTTTTTGGTTTTCATTTTTATTTTTGTTTGAGGCCACTAGAAATTTGCTGTCGCCGTCCATGTCACAATGTGTGAATAGACCAGCGCAGGAACCGTAGAATCCACCGCGACCTTGTGCGTTACGGTCACATCATTGGTATAGGCGACTGCCCCTGCTGTCGTAGCCACCGTGGCCGGCCCGGTCGGAATAGGCGTATCATCATCATTAAAGTTACCCTGCTCCGTCCATCCGCCATCTGATGCGACGGCGATGCCGTAATCAGTCGTTCCTGCTACGATCGTATCATTTTCAGTAGCATCAGCAATCTCATTTGCGCCATTACGCAGATTGCCATCCTCGGCGATCTGTAAAGTAGCTCCACTCGTAGCGTTGGTACCGACGTTAACATCATAATTCCCTTGACCAACGGTAGTGGTCAGCACGGTACCGAGATTACACGAAGTTACGCCTGATGATGTAGTACAATTCGTGCCATCCGCATTATCAATCGTCAGCGTCAAGTTGGGCAATACATTCACCGATACCGTAACATCGTTTGCGTCACCGATGTAAATAATACCAGCTCCAGAATCAGCGCTGGTAACCACCGCAACAGAATAACCATCCGCTACTGTGGGGTTCGTTGGATTTGGAGTGCCGTCACCAATCACGCAAGTGGTAGTCGTGGCGCCAGTACCGACAGTCGTAGCCGTGATCGCTGTGCGCATCGGCAGAGTGGCTGATGCGGCATTTACTGAACCAACGGTATATGTTTCACCAGTTCCATTATCTGAACATGAAATATCTCCAGTGGCCACTGCATTTAATCCCCACTCATCACCGGTCGTATCCTCTCCCAAATATATTGTAAACACCTCGCCATTTGAGAGCACAGAAGATTCAAAAGTAACGGTCACCGCAGCAGCAGCGCCGGTGGCATCAGAACCTTCTGGTACCGAAGCGGTCACCGCATCGATACCAACCGCTTTTACCTGCGTGCCCGGATAGACTAAAATTACCCCAAGCATGGCAATCAGCGTGACGAGTGTGGCCACCCGATTCAGATTGGTCGTTGTTTGGGAACTAAAAACCGCAGCTATGACTTTATGTTTCATATGATTTTTGTGTTGGTTTTTTGAATATTGGTGTGCAAAAACGCACAAATTTCCTATATTCTACTATCATTTTAGCACTTTTCACGCCTCTTGTCAATGATTTAATTAAAAATCGCCCGTGCACGTCACCGTCACGATATGTGAGTAAGATAACCCCGCTGTTGCTGAAGAAATCGCCGCCTTATAGTAGAGCGTGGTCACTCGAGCGACCGCGGTAGTATTGTAGGTAGCAATCGTTAATGGCGAACCAGACAAGGCGTTGTCCCCCGACAACTGACAATCAGCGCCAGTACAGCTAATCCCATACTCCTCGCTGCCCGTCGTCACCGCGCCATCAATCACATCATCAATGTCGCTGGCGCCATTGCGTAAATTGCCATCTTCCGCCGCGCGACAGGTGTAGCCGCTCGGAGCATTAGACGTGACCGTAATAGTGTGGCTACCACTACCGGTTATCAATGGATTTACCACACCGAGATCAATGCTATTAGCACTCACCGCTAAGGTTAAATCAGAAAACCATTTGACCGAAGCGCTATTTACCTCATTATCATTGGCTTCACCGCCTTTGCCACCGCTCCATTGCAACATTGTCCAATCAATACCACTGCCATCGGCATTAATATTGTAAACGACATTACTGTCAGTGCCGTCGCCACTCTCATCAAAAACAATTCGGAATAAACTCTTTGACGAAGTGAGACTGGTCAAGGTCAAATAGCTTGATGACGCACCGCTGGCATTATTATCAAATGACCCATCGGATAATTCGGTAACCGTGGCAGTGCTGGTCAGATTCAGCCCGCTGGCATTGAGATAATCAAAATCATAATACTGCGCATTGATGGTACCGCTGACGGTCAATCCATAGTTGCCCGTGCTCTCACGCGTGACCAGCGATCGGTTAGCGCCGGCGCTCTGCCCAAGAATTTCCAGCGTATCACCGTTATCTACGGTTAGTGTGGCGCTCGGGGCGAAACGCACGTCAGTTTGCCGCGTCACCGCTGCGCCATCAAAATCAGTGGTGTAGCTCCAATACTCGTTAGCGCGTGAATTGCAGGTGCCATAGATATTCAAGCGCCCGGCTGAACCACTATGGTCTTCGGAGAAAAGACAGCCACCCGCATCAATGGTGTAGGCCGTCGCCGCGCTGGAATCCCACATGGCAATGTCTTCACTACCACCCACTCGCAGCGTGGCATAGGTATCACCGCCGTGCGTCTTAGTATTGATGTCATACATTCCCCCACTGCCATTGAGGTAGAGCGTCGATCCAGTCCAGGTAGTATTAGCCGCGACAATTGCCTGGGAATAATTTCCCTGCACCTCCAGCGTGCGCCCGGATTCCAAAGTGAACGTTCCCGACGTCAGTGTCAGGTTGTTGGTTGTCATATTGTTTGTTTGAACCGTCCAATTGCCCGAAGCATTTGCAAACACAACGTTATTAAAACTGGAGGAGCCAGCTTCAACTGTTTCCGTAGAACCCGAACTAAACGTGACGGTTGACGTGCTTGCGGTAAACGTTCCGTTGTTATCCCATGTTCCTGACACATCAAATACACCGCTGGTCCCCGACGTAATTGATCCGCTGGCATCAATGGTAACGTTATGCGAATTCAAAGTCTGGCTGTTGCCAATAGATAACGGGTCTGATGCGGTCGCTTTTAACGTTTCATCGGAATAGCTGTTGGCCGGGTTAGCGCCGCATCCGGCGTCCGTCCCCTCAATATCGAGCACGCCCGCAGCCACACTATGCATCACATTTTCGTTGTCCGAACAGCTGAATAAATCAAGATCGGCCAGGTCGATGGTTTGGTTATCATCGCTGCCAATACTCAACACGTTGGTATTGAGCACCATGCCGCCGATATTGCCCGTACCGTCGTATTGCGCCACGCCAGTCGTTTCCGCGGTATCCACACCTTCCACAAAAACTGTGACAATATCGGTATTATTAACCGTCACGCCTGTGATCGTCCAGCTTGCGGCTAACGTCGTAGTTTGCGCTTGTAATGACGTATTGACTGCAACCCGCACCGTGCCGCCGGAACTGTTGGAAGTACCGGCAATATCGATACCACAGGTCGCTCCCGCGGAAACGCCCCAATTTGTATTGTTATCACTAGTCGATTGCGAAAACGTGGCGCAAATCGCCGCCCCAGTGTTATTAGAATCGTTCACGTCGACGTATGAAATTGAAGCTGATGTCGGATTAATAGTCCACTGATTGCCTAAACTTGTCGATTGTAACGTCACGAGCTGACCCACAGCGCCAGTTACGGTCCATGTTCCAGAAACTGTTGTTGTAGAGCCATTCGTAAAATTGATTGTTTTGGCTGCGCCGATGCTCGTAACTGAGAAGTTATTAAATGTTGTGTTGCCAGCTATTGTTGCTGCAGTAGTCGTCGTTAATGCAATCGCTCCGGAATTATGAGTGAAAGTTCCTGAATTGGAAAAATCATCACCAAAATTCGTCGTTGTCGCCGAGCTCGCCTCAAACGTGGTATTAGCAGCAATCGTTACGCTGCCCGTCACGGTGAACGCCGGGTCCCACGTATTTACCTGGAAGACAGTAGTACTTGGATCTGCCCCGGTGTTCATCAGATCGAGCGTTGAGTTGATGGTAATAGTTTGAGAACCAGCCGTCCCGACGGTTACCGTCCGTCCAGCAGTCGTGCCGCTATTATCAATTTCAACTTTCTGGTAATCAGTCCGCTGCCCCATACTTTGGTTGGTGCTCGTACTATCCATTTTGAGAATAAGACTGGAAGCTAATGTACCGGTCGTGGGGAATGCCGTAGCACTTCTGTACGTTAAGCGTCCAGGCCCGTTCATGGTCCCAGACAGCGTCAATGTCGCGCCAGTATGGGTGACCGTAATGCCGGAATTGATAGTGAACTGGTCGCCAACTGCTACATTTAATGTCCCTCCCACGGTGAAGTCTGACGTTTGAGCGGTGATTGTACCCGCCGACGAAGGATTGATCGTCAAATTATTCAGTGTCTGCCCGGCTCCAGTAATCGCGTGAGCGGTACCGGTCATATTAATAGTCGAAGTGCCAGCGGTAATAGTGCTGCCAGTCAAAACAACATTACCTTTTATCGTATGATTGGCATTTGCCAACGTAATCGTCCCGGTCGCAGTGAAGTTTTGCCATGAGGTGAGGCTTGACGTTAACGTTTTTGAGGAACCATCCATGAGTAGTGTATGAGAACCAGTAAAGGATGAGCCCCAGCACAGTGTCATATTTACATCACCGCTTGCTGTCCAGGTACCCGCATCAGCAATAAATCCAGGGTTACCATCTACCATAGTGCAAGGACCAAAAGTTCCGGTTATGTTCACCGTCGGGTCGTGCGTAGCCGCGGTAACCGTCATGCCCCCAAAATTATCAAACACAGTAAACGCCCCAGTCACATTGATCGTTTGCCCGCCTGCGGTTCCCATGGTCAACGTTCTCGTAGAGACACTATTATTATATGATTCGACGTTGCCTCCATACGTACGAGCTCCCATAATTTGACTGTTGTATTCTGAATCAAATCGCAGAATCGAAGTAATCGTGCCGCCAGTTGGGAAGGCCGCGGCCGGCTGATAAGTGAGCCGCCCCGCCCCGCTGATGGTTCCGGAGAGAGACACTGAGCCTGAAGTTCTATCGACTAATAAAGTCCTATTCACTTCGATGGCGAGCTCATCACTAGCCGCTACCGTCAATGCAGCGTATACCGTCGGATCATCCGCGCCAACATCGGTATCAATAGTAACGGTCGCCGGTGAAGATGGATCAATGGTCAGATTATAAAATTTACTGTCCGCACTTCCGGTAAACTGCCCGCCACGCAGGGTAACCGTGCCAGCCGATGGCGTAGTCATGGTGCCGTTGTTCACCCAGCCGCCGTCAACGGTCAGGTCTTCACCATTCAAATTAAAATCCTGAGCGCTATTTATAGTAAACTTATTTTTAATAGGAAATGCATAAGTCTGCGAACTGCTAATAGAACTACTGGCGACAACGGTCACATCATAAAACTGGAACGAACCGGAATTCGCATTGTACAAAATATTTGATGCCTGAGTGCCTCCATATCCCAGCTGCAGCGTACCTCCTGATACGGTGGTCGTTGTCAATGTATAAGACCCGTACACCAAATACGCGCGTGATTTCATTACCCCGCCCGACATATTGAAAGTCGTGTTACCGAGCGTACCATCAGAATTGCAATCTACGCCCCCTGAATTTCGAGCGAATTCAACAATAGCATCTGACGCTGTTTGATGAGTCCCACCAGTTAAGTTAATCGTGCCACCATTAAATCGAAAATGTGATGAGCTGGCGGTTGTCCCATCAGTCGTCCCACCGTCCAGATTAACAATTGCCCCCACTTGGGTACAAAACACACCGGCAAAATCTACATTTGCACTCGGGTCAATATCGAGCGTTCCGGTATTTACATCGAGATCACCACCGAGCGTAAACGTAGTTGAAATGGTTGCCGTTCCGCCATCTTGTTCTAAATCTCCTCCAAGCGTGTATGTCCCGCCGCTGATCGTTAAAGCGCCACCATTCAAATCAATAATATTGCCCGTTGTATTGTCGTTATGATCCATGGTATCGCTCACTGCCACGGTTCCCGCATTCATTACTAAATCATCTTTGATGACCGTCGTGCCGCTCGACAGTGTGACGCTCGCACCTGTATTCGTGGTTAAGTCTTCATCAGTGCCATTACCTATGGTAAAGGTGGGCGTACCTGATGTCTGATTGAGCGTACCAGCCACGGTCACACCGCCTGCTGCCGCGCCCGTCACGGTTGTACTTGCTATGACGTTAGCAGTCGCACTGGCGTCAATGACTAAATTGGCTCCGACCGTACTGGTGGCGGTATCGAAATCAAGCGTGGCGCTGTCATCTACATGCACGTCACCGCCCGTGGCATCAGTCGTGATAGTGCCGCCCGGATCCAGCGCATCGCCAGTCCAAATATGTAATTCCCGACCGCTTGATGTCGTCAGATTATACGTACCGCTCAGATTGGACGTATATCCGATTTCCGTATCGGCACAATTCGTACCGGAATCGTTATCGCAACCAGATAAATCTTGATTGGTCACCAAACCCGTGTGCTCATTACGAACAACTACAGCGTCTTGATATAACTTTAACCCCGTACAGCTCGGGGTGCCAGTACATGATGCGCCGTATTGGAGTACTAGCGTGCCGTCGGTAGCCGCGCCGTCAATATAAATAATCAAATCATTCCCATTGGTAGGGGTGGGGACATTAGGGATAGACCAGACACCCGACCCATCCGTGCCGTCGGTATCAGAATTTGTAGCGCCGGTTGCGGAATTCACTAGTTTAATTGCGCCTCCGCTACTATTGAGCGTGGCACCCTCGGTATGACTGGTATAAGCCGTGCCTGAGATTATGACAGTGTCATCTCGACGAAAGGCAAAATCATACGCTTTGGTCGGTAATGAAGTCGACAACGTAGCACCAGTAGACAGGTCAAGTTCATAACTCATGTTAGCTGTTTGAGTAAGCCAGGTTCCCGCATCAGTGCCATTCCACAGCTGCACTTCAGGTTTGAGATCGAGCGTCAAATCTTCGCCAAGTAAAATGATTTTTCGCGAGCTGGGATCTGCATTCAAATCAATACCAGAGACTTCATTTTCCCATGACATCCCTACGTCGGCTGAACAGGGGCCGTTAGAATTTTCTGCAGCCGACAATCCACCCGTAGCCACATTATCATCACTGGCCGTACCAGTAAGATTGCATGTTGCCGTGCCGGCGCCATCATCATCAGGTGCAATAAATACATTGCTTCCGAGTGCATGCCCAGCAATGTCAAACACCATGTACCGAACGTAAAGTTCGCTGGTCGTACCATCACGCCAGACAAAGAGCGCTCGATCCGAACTCGACCCGTATTCCCAAGCAACATCCATCGGTTGAGCATACCCATTATTGTTAATGTCTGTATCGCCCGCAGGTGTAGTCACGGATGTCCAATCTGTCCCGTTCCACATATCAACATACATGTCAGCAGAAGTGGTGCTCACCACTGCATTGTACATTGAGGCGATGTAGTTGTTATTCGGGCTGCCCGCGATACGAATCCACTGCACGGCAAGTGCTGGATTGAAAGGACTTGAATCCGCTGCCCAACCCGAGCCAGCAGTGTATGTCGAAGCGCCCGTTGTCGTACCAGTCGCATACACAATCTTCCCCTTACCTGATGTGCCCTCCCAAGCAATATCAAAATCTTGCTTGGTGGTAATCGACCCAGCAGCGGTTATGAGGGTATACAAATCGCTCCCACTATTCACCCAGGCAGTTCCATCCCAGCGCATGGCGTACACATCATTATTCGTACCATCCTTAAACGCCAATAAAATATTATTTGATCCGTAATCCGCTTCAAGCTCTACCCAAAAAGCCACCCCCGCGACATACCCACTAACGCCAGAATACGTAAGCGTTTGTTCAGCTGACCAGTTGGTGCCGTCCCAAGTGCGGTACATAATTGTGCCATTGGCAGTGCTCGAGGACTCATACACCACCATGCCATCACCAGATGTATCTTCATAAGCGATATCAAAGGCGCGGTACACGTCATTCGTCGTTCCGATGCCCGTAGTAAAATCACCGTTGGTTGGCGCACTGCCACCATTGCCCCAGGCAGATGTATTTCCGTTCCATACCTGAACATCAAGGTGCCCGGCATCATTTAGGTCCCCGCGAATACACTCATTGCGCGTCGTGCCGCACTCGATGATACTGTGGTTCACATCAACCGTCACGGTTTCGTCCGCCTGGGCGCTGGCCTCATTACCCAAATCCGTACCAGACCAGGTCCGATAGCGAGGACTGGGGCTGTTCGCGCCATCTTCGCCATAGACTAATATGCCCGTACCAGCCAGCGCATCAGACGCGATCTGCCAAACGCGCGTCTCCTGATAATTACCGATCGCCAGCGGCCCCAGAGTAAATAACGCCGGGCTGATATCAGGCGCGTCAAAGGTATAGCTCAGATGATATGTCTCACCCGCCCGCCAGTCTGCCTGCCACTCAACCGATGTGGTGACTTCATCTTCTAAATACGCCCCATCCTCACCTACCTCGGTAATAATGAAGTCGCCGGGTACCTGCTCTCGAATCATACCCTGATAATCCGCCTCCGGGGTAACTGTCAGGGTCATATGATAGGCAGCCTGCGGCCAAATACGCGATGGACCGACACGCCGGATGGTGAAGGGCGCTGTTTCAGTGACATCCACCGTGCCATCCCACGTATGGGTAACCCCGTCATACTCGGCGGTGAGTGCCATCTGATAGGTGCCCGTGAGGGTCAGCGGGGCTACCGCACGGTAGTCAGGAGCGTGAGTGACAGTCGTCGGTCCGCATTCTGCGGATCGTTCGATCGTACCCGCCGCTGAAGTGAGAGTCGTTTCTTGTCCATCGGGTGCAGTCACTACCAGCCGCATATCCGCATCACAAACCGTCACCCCGACGTCATCCACTGCGCCCATCTGAAATACTGCGGTATCGCCCGGACGATAGGTGTCTTGATCTGTATTCAACACCAAGACGCCCCAATAAAAATCTCGTTCAGTAGTTACTTGTTCCCCGTCCTCGGTTGTGGTGACGAGCAACTGATATTTCCCCGGTGCCGTAGCATACTCGTGCGGTATGGTGTACTGCTCATAGGCGCTCCTCCCGTTCGCCTGGGTTGAATTTGCGGCTAATGTTAGCTCAATATCATCGCTTGGCGTCATTAATGTCATACCATCAATGACACGTTCAACTTTCCCAAAATTAAAAATTGGTAGAATCGGTTTTTGCGCTACCTCAATCGAAAATGGCACGTCTTCGCCTGCTGCAAAATCTGATTGCGCCAGGTGGAACACTTCTGCAGAGAGCATTGACGTCTCGATCACTGCATTGGTATTACTCGCCGCTTCAATCGCCATCAAGCTTGTGACGGGAATTGCTTGTAAAATTATTATGCCAATCACCGATCCAACCACCCGAATAATACCAAGGCGGTGAATTTGAAAATACGTTTGCCGAATCTGCTCTTCTACAAAATTTATGGTGATGCGCGTTTGATGTATTTCTTGGGACGCCAAAAATTTACCACCCAGCAGCTTGAGGGGTCGTATTAGCCAAAACGATATGTTCTTAAACAAGAAAAACATGATAATTTTTATTTTGGTTTTTTCTTCCCCCCGATGCTTTTTACGACACATCGGGCTTTCCAAAAACAACAAAAATCCTAAGGAAATTTGAGGTTTTCCCTCTATTAATTTCCTTAAGTACAATGCTATTATAACTCATTTTATACCTTTTGTCAAATTGCTCCCCCCGCCCAAGCATTGTCATTGCGACGTAAAGCCGCGTGGTGCCCACGTCGCTTTACGCGAGGATGGAGCATGAGCGACTGACACGGCAATCGCAACTCGCCTACAGGCTAGTGGTACCCCACCCGATTAAATGACAAGGTGTTAGGGTCTGCTATACTGACTGCACTATGAAAAAAGTATTAGTCACCGGTACATTCGACTTGATCCATTCAGGTCATCGAAGACTACTCCACGACGCACGACTGAAGGGGGATTTTTTAACTGTAGTGATTGCTCGTGATGTAACCGTTCGCCGGGTCAAAGGCTATGCCCCCTACTTCACCCAAGCGGAACGTGTGAAAAACATGCGCGCCCTCCGCCTGGCCGACCGGATCATACCCGGCGGGAGTGGTGATAAATTGTCGGTTATCGAATCCGAGCGGCCTGATATCATCTGCCTCGGGTATGATCAATTTGCATTTACAGATGATCTAAAGAAAAAATTGGCAACACGAGGACTCCACCCACGGATAACCCGTGCTCGTAGATTTTCGGCTGGCGGATTCCGCACCGGTGGCCTGCATGCCGCTGGTTTAGTGGCACTGCACCGCCTCAATCCAAGTATCAAGATAGAACCACGCTATGCGACCGCCCGCAATTTTACTGGCAAGCAACTGTACCAAAACCGGATCATCCTGGGGCGATCCCACGTCGCCACCATGGTCAAAAAAGCGCAAGCAATACTGCAACGCCAAGGTTATGGTCTCAAAATCTGGGATTGCTACCGGCCACTCTCAGCACAAAAAATATTATGGCGCCATCTTCCGGATGAGCGGTACGTCGGAAATCCTAAAAAAGGACCGGTGCATACGCGCGGTACCGGCGTGGATTGTACGCTGGTGGACAGAAACGGGCGAGAACTCCCCATGCCGACGCACTATGACGAATTTTCGGATCGCGCACATCGCCAACACCCCGCGCATCCCACCCCCAGGGAGCGGCATGCACTGATTCTAGAAAAAGCCATGATCCGAGCTGGTTTTGAAGCGTTGCCCACGGAATGGTGGCATTTTTCTGACCCACATTGGAAAAAATACCCCGTACTTGATATCGCCATCTAACCACGCTTGCCATACTGAAAAAGCTTTGCTACACTCAAGCCTACTTATTATTCAGTAACTATTTTTCTCTCACTCGTATGCCTATTAAACACGCTGCTTTCAAGCATCTTCGCCAAACTAAGAAACGGACGGCTCAGAATAAATCGGTCAAAGGACGACTGCGTTCTGCCATGAAAGATGCGCGCGCTGCCATCACGGCCAAGGACAAGGCAAAAGCCGCCGAACTGGTGAAGGCCGCCGTCAAAGTATTGGATAAGGCCGCTCAGAATAAGGTGGTGCCAAAAAACACCGCCAGCCGATACAAATCCCGCTTGATGACGGCGCTGAACAAAATCTAGTTTTTCACGCTACACAGACGCGCAATCACCATGTCCAAGAGCACCCGCGGATCACGCGAGGTGGTTTTGAGCGCAATATCCGTATCGAGCAACTGACGGTACACATCCACTAACTCCTCCATCTGGAACTTCCGCACATCCCGGACTGCCTTTTGGGCGACAAACGGATGAATACCCAAACGATGAGCGATGGTGGCTGGATGCGGCTCGCTTTGGGCCAGCGAATGAACCTGGAGTAAAATGCGCATCTGGCGAATCAGCATCGTCAGGAGATACAAAGGTGCGGCGCCGGCCGCAAACTGATCGTGCAATAATCGAGTTGCCAGCTTACCGTCACGCGCAGCTAAAGCATCGGTCAAGTGGAAAATATTTTCATCAAAACCGCTGTGCACCATTTCCGCCACGTGCGTTTCGGTAATTGATTTACCCGCTGTAAAATTAATCAGTTTCTCAATTTCCGCCGAGACGGCCCATAAATCGCCCCCCAATCGAGTAGCGAGATCCGCAGCGGCGGCAGGGGCTATACTACCCCCGCGACGCTTTACTTCCTGTTGTATCCAACTGATCAGCTGGGTGCCCGTTAACAACGAAAATGATTCTGCCGTGGCATGTTCATCCAGAAAAGCGCGCAACGGATTAGCTTTCGTACGGCCTTTAGGGCGCGGCGCGTCGGCAGTCTCTTCTTCCACAAAAATCAGTACGTTGTCGTCATGTTTTGACTCAGACAAATAGCTCGCAATGGCCTCAACCACCGTGGTTTTCTTGATTGAGAGCAACTGTTCGATCACGATAAATCGCTTGGCTGCCAACAAGCCCCCCTGGCCAACTGCCTCGCGGAATTTTTCCAGGGTTAATGATTCGCCTAAGAGCGACGTGACATGATAGCCAGCTGGATCATATTTTTTCTTAAACCCCTCACGATAAAAAGAGAGTCGCTGGCGCAATCGATAGGTGTCCGGTCCATGCAGGAGGAATATCATACGTCGAGTGGTGTTAATGCCCCCCAATTCGGGCCGGCTTCGACTTCGGTGACGATAGGTACGTTCAGTGTGTAGGCAGTGTTCATTTTTTCCGCAATAAATTTTCCAACCTTTTCCACATCAGCCGTGGGCACCTCAAAAACCAATTCATCGTGTACCTGTAAAATCATTTTTGCTTTCGGGCTCAACTGCGGCAATTCCGCGTCAATACGAATCATCGCGACTTTCAATAAATCTGCGGCGGTTCCCTGGATCGGCATATTGATAGCCATACGCTCTGCCGCTGCTCGCACCTGTTGCATTGATGCATTGATATCAGGTAAATACCGTCGGCGGCCAAATAACGTCTCGACATATCCTTGTTCATGCGCCAGGGCTATGGTGGTGGCCATATACTCCTGAATTTCGGGATGCACCATGAAATATTTTTCAATAAAAGCACGAGCCCGTTCGCGGGACATGCCTTGGCGTGCGGCTAATCCCCAGGCGCCCATGCCATAGAGAATGCCGAAGTTTACTTCTTTTGCTTCATAGCGCTGTTGCTTGGTCACCTGTTCCAGGGGAATTTGGTTCACGTCGGCGGCGGTACGGCTATGAATATCCTCGCCATTGCGGAATGACGCAATCATTTTTTCGTCACCCGCGATCGAGGCGACGATGCGCAGCTCTATCTGAGAATAATCAGCCGCCACGATGGAAAACCCCGGGCTGGCAATGAATGCCTCACGGATACGACGGCCTTCTTCAGTACGAATGGGAATATTTTGAAAATTCGGGTCCGAGGATGACAGCCGGCCCGTCGCAGCCACGGTTTGATTGAAGCTGGTGTGAATTCGGCCTGTTTTTGGATTTACCAGAAGCGGCAAAGCATCTAAATAGGTTGATTTGAGCTTGGCCAACTCACGATATTCCTGAATTAACGGGATCAGTGGATGCCGATCATGCAATTTCTCCAGCTCGGCGGCAGCCGTGGACAGACCTGTCTTTGTCTTGCCAATGCCCTCAGTGCTGATCTTCAATCGCTCAAACAATACTTCTTTCAGCTGGGCGGGTGAATTGATGTTAAATTCTACGCCAGCCAACTCGTAAATCCCCCGTTCTAATTTCTCAATTTTTTTACCAGTTTCGCGGGATAATTTTTCTAAAAAGTCAGCATCAATCTGCACACCATTCTGCTCCAATCGTGCCAACACCGGTATCAGCGGTACCTCCATATCTTTCATCAATCCGTCTAATTCTTTTTCCTTCAGCTCAGTTTGGAAATGTTCATACAGTTGCCACGTATAATCAGCATCTTCAGCGGCGTACCATGACACATGATCAAGCGGCACCAGGTCCATGGTAATCGCTCCTTTGCCTTTACCGATCAAATCGGTAATGGGCTGCATTTCATATCCGAAAATGCTATACGCCAAATCATCCAGGCTGTGTCCGCGCGAGCCGGGATTCAATAAATACGACGCAACCATGCTATCAAACACGATCGGCTGTAGATTGATACCCACCTGCCAGAGCATGGCCAAATCATACTTTATGTTATGGCCAACTTTTTTGATGCTCTCGTCTTCAAGCACGGTCTTCAATTTTTTTATCCATTGCGGGTGGTCTTTGACGTTCAGATAATATGCCACTCCTGGTTTCCAACATACACTAATACCAAGCAGTGTGGCACGAAATGGATCAACGCTGGTTGACTCGGTGTCCACGGCAATGCATTTTTGCTTTTCTAATTGCGCCAGCAGATCCGCAAAGTCCGCATCAGTATTGATCAACGTGTACTGCGCCTGTGTTTCCCGATGCGGCTTGATAACCGGCGCAGTGGGTTGAACAGAAACGTCCTTCTGTTTCTTTTGTGGGGCAGGGGCAACAACCGCAGCGGGCGTCTCGCCAAATTCAGGTAATCGAGTCACCAGGCTTTTGAATTCCAAATGCTTGAATAACGCGTAGGCAGCTTGCTTGTCGTATGTTTTAAGTTTTGCCGCATCACTCTGATACTTGATCGGCGTGTCACAAACAATAGTAGCCAATTCTTTACTCATGCGCGCATCCTTTTCGTGCTCAGTCAGCAACTTAAGATAGCGGGGCTTAATCCCGGATTGCTCACCCTGCTTCACCGCCTCATAGATTGCCTCCAGCGTAGGAAATGCTTTCAGTAATTCCGTGGCTCCTTTTTCACCAATACCACGTACTCCCGGAATATTATCTGATGGATCACCGGCAATCGCCTTAAAATCAATCATCTGTTTAGGCGCCAGCCCGTACTTCTCCTTAAATGCGTCAGTATCAAACAGCACCGTATCAGACATGCCTTTGCGCATGGTGTACACCGAGGTGTTGTCATCAATCAGCTGGAAGGCGTCCTTATCTCCGGTCACAATGATATTGCGGATGCCCTCCTTCGTATTCAGGGTGACAATCGTGCCAATCACATCGTCTGCCTCATAGCCATCCAATTCGAAAACCGGAATGCCAAAAACCGCCAACATCTCTTTGACAATCGGGATCTGGGAATAAAATTCGTCGGGCGTTTCCGCACGGCCAGCCTTGTACTCGGTAAATTGCTCATGGCGGAACGTTTTTTTCGCCTTATCAAATGCCACTGCGATATGGGTGGGTTTGAACTCTTTCAGCACTTTCAAGAGAACGGTGGTGAACCCGTAGACGGCGTTCACCATCTGGCCATCCGCGGTGGTGAGGGTCGGCGGGAGCGCGTGAAAACTCCGATGCAGCAAGGCATTGGCGTCGATAATGAGACTAGTCTGGTGTGATGCATGGCGTGCCATAGATTCATGTATTGTACCAGCTTTACCTCGCCCGTTCCATGACAACCTCATGCACAGATCATGAACAGGTAAAAATGCTTGACAAAAGCCTTTTTTTGCGCTATAATAAGGGTAGAAAATTAAAAACAAAAAGAAAAAGGAGCTCATTCCAATTTTCTAGGGGACAATCGCTTACACGATTTCGTGAGTATTTGCTCGCGGGTTCATGGTAGCGATTGTCCCCGGTTTTTTTATTTCACCAAAAAAATAAGGCGCACGAGTGGAATATCGTACGCCTATGATGAACAGTCTGAAAAATAAGTTGACTAGCGTCCCCTGGAGGAACCCGCCGTCATATCCGTATCCGGATTAATCTCCTCCGGTGAATCACCGAGCAAATCGACAATCTCGTCGCTCGGTGGCAAGAAATATTCCTCGCCACAAAGCCCATGAATTGCCTCAATCTGACGCGGCTGATCGGGATGAGCCTCTTTGACCTGCTTAACAATCACTTCGGCGCGATTAATCCGATCCTGAGAAATGCCCAGCGCGGTCAATTTAGTATGCCAGAACTTTCTTGTCGTCGCACCGACTCTGATCAGATCCAGCTGATATCCGGCCAAAAACGATTCCTGAACGACTGATTCCGGCTGATGCATTCCACTGAGATCGCACAGAATTTCAGTGACAGGCTGACCGTCGGCTAAAGCCTGATCAAGCTCAATCATCTTGGCCCTGACCATATGGCCACGGGCGGAATGAAGCAGCGGTATGCATTCATCAGCGAAACTTGTAGCGATGCCTACTTGGCGGTCTGGATTCGGTGTCATCCTATGACTCCTTCTCTTGTTTGGGGGTTGTAATAAGAACTATTGTTTATTTGTCATCAAACATACCAGGCTACAACAAAACCGGCAAGCTGTCAAGGGCCTACCTATTGACCGTTCAGACGTTATTTGCTATATTCCTTCAGCCTGGCTTTCTGTATTACTTGTTATGCAAGCCGTGGCGGTTTTTTTCTTCGCGGCCGTAGTTTCTTACGGCGCATATTATTACCGGGAGTATCGACATAATAGAGCTCCCGGTATTTTTTTATTCAATCGTCATAGTGACAATTTCCGGACGGTTACCCGTGCGCAATGGCGGCCCCCAAGTACCGACGCCAGGTGACGTATATAGTGTCATGCCTTTCACTTCAGAACGGCCATAGTGATAGCGATGATACATTTTCTTCGTGATATAGCTAAATGGCCAGAGCTGCCCCACGTGCGTATGGCCACATAACATCAGGGTGACATTTTTCTCGGCGGCGTGCTCGACGATTTCTGGTACAGGCTCATGATACAAGACAATAGCGGGTCGAGCGTGATCAAGCCTATCAATCACCGGACGCGGGTCATGCTGATGACCCGGCAGATGATAATCTGCCCCGAGCAGCTGCACTCCGTCAATCTCTACGACTTCATCGCGCAGTGTCCGCATCGGCAAATCCTTGAGCGCATCGAAAACCCGATCAAGCCCAACATAGGTCTCATGATTGCCAATGATGTAATACATGCCCAAAGGCGGCCGCAACTCTGCCAACGGTTGCGCCATCAACCCCAATTCACGACCCACGCCGTCATACAAGTCGCCAGTAATAACAATGAGGTCAGGTTGAGCCCGCTTCACCTCGTTAACCACACGGCGCATAAATCGGATATGATGAACCGCGCCCAGGTGTACATCAGACAACTGCACAATAGTCCGGCCGCGCCAGGAAGCAGGAAACTTTTGTGCGCTCAGAGTAATCCGTTTCAGCCGGGGGAACTGAGCATTCCACACGCCATATCCCGCGTAGGCCAACCCAAGTGTCATAAAAATGCCGGCAATAACCGTGCGATATTCATCAACATCAAACACCCACACACTCACGAGTGCAATAGCACTGGCAATGGCGATATAGAGCGCACTGCCCAGCCAGACAGCTGCACCTAAATACAGTGCACTGGTGAAATTATTTTCCTTAACATGCACCAGGTAGGTGGTGGGGAGAAAACCAATTGCTAGCAAGCCAAACAGCACGCCGAGAACCCATTTCACGCTGAGGCTATCGATGGCAAAGAGAAAAATAATACTCTGCCAAAGCCAAACATGCGCCGCAGTCAAAATCGTAACCGCCACAATGGTGAGAAGCGCAATAACCGTCCGTTTCATGGATACAACGTATTAATATCTGTTTATCGAACAACGTCTATGGTGATATCGTCAGCCGAGGTGCCCAGGGGAACCGTGCGAACCTCCTTCAGATCGCTTAAGGTGTGCGCCTTCAAGTATTTATTGGAAACAGTATACAATAGGTCATCAATATACAGGCTTCGTTTCACCATCGTGTCATAATATTGATAGGAGTAGAAATAGTCAATAGTATTGTCATCGGCGGTTCCATCAGAATGGTCGATCCGATCGCGGAATTCAAAACCGCTCGGTGAAATGCTAAATACCATCGCTCCATGCGTCGAATATGAACCAAACACATCGTCCGTCACCGTACGGAGGGAAACGGGGATGACAAGCAAATTTTTCTCCTTATCAAAGAGAAATGCTTTGTGGTCAGTAAGAGCGATAGAATCACTGCCCGCATCACCGAATTCATAGGTGTCTACTTCTTTCAGATTGGTCACGTCAGACACATCGAAGAGGGATAATTTCAAACCCGTTACCTGGCCATCATCCGTCGCTTGCTTGCCAAAGCCAATTAACAGATTGTCGTCGTAGGGATGAAGATATGAGGAGAAGCCAGGCACTTTCAATTCGCCTAGAACTTTTGGATTCCGCGGATCAGACAGATCAATAGCAAAGAGCGGGTCAGTTTGCTGGAACGTCACCAAATAGGCGCGATTCTGCATAAACCGCACTGAATAGATCTGCTCCCCTTTAGCCAGCTGTTCGAGGCGTCCAACTACCTCCAAATCTTTATCAAGCACATACACATTACTATATGATTCCATTTCCTCTGAAGAAAATTGTAACCAGGTTTGGCTCTTCGTCGTGGCAATGCGGAAATACCCGCCTGACTCATCCATAGAGAACTGGTTGAGAAGATGCCCCGTCACCTCGCCGCTCGCATCATAAGTCACCGATCCCTTATTGATTGATAAACGATGTATAACCGTTTTCTCTAGCTCAGGCGCAATCCGCTCATAGGCCGCCGTCACGGCCTGCTCGACTTCTTTCTGCAGCGTTTCCTGATCGTTATCGGAAAGCGCCTCAACCATGAGCGTTAGGATATTCATTATTTTCTGAGCTTTTTCATCAACCGAGAGCACGTGATTTGGCGCCGATTCAATATCTTTGATCTGCTGCCGCTGTTCAGCGTTCAAACGTGGGTTCAGCACTTCCCGATATATATCCATGGTCAGCTGAAGTTCATTTACATATTTCGTCGAGGCCAAATACAAATTAGTTGGCGAAACGTACACTTGCTCTGCTCCGCTAGAGAGAATCACCTCGCTCGCCACATCTGCCTCGGCTGATTGGATATCAACTGCCGATACCACCGTAAAGGTCTGCGCTTGATATGGCGCATCAATATAATAGAGACCTGGCTGAGTGCCAGTAGACATCTCTTTACCCTCTTCTAAGATAAGGGGAATCGGATTATCATAGGCGATATTCGCCGGTTGGGTAGTCACCAAGTAGAGATGATTCTCAATCATACGGGACTGGAGATAATATCCCTCAAAGTCTAAATCTCGTAACTGCACGGGATTTTTAACGTCAGTCACATCAAAAATCTTCAGGAAGGTATAGCTTGATGAACGCACTAGATCAGTTGCGGCCTTTTCGCTGATTGAGTAATCAGCGCCAAACACAACCAATCGATCGCCATTAATAAACATATCCTGAGGCGTATCATCAAATGTAATCGTTGCCACCACTGCCGCTTCCGCTCCCGGCTGTGCATCAACAATGTATAATTTTTGTTGCACCACCGCATAAATATACTCCCCGTCAGTTTTGACGATATCCGCCTCATCCACGCCCGCTACCTGAAGATTAGTGCCAGAGTAATCAAAAGATTGTTTCGTGTCCGTTAAATCCGTGGTCCCTAGACCAAATGAAGTGCCTATATCATCCACGGCGCTGGTCGGCGCGGGCATTGCCTCACCAACGGCATCTATAGATCGAGCCATTGAACCGCTCAAGCCATAATAACTTCCCGCGGAATAATTCGCTTGAAGATACGCTACAAGTTCATCGGCATCATTAAATTGCTTCAGTGTGCTCTGGGCGGCTAACTGATCTCGAATTGGCACGAGCGTCGCGTTGGTCACGGGATCACCGGAACTCGTGAGGCCTCCAATCAGATCAAATCGATCATTGACGAAGTAAAGCGCAGCCGCAACCACGACCACTGCCAACACCGAGCCCATGGTCACCCAGGCGCGACGTGCCGACCCTATGCTTTCCCGCGCTACCGGCTGCTGAGCATGCAGCGCCTGGCGCACTGGTGCTACCGCTGACTCATTCATGGCAATATCAATTTGACTTGCTAGCCAGCCGTGTGAACGCAAATCTTCTCGAATCTGCTGATCGGTTTTCCCGGCTGCCCGAGACTGAATAATCCACTGGCTGATGTCATTGGTTGTCATAAGGGGTATAAGTATTAGTAATACATATATAGTATAGCTTTTTTAGGTAAAAAAAAGAAGCCAACTTCAGGCAAGACGGTTCTTTTCCCCTTTAACTATGACTGATGCCGAGCTCGATATTCTCTAATAATGTAAGCGGCCACTCCAGCAATCACCACCACTCCCGCCACTATTAAATATCGAGTGGTGGCGTGATTAGCACCGCTTGATTCAATCGGTATCACCACCGATTGATCCGTACTTGCGCCCAGCACCTGACCAGTTTCCCCAGCGCTCTCCGACTGAACAATAATATCATCAGCGGTCTGAGGCAGTAACCGCAAACCGGCGCTAGTTTTATCCAGCATTCCGCTGACAGTAATACGGTTGCCTGGCTCAAGCTTGGGCGGTTCGATGCCAGTAGCTTTTTGGATAAATACTCGCACAATAGTTCCCTGCTCATCCATGACATAAATCCCCCGGCTGTTCACCCGCTCCACCTCACCGGTAATAGTCAGTCGCGAACCAACCATCTCCTCATTCACATCACTGATTGCCACCAAGCCTAAATCAACGAGTGTATTTTTGGTATCTGCATTGGTCTCATCTTCAACGTCTAACTCAACAATTTTATTCGGCGCGCCGGGCGTCATCGCTTCCGTCCAAAACCATCGACCATCGGCCCGAGCAAAAGAATAATCCTTACTTGCTTTGCCGTAGGTCACGCCGTCAATAATCGCGCGCGACGGATCCAAGAGGTAAACTGTATCACCACTATTATTGAGGGCGATGCCGGTAGTTGGACGATCGGCAGACAGGCACGACTGCGCTCCAATAAAGCTGCCCTCGGAAAATGTATAATACTTTGATTGATCGGTGAGTTGCCAGCCTGCTAAATCAACGGATTGATCAGTCTCATTGCACAATTCAATATATTCACACGTACTATCAGCTGGTGAACAGCTAGGCAATAGTTCAAATAACCTCACGCCCTTAGAATAATCATAATCACGAACTTCAATCATTTGAGTTTCATCAGTGGCGGCGCCATGACTATCAGTGACGGTTAATCGAACGATGAATACCCCTGTGCGATCATAGGCATGTTCAGCCGTTTCACCGGATGCCGTCGTGCCATCACTAAAATCCCAACGATATTCAATCGGATCCGCATCCGGATCATCGCTTGACCGCGCGTCAAATCTCACTGTCTGCCACAAGCGCACGCTTTCAGTATCAGTCGTAAAATCTGCCACGGGCGGTTCGTTCGCAATCAGAAACTCATTAGCCAAACCAGGGGTGACCGCATCGGTCCATTGCCACGTTCCATCAACCAAAGCAAAAGACTGACCTTCATTGGCAGTCGCATACTCACGTTCATCAACCAAAGTGCCATCAGGCCAATACAGCTGCGCCGTATCGCCGGTGTTATTCAGAGAAATGCCCGTCGCTGACTTTTGAAATGCATAATACCCATGACCCGGAATAGATAATTCGGGAATAGTATACCGGCGGGTACTGGTGTCACCTAATTGCCAGCCGGTAACCACAACGCTCTCTCCACTCATGTTGATCACCTCTATGAACTCACCGTCATCCGTCCCTATCGGATTGGGAAATAATTCAGCTAATCGGATCGCATCGGAGTAGACTACCGGTGCTGGTTCTTCGTCCGGTATTATGGAGGCGCTATTCGACGGAGTAGGCGTATCACGAATAACAAAGTCGTTCGCATTATGATCACTATCGCCACCAACCATCAATCGCTCAATACTCTTCGTACTTCCCGGATTGCTCGCTGGCGCGCCCTCAAATGTCTGCGCACTGCCATAGCCAACCATATCAACGGTTTGACCACCAGCGTCTTTTAATACAACCGTGTTATTGTCAGCAATTGAACTACTGGTCGTATACACTAGATCTGCCGTCGGTTTACCGAGATATCCCGTCGGATGAGTAATGAGTAGAGAGCGCTGGGGTAATACGGTCATAGCACCAAAATTACTTACCAATACCGACTCAGTACCTGTGCTCGTTCGTTTCACCAGTTGCCAACCAGTAAGTGAAATAGAATTGCCAGTCGGATTAAATAGCTCAATATATTCATCAGTACTCTGGCCACTGATACCGCTAACCTTAATTTCATTAATGACAACGTGGCCAGCTTCTGCCGCGGCAAATCCAGACGGAACCATCATTATAAAAATGATAAAAATGTATAGTAGTTGCATAGATTAATACCCTCTTTCTTCCGGACCGTATCGAGACCTTCCCCAAGAACGATACGACCCGGGAGAAAAGGAGGATTACTCCTTTTCTGAAACCGGCACTTTATTAACGTCGATTTCCTCGACGACAACCTCATCATTGACCTTTGTCGTCGCATCCCCGGCTTTCTTTTTAGCTCCGCCGAGCATGATGAGATTCTCCAGTACGATTTCCGTACGAAAATGTTTCTGCTTATCTCGGCCTTCCCAGCTGCGATTGTGCAGCCGGCCGTCGAGATATACCCGATCGCCCTTCTTCAGGTACTTTCCCACTACCTCACCTAAACGCCCCCAGGCAACCACCGGTAAAAATTCCGTGGCTTCCTGACGCTTCTTTGTCTTCACGTCCACCCAGCGGTGGCTGGTGGCCACGCGGAAGAAAGCGGTCGACTGACCCGAAGGCAATGTCCGGACTTCCGGATTGACCGCCAGGTTTCCGATGATCTGCGTTTTGTTCAGATTCATAGATCTGTGCATACTTAGTTAATTAATGCTTTCCATCTGTCATGCGCGCTTGACAGTTTAGGAATAAAACTTAGAATATAAGCAAGCTCAAGAAATCTAAAAGCGTTTCAGCACTACCGCACTTTCATCCGACCACACCGTTTCCGCGGTAGCTATGGATGAGAGAGCAATGAAATGTTTTCGATTCTTACCTAGAGCGCCAAAAACCCGACCGACCTATCCCAAATACTAAGGTCGTGTTTTTGGGGTTGAGAATAATCAAAGATCCATAATGAAAAAACTATTCTAACTCAGTCGGAACTGCGCTGAGACCGTTTGCAACATTGAGTGAATACACTTGGCCCCCGTCATTAAAGTAAATCGTATCATTATTGGATCCTATAAGTTTCAGTGTTCCGGAGATTTTGCTTTGGGGGTCATATACAATTTCGGTAATCGCATTGGGATCCGGATCATTGAGATCAATGTAAAAGAATGTGGTAATCTCTTTGGAAACAGACGTCGCCGAGAAATAAATTCGACTGCTTTTTTCATCCCATATGAAACTATGTAACTGTGATGGGGCGTGAGTAGAAAAAGTTTTCCTAATCTCACCTGACGATGAATCAACTAGCGTGAGTGAAGAAGTGTCTGCTCGCTGATCGCTTTCGAGTAACACATATATATGATAACTAGCAATATAGAGGATATTCTCAGAACTAGAACTATTGGAAATCTGAGTGTTACCGTTAGTCGAATTTTCTTCATTATTGTTTTTCGATATAAGAATCAATGACACTACAATGATGATTGCTGCGAGAACGATGGCACTGAGTAAAACATTTTTCTTCATATATTATGTATTAATTACTTAAATGGATTATTGTAGAGAGGCCGAGGAACCTCTCTACAATATTGGTTTGATGATATCTCTTTACTAGAAGTAAAAAGCGGTGATGCAGGCGTAATACATATCATCATTGGGGGTCGGGATAATCGGCCAACCACCTGAGAAGTGGTCAATATTCTCAAATGATACGATATGCAGATGCGGCCCCGATGAACGACCGGACGTACCCATGGCGCCAAGATACCTCCCAACGCTTACCCAGGTTCCCAAGTTTACATCAAGAGCCACAAATGACAGATGCGCATAGCGTACAGCCACATGACGACTCCAGTCGTACACAACAACTTCGTTACCATAACCACCATTGCAGGCACTATTGATGTTGGCGCATGTTTTGTACACTTTCACAACCTGTCCACTGATACCGGCATGAATGGAAACTCTGGTATATGACGGGTGTGCCAGGTCGCGAGCATAATACTCAGCGCCGCGGTGATAGGACGATGTGCCGGTCCGATCACCATCAACACCCGTCCATCCACTGGGGCTGACACCGAGTGGCCATTTGACCGATAACCGGCCTCCGATGCTGGCCGCGGTTGGCTCAATCTCACCCTTACGGGTGGAATCATGGGTGGCGGATGAATCCATCGGCGGAGAGCCAGACTGCGTTGGCGACTGAATCGGCCGATCGCAGGCGATGCCGAGAAAAGTAATAGCCGAACCGGCCATCAACAGTTTAAAGAATAACGTGCGTGTCATAGTGACACCTTCCTTTCACGAAAAATCAGAATTTCAATTTATCGTCATGCATTCCGTGCACTAAATTGTAATGAACATGCTATTCGTGAAGGAGAGACCCACGGAAACTAACCTTCTCCCTACGAACTGACTGGCAGTGTAAATTGACTTACCTCGCTTTCTGCTCAGAATGAGCGGTTTGTTTATTTTGGATTTCCTAACTTAACTTCATTATTGATTAATTGTTGTTACTAATACTTTCATACTAAGAAATACTACTACAAATACCAACCACCCTAACAACGCCCCTTGCGCATACTTTTTGTACTTCAAATCATTAAGAAAGAACTACGCAGCAAATAAAGTAACTGCTCCAAAAATTGAAGATATCTCGACCGCGTACCAGGATTTTTCTGTGTTAATAAGTTCCTCCACCACCCTCAGAACAGACAATGGTACAAAAGCAAAAATAAAACCTCGTGTGCTTTCTTTTTTGAAAAATGGTTGGCGTCCAATCAACATACTGATTATTTACTAGGACTCTGAGTTTTTTTTATTTGACGGTCAAATAAAATGAAGATGATCGCTGCACCAAGTAAAACTAATAGATATTGCAACGAAAATGATTCCCAAATAAACACAAAATAATAGATAAGAGTGACGTAGACTAAAGCGAAGCAAGAACGTAACAATACCAAACGAGCAGCGGTAATATTCTGAAACTTGGCTTTTGACTGATACATCACGAAACTCGCAACTAGTATCAGTAATGCCCCTCCTGCAATGTACAGTTCAAAATACATAATAAGTAAATTAGTTTGAAATCTATTTTTTTAGTAATTTGAGCACTCGAGCAATAATTGTTAACAAATAACTAATGATAAAGCTCTCAATAACAACGAAAATGGGTAGCGCTATGTAACTTAATGGACTCTCGGTTCCTCTGACAAGTAATTCAGTCAATATCGTGGCTGGCAAAAAAGTTGAATAAACTATCTCGCCAACACCTCGGGAAAATGGTCCCAAGTCAAAAAACGAAAAAATTGCAAAAAATATACATATCGCAGCCATCCAAAGAAACGTATTTCGAGAAGGCTTTATTTGCAACTGTGGTGTTCCAATTTCCATATATTAATGTCAAGAGTATGCATATAATATTTTGTAGGGTAGAGAAACGAACGGATCCCTACCCTACTCTATCAACGATTGCCAGAATAGGGCTTGGCTTTCGGCTGGGTTGTCACCCACTAGTAAGCCGTCATCATGACCGAAGCAGATTTATCATTGTTCTGCACAACGACGAAGAGATAAGCAATATCTGCGCTTCCACTGTATAGTGTCTTAAAGGTATACCATGGAGCGCACCACCAGGCGGTCCACTGATTCCACCCAGAACTCGCATTCCTCCACGACGGTAACATGAGGACCTCGTAGTTCCAGACGATGTTGTTCTTGAACTTCAAGGTCTTATACCCGGCTTTGCGCGGATTATAGTACACCCAGGCTTGATCGCTGCTACCCATGATAACAGCATATACCCACTCATTATCTTTAAGATAATAATTGGTGATATTACCGCCGAGGGCGATAGCACTCGGAGCTAGTTGCCGTAGGTTTTTTTCATCCTCTGGCGAGATAGTGCCGGTATTGCCAAGATCAATCACTGGATGGATAAGTCGATATTCAGTGCCATCGAGAAGGACAATGGTCCTGATGACATCTTCATCAACAGCGCTGGCAGTAACCTCCTTTAGGTTATCGATGATCGTCGTATCGGTCGTTCCGATCACTTGTGAAAAATCATCCGGGAAATACAGGTTGCCATTTTTCACGAGATCAGCGGCATTTACCGTAATCTCGGGATTAACGACAACACTTGATGCTTTGTCGCTGGTCTTTGAACAACCAGCGATGACTACGATCGTGACCGTCAAGGCCCGGATCGTAAATTTCTTCCAGTTCAACATGATAACTACCTCTTGTAGTACATCGAGAAACCGCGAGTACTTGTGTCAAAAAACAAATGTAAGAAGAGACCCACGTTATCTTCCTACTGTTTTTCAGTCGTTGCCGACCTCCTTTCTCACTTTCAAAGTGCGTTTTGGACTTGTTAGGTACGGTTACCCACATTTTTTTGCGACGGCGATTATCGAGGACGGCCCGCCTAGACTCGGCGAGGCTGGCGCGAAATTGATGCATTCAATCAGTGAATATTTTTCATCAGCCATGGCGCGACGCGCTTCAGCTTTTGTGATCTACCGCCGTCTGTTTTTTCGTATGACAATGTTCATTTCTACTGTAATTATAGCAAAAAAATAACCACTCAAACAGTGTTGTATATCTAACTAAAATGATGTATGTTGAAAGCACACCCAAACTCAACGGAGGTGAGTGAGTCATGAATACCGCTCGTCGCATCCAGCTATTAGTACAAGCGTCACATCGGCGCACAACACTGGGCGTTCACGGCCCACAAAAAGAAAAGGACAGCCCTCCACCGGCACCACCAAAAACCAACAAATCAACCTAGTTCTCGCTCCAAACCATTTTCGACCCCATCAACCGGTGGGGTCGCCTTTTTACCTATTTGCTTGTTTGCTGGTAATGCCTATAATAGGTAGAATCATTTATATGCCGAGGTGGCGGAACTGGTATACGCGCTAGCCTTAGGAGCTAGTCCCCGCAAGGGGTTGGAGGTTCGAGTCCTCTCCTCGGCACCATATACAATTGAAGAATATGAACACCGAAGAACTACCTTCATCTGACCACCAATCATTCCGTGCCACGAATGACGACACATCTAGCGTGGAAAATGAACTTGCTGTCCTACAGCCAGAAAAAATTACCTTCGACGAGAAAAATTTCTCCCTGTTGATTAACCTTTCAGCAGAGACAATACAAACAGATGAGCTCACGGAATCCGCTGCGTCTCACCATATGACCAAAAAACCCGAATTCCATATCACTGCCTTTGGATTCAAAACCGGATCGGAAATAAAAAAGGCCGTTAAGGCAAGCGGCAATCCCAAACTATTCACCCAGATCAAGCAGCTTATTGAAACTGCCGATTTCAGCTACCGACTGGAACCGACACGATCACATATTGCTAAGGATTATCCCTTGGATCCCCAGCATCCTGACCGCGAACCCGAACATCGAGAATCATACATTCAAATGGTATCAGTGCCTGGATTAACCAAACTATACAACGATATCAATGCGTTGCTTGGCACCCACCTAGAACCGCCGCCCACCCACATCACCCTCTTTACTGGCAGCACGTACCCAGAGAATGCCAGCCAGGGCATTGGCATTCCTACTCAAGCTGAATTTGAAAAACTTGATCGACGCCACATTGCTGAGACACAAAAATAACGGCTGAAAAAAACTTGCCCGGGTTATGCTATACTGATGGTATTAAATCAATAATTTATTCACTATGCCCACCCCACCACTCGAGACGCCCAAGCCGTCGTCATCGAAAGCAAAAATAATTACCTGGGTCATCCTCGGCGCTATCTTTATCGGCGTGCCGATAATTTTTTTCATGACCAGCAAAGACGCGCCAGTGAATCCTAACGCAAACGTCGTCACTATTGATTATTACCGAGCCGGGGTGAAGACATCAATACCGGCAGATTCAGCGACATATGAATCCATCAAATCGTATATTGTGAGCGCTGTCAGGGATGTAGATAGTTTTAATGGATTCGCAACCACCAATGATGACATTACGCGAGCAAAAAATGGTGAAGCAATCGAGGTTGCCTACGGCAGCCTGCAAAATGAACTCTTTTCAATCACCAATGCATTAGACCTAGACTACAACCGTTTAGTTTTTGAGCCGACCGACACGTTCCAGCAAACTTCACGCATCTATTTTGCCATTGATGACCGATGGACGCATAGTACTGATTATTCAGGGACATGGGTAAATAGCTTATTCAATGAAGTCCGAGGTATCGTGCAAAACATAAATCAATAAATTCGGATAATCAATATTATTTTTTGTACAAGATTTTATTTATAGCTACTTATTAAGCAATAAAAATTAACGCTTATGAAAAATCAAAAAGGAGTTGCGAAAGCACCCCTCATCATGATCGGCCTTATTGTGTTGATATTGATCGCTGTCGGGGCGTGGGTATTGACCCAAGACAAGACGGATAATAATGCTCTTAATACAAACACGGCGGTCGGAAGAAATGAGAATGTAAATACGGCCAATGCGAATGAAAATATCAATACGACCACCAACTCAAATCAAACGACTACTGAAAATCCCTATGAGGGCGTGGATATTGCACTGAATGCATATGATATGAATACGATAAAAACGGGTGATAAAGTTGGTGTTATGACTGCACAAACTATCGGCACTGATGCGTCGGGGAATTTTACCGCACAATTTACTGGCGAGGCGACAATGACGGGGTACGTATCATATGATCCAGAGCAAATCGGAGCGACGTGCGATGGCGTAAATATGTATATATCTGCCACATCAGGAGAGGTGCTTCCGAGAGAAAAAAATGTTGGGCAGCCAGAGAGTATTTGCTTCACCAACACTGCCGAAGCGGTGGCTGCTTTTGAGCCTTTTGATCCATATGCGCCAGCTAATAATCGAGTGGTAGTGGTGATTGATGAGTACTTCGATACCCTTTCTGGTAATGGGCCAACCGCACGATTTGTCCGCAAAAGTACCTATGATGAGATCGCGAGCTGGGACACATACACAAATACGGACCTCGGTTTCACTCTAAAATTTCCAGCCAGCTGGGATGGATACACGGTCAATAACGCGAGTGCAACATCGGTAGTATTCACCCGCCCTCAAATAATCAATAACGAGGGTGACGCAGACGAGGCAAGCTTTACTGTATTGCGATTTGCTCAAGGATCGATCAGGCCTGATGACACAGTATTAATTAACACCTATGGTAATTATGATTTCGCATATAAAATGAACACTGGCGAATCATTAGATGATGAGACATACTGGTGGAATTTAATCCGGGATATCATTAACACATTCCAATATTCTCAATAGAGAAGGTTGAATGTTGAGCCATTGATTAACTTGACCGATCCGCTTCCTCCTCCTCAAATAAAGCGCCCGTTCAGCAAATACTGAGCGGGCGTTTGTGTTTCGAGCGGGCCAAAGGTGCTACGATTCCAATCGCCAGGCGAGTTCTTCGCCGGCACAGAATGGAATCAATTCCCCGGATTCCCCATAGGGAATCGATCGTGGCACGCACCGCGGCTTTTTGAGCAGGGTAACGGTGCCAGCGTTGAGGGGCAGTCCATAAAAATGCGCCCCGCGCCGACTGGCAAACGCTTCAAGGAGATGCAGTGCGTTGCACTCCTCAAAAACCTGTGCGTACAATTCCAGCGCGCATGGTGCCGAGAAACATCCCGCGCAACCGCAGGCTGATTCTTTTGCCGTACGTGCATGCGGCGCTGAGTCAGTCCCGAGAAAAAATTTCGGACTGTCCAGAGTAATCACGCTGCGCAAGGCCGACTGATGCGGAGTGGCCGCCTTCACGATTGGCAGACAGTATCGATGCGGATGCAATCCCCCCACCAATAAATCATTCCGATTATACATGAGGTGTTGCGGCGTGATGGTGGCAGCAACGTGCGGGGAGGAGGAGAGGACGAAATCAACCGCGTCCTGAGTCGTGATATGTTCGAGTACCACTCGCAAATGAGAAAACCGATTGATAATCGGTTGCAGCACCTGCTCGATGAAGATGCGCTCAAAATCGAATACATCGGCATTCGGATGCGTGGTGAGTGTGACCTCGCCATGCACTGACAGCACCAAATCACATTCTTCCATCGTTTCCAATACCGGATACAGTCCGAGGATATCAGTCACTCCGGTTTCAGAATTTGTGGTAGCACCGCGCGGATACAACTTTGCTGCAAAAACGATGCCAGAATCGCTTGCCTGCATAATTTCATCAGACGTCGTCTGATCGGTGAGATACAGCGTCATCAGCGGTTCGAAAGAATGATCACCAACGCATCCGAGAATCTGTTGGCGATACTCCTGTGCCTGCTGAGTAGTGGTAATCGGCGGGGTGCAATTGGGCATGATGAGCGCCCGAGCAAATTGCCGCGCCGTGTAAGGCGCGACCACTCGCAGAGCATTTTCCTGCCGCAGGTGGACGTGAAAATCGTCCGGTCGAATAATCGTCAATGGTTCAGACATGACTACGTTCCTTTCGGGGAATATACTGTAAAGAGCTTTTCACATTGTTGTACCATAAAGCCCCACCACTTGGCAATCATTGTCAGTAAGCAGGGGTGGGCTTTATGCAATTAGGATTCCGATGTATACTGACTGACGAACCTATGCCTGAATACGCAGCCAAATTGATGAGCCAACGAATCATCGCGCATGAGACGCGAGAATTTGTTTTTGAAAAACCGACCGGTTTTGATTTCAAACCAGGTCAATTCATGACTTTGATTCTCCCCGATCTGGATATGAAAGTACCCAAAGGCAACCGCCGCAGCATGTCGATTGCCTCATCGCCTACTGAATCGAACATATCGTTCGGCATGCGCATGGGGACTTCGGCATTCAAACAGCGGATTGAAAAGCTGAAACCAGGCGAAGCAATCAACTTGATGGGACCCTTTGGTCACTTCACCATGCCTGATGATGTCAATCAACCGTTAGTATTTCTCGCCGGCGGTATCGGCATCACACCATTCCTCGGCATGATCAAATATAGTATTGATACCAAATCACCACGCCAGCTTTATCTACTCTACGGCAACAGCTGTATCAGTAATTCATCCTATCTCCCGGAAATTGAAGCGCTCACCAAGCGATCAGACAAACTGCACTATTTGCCTACGATGAGTGACCTGACACATCTCGAACATGAGTGGAAGGGACAGACCGGATTCATCAATGCAGACTTGATCAAAAAAACCGTGCCCGACCACATGAGGCCGACCTATATGATTGTCGGACCGCCGGGCATGGTGGAGGCCATGGTGGCACTACTCAAAGAAATGGGCCTCCCCGACACACAAATCATCATCGAAAAATTTACTGGATACTAAAACCGTCGAGCTAAGCTCGATGGTTTTTTCTTAGCCAAAAAAGAACATTACCATTCTATAACCCCTGGAGGAATACCATGGATTTATTTTGTACCTGTCTCGGTTTGGAGCTGGAGCATCCGGTCATGAATGCTGCCGGCACCTGCAAACACCTGGACGGCGATCTCGGTGTACAGCAATTTTCCCGTTCTGCCACCGCAATGATTATGGTCGGCTCTGCGACGATTGAGTCACGGTTGGGCAATAGCGGCGACGTGTACTATCACGATACATACTTCTCCCTCAATTCAATCGGCCTGGCCAATCCGGGAATCGAATACTACCGTCGGAACCTGCCTGAGATGAACCAAATCAGTCATGGTGTCGGAAAACCGCTTGGCTTCAGCATCGCTGGCTTCACGCCGGATGAATACGCGATGATGGCAAAGGTGGCGGCTGAAGCGCATGTGGATCTGATCGAGCTCAATCTCGGTTGCCCCAATATCTGGGATGGCGGGAAACAAAAGCGTATTGCCAGCTTTGACCCCACGATGATTGCGGCGATCCTCGATGCGGTCACGCGGCAAATCGGCACGAGCTGCCGACTATCCGTGAAGCTCTCACCAATCGCCGACCCCTACCTGCTCCAGCAAGTCGGGTCATGCCTCTCCGCGTACCCGATCGTCAAAGCGATCACGGTATGCAACACCTTCCCGAATGCCCTGGCACTGAAAACCAACGGCCAGCCAGAGATTACTCCCGCTTCAGGCCTCGGTGGTCTAGCAGGCGCTGCACTCAAACCAATCGCCCTCGGGCAAATCCACCAGCTGCACACAATCCTTGGTGAGCAGGTCAGCTACATCGGCGTCGGCGGTATTACCACTGGCGCAGACGTCCGCGACTTTCTCCATGCCGGCGCTTCGTGCGTGCAAATCGCCACACCCATCATGAACCAGGGACTTCGTTCGTTCAGTATCATCCTCGATGGATTGATTGATTAACTCACTACCCATAATCAATCAGGGTAACATCAGATACTAGGGCACTAAAAAAACCGTTCACACAAGTGGACGGTTTTCTTCTTGACATCATCAGAATGGCATGATAATTTGGCTTAATTCTTTGACAATCACGAACACATACAGAAAGGAGTGACTATGTCACTGATCATGGTTCATCATCGGGGCTACACAGACGCCGTCCACCACCAGACCTTCTTAGAGTTCTTCAATGGGCTCGCACAAATAGTGGGGTCAGTGATGGGAGAAAACCCAAATGACTATTTCATATGGGAGTCCAAATTGCCCCATGTCGAACGGGCCGGCGTGGTGCCAAATGAAATCGATATTCTGATATTTATCGACAGTAAAGTATATTCGGAAGCCGAGACATGGCGCGCTACCCAGGAAATCACTAGCCAGATACAGCCGCTGATCCCGGCTGAGAGCTCATTCCGAGTCACGCTGATACC
Organism: Candidatus Kerfeldbacteria bacterium; assembly: GCA_016214565.1. NCBI lineage: Bacteria > Candidatus Kerfeldiibacteriota > Candidatus Kerfeldbacteria bacterium. The sequence goes on along the minus strand of JACROE010000002.1, from coordinate 505,156 downwards.
CGCGCCAATGTATTCTTGTCAGGCTTCGGGTACTGCGCCCGTCAAATAAGTACGTTCTTGATTACCAGAAGGGTCATGCCGAGTGACCCTTTCTTTTTTTATTATACAGCTACCGCCACTCACGGTATCACCTTGACACTACTGATAAAATTACCTACACTCAAACTCCAAAATTGCACAATCAACTAACAATCAATACACCCGAACTGGGAAGGAGTGCCACCATGAGCACCACTGAACCGCTGACCCGCGAGGGAATCCAGGCGCGAATGAAAAAAGCGCTGAAGGATCACGCCTCCGATGAGGCAATCAAGAATGTGACTGAGACATCGAATTTTTCGGCAGATCTCGAACTCGATTCGCTTGACCTGGTAGAAATGGTCATGGCAATTGAGGAAGAATTCGGGATAGAAATCCCGGAAGAAGATGCTCAAAAGCTTCACACCTTCGGTCAGATGACCGACTATCTGCTCGAGCGCGCGACGAAATAATCGCGTGCAAATTCTCCAGCCAAAACAAGGATCGTGCCCCCGGCGATCCTTTCTTTTTTTCTCGCCAAATGATAGACCACAGTGCTACACTATACGTATGCATATCAATAAAACCCAACGCACCATTATTAATCGCGTTGCTCGGGAAATGCGGCGTCGGTTCGGAGGCGAGGCGTCCGGCCACGACTGGCAGCACTTTCGTCGTGTCTGGGATAATGCCCGATACATTGGCAAGCAAGAAAAGGCAGACATGTTTATTGTTGAATTAGGCGCTCTACTGCATGACATAGCTGACCATAAATTTCATAACAATGACCATACCGTCGGACCGCGCGAAGCTCGAAAATTACTTGCCACATACCATCTTGATGAGAAAACGATCGACCATGTCGCGTATATCGTGGGCAATGTGTCATTTGGGAAAGCCGGTCGCAAAAAAACCATGAAAACCCTGGAGGGTAAAGTCGTGCAAGATGCCGATCGCCTAGACGCGGCTGGTGCCATTGCCATTGCCCGCACCTTCCACTATGGCGGCGGCCGGCAGCGACCCATCTATAACCCTCGCGTCAAACCGTTTAAACAGATGTCGGTAGCTGCGGCTAATCGCGGTGCTTCTTCTCTCCACCACTTCTATGAAAAATTGCTGCACATCCCCGAACTGATGAATACCAAAACCGGCAAACGGCTCTCCCTCCGCCGCCGAAAAATCATTGAGCAATTTCTCAAGGAGTTCCATAGAGAGTGGATTGGAGCTGATTTGAAATAAAAAATACTTTTAGCTAAACTACAAATGCCTCCCCATAACAAACGGGATCTTTTTGTATGAGGACTTTTTACGTCTACATCATGACGAATGACTGGAATACTGTCTTATATACGGGCGTCACGAATGATCTATCAAGCCGCGTTCTACAACACAAGCGTCGGGAAGTATCTGGTTTTACCCAGCGATATCATGTCACTAAACTAATCTATTATGAGGAATTTCAGTATGTGTATGATGCAATAGAACGGGAAAAGCAATTGAAGGGCTGGTTGCGCAGGAAAAAGGATGAATTGATCGCTAGTATGAATCCTAGGTGGAAAGATATTAGTGATGGCTGGTATAGTAAGGAGGAAATGTTAGTCTAATTCTTCTTTTGTCATCCCAACCCCTTTTGTCATCCCAACCCCCTTTTGTCATCCTGAGCGTAGCGAAGGATATAATTATATCCTTCGGTCGTCGAGTTCAGCTCGACTCCCTCAGGATGACAAGCGGGCGTCCTCGGACTCATAAGGAAAAATCGTTTGTCATTGCGAGGAGGAGTGAAACGACGACGTGGCAATCTCCCATTCAGCACTAAAGGTAAAACGCCTTGGATTCAGCATCTCCACCGCAGCACCACAATAACCCTATTCGAAATGCAATTGCAGGTGGGGTTGACACCCCTCCCAACATTCGATATAATGCCAAATACGGAAAAGTAATACACACAATATCCCCAGAAATATGCAAAAAACCTTATCATTAACCTCAAAAGGCGGCTAAATCACCCCAATATTTGAGTACTGATTTAGTCCCGCCCTCCGCGGGATTTTTGTTACCCCGCCGCGGGGTAACAACCCTGAGTGAGCCGAAGGCGAATCGAAGGGTCCCCTCGTTACCAGCTACCAGCACATTTTTGAAACCAAATACACGAACTGCCGATCACTCTACTATCTATAGAATGATTCCAGATCAGGTATTTGCGCGAACGTTGACAATTCGGGGCATAACAAACAACTAACACGCAATCTTCACAAAGAAGTAAGAACTCACTATGTGCCTATCTAATAGGCGGCACATCAGTGATTGCAATGCATAAGAGCGTACGGTGGATGCCTCGACATCAAAAGACGAAGAAGGACGTCGGAGCCTGCGATAAGCCTCGGGGAGGTGGCAACCAACCTGCGATCCGGGGATGTCCGAATGGGGAAACCCAATTGCGCATTAAACACGCAATTATCCATACCTGAATACATAGGGTATGAGAAGTATACCCAGTGAACTGAAACATCTTAGTAGCTGGAGGAAAAGAAAACAATTGTGCATTACTTTTCGTTGATCACGCGATGTTCGCGTTCAGCGATAAGTGATGTGCTCATTCCCTTAGTAGTGGCGAGCGAACGGGGAGGAGTCTAAATTCATTCTGTGAAATCAGTTGCCCTTCGGGGTGACTGAGGGAGAAGCGCAAGCTGCTGCAGGGTGGGTGTTGTGAGGGGATTATTATAGTATCTTGCGAATACTAGGAGTGACGATTCAGGGATTCTTTACCTGTTTCATCTTGTATGAAGCAGGCAAAGGGATTCTTGTCTACTTAGCAGAACGATCTGGAACGATCGGCCATAGACGGTGACAGCCCGGTAGGCGAAAAGTGGATAAGCGCTCTATAATTCTTCTCAAGTACCATGAGACTCGAGAAATCTTATGGGAATCTGGGACGACTATTGTCCCAAGGCTAAATACTTTTGATGATCGATAGTGAACCAGTACCGTGAGGGAACGGTGAAAAGCACCCCGGTGAGGGGGATGAAATAGTATCTGAAACCGTAACGCTTACAATCAGCCGGAGCCTGTCTATATGACGGGTGACGGTGTGCCTATTGAAGAATGATCCAACGAGTTTATCTATACAGTATAATCTAAGTCCGTGAAGGACGAAGGTGTAGTGAAAGCGAGCGTTAACCGCGCGTCTTTAACTGTATTGATAAGACCCGAAGCCGGGTGATCTACCCTTGACCAGGATGAACTTCGTAGAAATACGAAGGGAGGTCCGAACCCACGAGCCGTGCAACACTCGGGGATGAGTTGAGGGTAGCGGAGAAATTCCAATCGAACTCGGCAATAGCTGGTTCTCCTCGAAATAGTTTTAGGACTAGCCTGTTTGTGGCGACCAGGGGTAGAGCACTGAATGGGAACGGATGGCGTAAGCCTACCGTTTCCAACCAAACTCCGAATACTGGTATCGCTATACAAGCAGAGTCAGAAAGTGGGGTCTAAGCTCCACGTGTCAAAAGGGAAACAGCCCAGACCGCCAATTAAGGTCCCTAAATCTCAGTTAAGTGTAAAAGGTAGTGCCGTAACTTTAACAACCAGGAGGTTGGCTTAGAAGCAGCCATCCTTCAAAGAAAGCGTAACAGCTCACTGGTCAAGTTACAGTGCGCCGAAAATTACTCGGGGCTAAACTGAGTACCGAAATTGCGGATCTCCATAGTTTACTATGGAGGTGGTAGAGGAGCGTTCATACGCCACTGAAGCGGGATCGTGAGATCTGGTGGAGGTGTATGAAGTGAGAATGTTGGAATAAGTAGCATCAAGGAAGGTATTAAGAACCCTTCCCACCGAAAGTCCAAGGTTTCCTGGGCAACGCAAAACGACCCAGGGTTAGTCGGTCCTAAGGCGAGGCTGAAAAGCGTAGTCGATGGACAGCTGGTTAATATTCCAGCACCGCCCCTATGACTACTCATGCTGACGCATTTTTAAGGTTCGAACGTATTCTGACTACATACGTTGGTGTCCGGTTTACCGGATGACAGCAGGCCGCGGCGCAAGCCAAAGCCAATTCGAATTAGCGAAGTGCCAAGAAAAAGCATGAGCCCGATCATAGGAGCGACCGTACCGGAAACCGACACAGGTAGACGGGCGCGCAGATGCGCCAAGGTGTACGAGAGAACCCTCGTTTAGGAACTCGGCAAAACAGCGGACGTACCTTCGGTATATGTCCTCCCCACTTTATGTGGGGCGCAGCGAATGATCTCAAGCGACTGTTTACCAAAAACACAGGTCCCTGCTAAATCGCAAGATGACGTATAGGGGCTGATGCCTGGCCAGTGTCAGAACGTTAAGGGGAGAGGTTCACGCCTTGATCCGAAGCGCTGACGAACGCCGGCGATAACTATAATCGTCCTAAGGTAGCGAAATTCCTTGTCGGGTAAGTTCCGACCTGCACGAATGGCATAACGACTTGAGAACTCTCTCAACGAGGGACTCGGCGAAATTACACGACTCGTGAAGATGCGAGTTACCCGCGGTTAGACGAAAAGACCCCGTGAAGCTTTACTACAACTTGGCATTGAATTAAGGTTATATCTGCTTAGCATACGTGGGAGACTTTGAAGGTCGCCTTCTGGGGCGACTGGAGTCGAAATATGAAATACCACGCTGACGTGATTTTAATTCTAACCATAACCCGTTAACCGGGTTTGAGACAGTGTCTGGTGGGTAGTTTAACTGGGGCGGTTGCCTCCTAAAAAGTAACGGAGGCGTTTAAAGGTTGGCTAGGTCCGGATGGAAATCGGATTGATAGGGCAATGCCATAAGCCAGCTTTACTGCAAGACGTACATGTCGAGCAGTTACGAAAGTAGAACATAGTGATCCGACCGTTCGATATAGGACGGCGGAAGCTCAACGGATAAAAGTTACTCCGGGGATAACAGGCTGATCCCTTCCAAGAGTTCACATCGACGAAGGGGTTTGGCACCTCGATGTCGGCTCATCGCATCCTGGGGCTGGAGAAGGTCCCAAGGGTTTGGCTGTTCGCCAATTAAAGCGGTACGCGAGCTGGGTTCAGAACGTCGTGAGACAGTTCGGTCTCCTATCTACCGTGGGCGCGGAAACTTGAGAAGGCTCATCCCTAGTACGAGAGGACCGGGATGGACGAACCTCTAGTGTGCGAGCTGTCCTGTCAAGGGCACAAGCTCGGTAGCTACGTTCGGTACGGATAAGCGCTGAAAGCATCTAAGCGCGAAGCCGTCTTCAAGATTAGGTTTCATTATGAGCTTCCTGGGAGACTACCAGGTTGATAGGCTCTACGTGTACGACCCGTAAGGGTTTTAGCGGAGGAGTACTAATTAAGCCACATTGCAATCACTGATGTGCTAACACATCACTGATGAAGGTAACGTGTTAGTTTGTTAATTGCTCCCTAGATCAAGCAAGTATTTGATCGCTAAGGGCGCAGGGAATAATGTATTTATTTCCTGGCCTCTGGTGATTCAAGCGCCGGGGCCACACCTGATCCCATCTCGAACTCAGTCGTTAAGCCTGGCCGCGCCGATGATACTCCCCGCAAGCCGGGGCGGAACAGTAGGCCATTGCCAGTTTAATGAAAAACATCTTTCCAAAAGAAGGGTGTTTTTCTTTTTGCTAATATTAGCTCAAAAATATCAAAACGCTTGATTTATTTTGCATATACTGTATGATGGTGTATGACAATTTTGACCATATTATGGATAGAGCCAGACTTACTATTACCCTCAAAAAAGACCTACTCCCCCTGGTAGATGGGGTGATCGACGGCACCCGGATTCGGAATCGCTCGCATGCGATTGAGTACCTCTTGAGCCAGTCGTTGCGACCGCGAACAAATAAGGCGTTGATCTTAGCAGCTGGTCGTGGAGTAAACATGCGACCATTCACCTATGAAATTCCAAAGACATTGATCCCCGTCCAGGGAAAGCCGATCCTTGAATACTCTATCGAAATGCTTCGTGACGCCGGATTTACGGATTTATATATTATGGTCGGTCACTTAGGTGATAAAATCGTGGCACACTTCGGCGATGGATCTCGCTTCGGGGTAAAAATAACCTATATGAAAGAGCGCAAAGAACTCGGCACCGGCGCTGCGCTCCGCCAGGCAGAACAATACCTCCAGCGATCACCCTTCCTGATGCTCTATGGCGACGTGCTCATTGATATTTCAATAAAAGACTTTGTGGAATTTCACCGTACGCACGGCGGCACCGCTACCATGGCAATTACCTCAAGTGACAAGCCCTATGAATTCGGTGTCGTTAGACTACATGGTAATAAGATTGTGAAATTTACAGAAAAGCCAGAGCAGGGCAAACGCATGGGACACTTCGTCAATGCCGGATTATTCTTCCTCAATCCCGAAATATTTAAATATACTCCCCGTTCAGGATATTCTATGCTCGAAAAGGACGTCTTCCCGAAACTGGTTACCGAAGGAAAATTGATTGGATATCCTTTTGAGGGCGCCTGGTTCGACGTTGGGACACCTGAAATTTACGAAGAAGCGCTCCGCGACTGGAAAAAAGCTTAGTGAGTCAGCATACCAAGCACATCAGCGTGATTGGTATACCCGCTCACTGACAAATTAATAATCTGCCTAAGCACACGGATTCGTGTGAAGGAGGATCTTTTGAATAATATCCTTGTTGCTGCCTCAGTTAACATTGAGATGGCGGTTAAGGATGGTGAACTTTTTCACAACCCCTCACCGCTCAAGCGCATCTTGCGACCTGAGGAATTTTCTTTCTCAATCGCAGGATCAAGCTGCAATGTTGCCCGCACCATCAAACGCGCGGGAATCGAATCAGTTAAGCTCATCGCCACTATCGGTGATGACGCAATCGGCCGGCTCATTGCCAATGAGTTAGCCATGGAAGAAATTGACGTCTTCCCCCTGCACTGGAGGGACTCCAGTAATGTATCGGTCAACGTGGTCGTCAATGATCATAATGGCAACGGGGTATTTACTCGCAGCCACAACCGGAAAGGCAGCTATTTGCCCGACCGGCTCGGCCACGAGCACGCTAGAATCACGACGGAAGTACGGAAAACCAATCCACGCTTCCGCGTCGGTACCGGCGTCCAGCTGATGGATGTCAGCATCATTGATACCCTATTCGGGAGTGTCACTGATGATGACGGGAAACTCATCTGCAGCACAAATGTGTTGAATCCTGGAGTTTCCCTACTCAGCCCTGATTCGACCTCCTCCGAGGCAGAATCACACCGTCAGCGGGAACTAAAAAAGCTCCTGCAGAAAACCAACCTTTTGGTGCTCAACCAATTTGAGGAAGCAGAGCTCTACCAGTCTCTCGGCATTAGTTCGATTATCGAACTGCGCCATTGGTCTGGAAACCAAGAATTGGAAATGATCGTCACGCGCGATCAGCACGGCGCGATCTACCGTAACCACGGTGATGCTGAGGATTGCTCAATCCCCGCCTGCTACGTCCCTGACGTCGTCGACGCGACCGGTGCTGGCGATTGTTTTCTGGGTAATTTCATTGCCCAGCGCGTGCGTGGAGCAGACGTCCCGTCGGCCATGCAGTTTGCCGCAGCCGCGGCAGCTCTTTCGGTGAGACGCCTCGGCGCCTCAAATCCCCCCACCCTCGAGGAAACTCAAACCTTCCTCAATTCGTACATCGGGACCACATGTCCCACTCCACGTGTGTAGCAATTACACACTTTCCCACGACAAACAAAGCGACAGATGACCATTGTGTCTGTCGCTTTTCTTATTGGTGAGATATATCGGTGATCAAATGAAGATATGGGTCTGTCTGCCGCTGAGCTAAGGGGCCAAGAAATGGCTCGGCATACTTAATAAACGCATCCGTCACCTGAAATTGATCAAAATCAAAATACGAATCATCGATAAACCGCACCTTCCCCACTGCCTCCGCCAGCGGTATGTCAGATACATCAATTCGGCTGCCGCCCAGATCGCTCCGACGTACACATGCCATCTGACCAAGCGAACCATTCAGCGCAAGATCAACTGCATGTTCACCAAGCTGAAGCGCTATCTGGGCATCTATATCAATGGGATTCCCCGTCTGCATAAAGTTTCCCGGGAACAGGGGTTTGCCACTGATCCCGAGTTCCTCCGTTATTTTCTTACACAGCCCCATTGCCACAAATGCCTTCCGCTGCACTTGATAGGAATCAGCTTTATTGGCATCCTGGAGCATACCCTGTACTTCCCGATCAAACCGCGCCTCCTCGGACAAAACGACCGTGACATAGTTACCATTTTTTTCATATCGCTGCTGCACCGCTTGGAGAACAGCATCAAGTTTATACTCTCGTTCAGGCGGAAGGATAATATCAGCTAAACCATACGCAGCCGCTGCCGTCAGCCAGCCAGACTGTCGGCCGAGCACCTCAATCACAAATACACGGGATAGTGCATAGGCTGCGTCTACCTTTATTTCATAGGCGTACTGAGCCGTGTAGTGCGCTGCTGACGGATAGCCAGGCGACCAATAGGTACCCTGCAAATCATTATCAATCGTTTTCGGGATGCCGATGACTGGGATATTGTATTCGCGAAATAATCGGCTAGCCGCTCCCAGTGTATCATCACCGCCGATAGCGATAATATAATCTACACCATACTCTTTTATTTTCTCCTGAAGTATTGTAATGCCGTCATCCACGGCAAAGGGATTGGTTCGACTCGAACGCAAAAATGTCCCACCGACATGCCGCAACGGTGCGGCATCAAACGTTGTCAGGTCAATCACCTTACCGTGGGCACCCAAACACGCCCAGCCATAGAGCCCACCAAGTACGCGCATACCATGACGTTGCGCGGTTGTGATAACGCCGGCTAAGGTTGGGTTCAGCGCTGGAGCTAAACCGCCACCGGTAAATACTAATACAGTTTTTTTATCCATATGATTAGCCTCAATTGTATCAAATTTTCCCTCCACTGGACAGCTTGACAGAAGCCAGGTAACTCGGTACACTAGCGAATTAATATAGGTCATTCACATTTTAAAAACGCCTTCGAAAGGAGGGCATATAATGAAACCGTTGTACGAAATCAGTCACACCTCAGACCATGCCAACGGCATTGATCTGATTGTCGGATTCTCCATCTGCTACGAAATCGTCAGCAGATATGAATTCGTTCAGCGCGATGGTCGTGGCCGTCCGTTGCGATCGAAAATTCCGGTGACCTCACGGCATCGATATCCAGGCGGTACCTCTTTTGACGTTGCGGTCGCAAGCAAGATGTTTGGACTCAAACCTCACCTGATGGCTTCGGTATCAGAAGACACTAAGGAACTGGAGCGCCAATTCATCATCGGTGAGATTGAGAATATGGGTCTTTCATTTCATCCATTGACGGTGAAATCCCACACATCCGTGGGAAACATCATCATAGAGGGAGAGTTTGATCCGATTATTCTCTCATCCAAGTTCAAATATATCCGATCGGCTACCACTGCGGTCGAGCAGGAAACAAAGGCACTCCAGCCTGCCATGGTCGTTGCGACAGGCCTCATGCCAGAAGAAACCGAAATGGCAGAAGCTATGTTTACCGCTGCCGGCACCGCACCGCGGGTACTCAATCCTCGCATGGAGCTGATCGAAGCTAACGCATACTTTACGCGGTTGTTGAAACTGAGCCCGTTAGTTTTTATCAACCATGAAGAGCTTGGCAAAGCGATCGATTGCACACTCCCTGAAGATGGGGTGCGCCGCGAACACATTGACCGACTTCACGAGCTCGGCGCGGACGCAGTCATTGTCACCTGCAACGAATCAGGCGCAGTCATGAGCATACGCTCACAGGACTACTGGCACACCCAGGATGCACGCCGATTCGGTACCCCAATTGACAAAACGGGTGCTGGCGACTCGTTTCTCTCCGGATGTATTGCCGCCATCTTTAACGGTAAGAATCCCGACGAGATGCTTCGCTGGGGTGCTACCTGCGCGGGGCTGAAGGTGCTCCGTGAAGGAGGATCAAACGTTCCGTCGCTGGAAGATTTCAAAAACGCTCTGTAATTTCTTACAGATCATAAACGTTCAACCCAAACCTGAAGTCGCATCTACCCTTGTGGTGCGACTTCATTTTTTTCCCATCCGTCGGGAAATAGCGTCATAAGTCCTGAAGGGATGATGAGAAACGCCAATGGTAACATTATCCGCGTCTCATGGGGCCAACCCATTAAAAAATGGAGGGTGGTAAAAATTACAATATACGGCGCTGCCCGCTGCAAAAACATAGGCTTGGTAGACAAGCGCATAAACGGTAGGATCCAAAAGACACCAAAAACGGGAATAAAAAATAAATACACATTAATCAAAGGATGAAGTGCCAGCGACTGACTTAAAAAACTGATGTTGGCGGGTAATTGCCACAGCGGAGAATTATTGCCCTCAAAAAACACGTGGCGTGTGACATAAAATGCCGCCGCCCAGATTATGGCAAGGAGCGCAGTCTCGACAATCGTTCGCCACGTTCGCCCCCGACGCCACTGATACAGCGCAAACATTGGCAACAAAAAAATGATTGTTTCTTTTGCAAAGGTGCCTGCGGCAATGATGCCGGCTAACCACCAAAATTTTTGTTCGCGGATAAACCAAAGCCCGCCTAGAAAAAATGGATACAAAACGATGTCCGCCTCTTGTAAAAATGGAATGAATGAAATGGGCGTCAGTGCGGCAAACAGCACTACCGAAAATGTCGCCATAACCGGCCGCATCCATTTCAACAGAAACAAATGAAATAGGCACAGCGTGATAAAAGTAAAGACAAATCGAACGCTTAAGTACCCGATAAAAACTGGTTGCCCAAAAGGCTTGCTCGCCCCATCCGCGAGCCAATAGGATATAAGCCGAAATTGGCTGGAATCAGGCGCCGTGCCTGCACCAATCTGCTCATGCCAGTGCTCCCAATCATCGGGGATCTGCTGGGTATGAGTAAAAAAATAAACGCCCGTTAAGGACCAAGCCAGAAAAAAATAGAGAGCAAGGATACAAAGAATCTGTTTAGTTCCAGACGTGATGTGCATATCATATAGTCTACCACAGAGTAATTGCTCCGGGCAGCCCGTGAATGGTACAATGAGCCAATCATATGGCAGAAACTATTATTGACCTTCACCTGCACTCAAAATACTCCCGAGCTGTTTCGCGCGACATGAATCTCGAAGAAATGTCCCGCTGGGGCCAACGAAAAGGCATCCATGTTTTGGCGACCGCTGACTTTACTCACCCTGCCTGGTATGCAGAATTGAAAAATAAACTGAAGCTCCAAGAAAATGGCCTCTATACCCTACGATCAGCAATGGAACCAACACAGTTTGTATTAAGTACCGAATTGTCCTGTATTTATTCCCAGGACGGGAAAGTGCGGCGCATCCATATCTTAATTATCTTCCCGACTCTATCAGCAGTGGAAATTTTTAATAGCGCCCTCCAAAAAGAAGGCGCAAATCTCCGCGCCGACGGACGCCCGATCCTGGGTATGAGCGCAGAACGAATTGTTGAACTGGCTAAAACAGCCAGCGCGGAATCTATCATTATTCCCGCGCACATTTGGACGCCCTGGTTCTCTATGTTTGGGTCTATGTCGGGTTTTGATAGCGTCGCGCAATGTTTTGGCAAACAAGCGCCGCACATTCATGCAGTAGAAACGGGATTGTCCTCCGACCCGGCCATGAATTGGCGGCTCTCACAACTTGATCAGATTCAAATCGTTTCTTTTTCTGACGCACACTCAGCAAAAAAAATGGCGCGCGAGGCGACCGTGCTCGACCTCACTGAAATTTCGTACACAAATATTCGCCAATCCCTCGAGCACCCGACGGCAAAAAATCATATCAGCTATACCATTGAATTTTTCCCCGAGGAAGGTAAATACCATTTTGACGGGCATCGCGATTGTGGCGTTCGTCTCTCACCGTCGGAAACGAAACGAGTAAAAAATATTTGCCCCAAATGCAAAAAACCGTTGACCATCGGGGTAATGCATCGCGTCGATGCCCTGGCTGACCGACCAGAAAACTACACGCCAACTAATCGCCCACCATTCAAATCAATAGTCCCGCTCCAGGAAATCATTGCTGATGCCTTTGGCGTCGGGGTGAATAGCAAACGGGTACAAACGGAATTTGATACAATCGTAGAACATTGCGCTCCTGAATTTGAGGTGCTGCTCCATACCGACCTGGAAAAAATTTCCTCAACTGCCCAGCCAATCGTCGTGGAGGGCATCAAACGCGTCCGCGCGGGAAAACTACATATTCTTCCAGGCTTTGACGGTGAATTTGGCACGGTCAAAGTATTTACTGACGCTGAGCGGACCGCTGCAAAAATTAAACAGAAAGCATTATTCTAATATGGGACTAATCATTGCGCTCAGTCTACTCGTCATCACCATACTCTTTGCCATTTTGGCTGTATATATTTTTATCATTTTGCTTAAAACAAAGGTGCCGTTTGTCCGCACGCCGTTTTCCGTCATTGAAACAATCGTCCATGAAGTACATATTACGAATCATGATGTAGTCTATGATCTTGGCTGTGGCAATGCTCGAGTATTACTAGACATTGAGCGCGCAACTGGAGCGCGCGTCGTCGGCTATGAATTGTCTCCCTGGGCATATTTCTTAGCGCGAATGAACGTGAAGAACAATAAATCAAAAGCTGAAATACGATATCAAGATTTCTATAAAGCTGACTTGTCCGAAGCTACCGTTGTCTTTGCGTTTCTCATCGTAGCCGTCATGCCAAAAGTCGGCGCGCAACTAGAAAAACAGCTGAAACCAGGCACCACGGTGGTCTGCTATGGTTTCTCGATTCCTCAATGGATCCCTACAAAAACTATCCCAACTAGACAAAACGACCCAAAAGCGAGTAAAATCTACATTTACAAACGATAATGCAATAAGTGAATTGTGCCCACTCCGGAGACGTGGCAGAGTGGTTGAACGCGCTGGTTTCGAAAACCAGTAAGCCCTCACGGGCTTCGGAGGTTCGAATCCTCCCGTCTCCGGAGTGGATGCATAATTAACATATCTCGCCCGCCAAAGGCGGGTCCGCCTCCGGTGGACATAGCGGTAGGCCCGCAAGGGTCTCGGAGGTTCGAATCCTCCCGCCTCCGCTCTGAGAGACCCGTGAGAATCTCGAAGACCCTGAACTCGAGTGTAACGAGGAGTTCAGGGCTCCCGCCCTCCGAATAAATAAAAAATCCTTCTAACTATATATGTCTATAGAAGCTGGCATCTTTGCCGCCTTCATCGCCTTTCTCGCCTGGGGGTTTGGCGACTTTGCCATCCAGCGATCAGTACGCGGCGTAGGCGCAGTCCCGGCATTATTTTTTATCGGCATCTTTGGGTTAGTTGGATTACTCCCTTTTGTCTGGAATGACCTGCATCTTTTCTTTAACCAGGAGAATCTCGGCCTCTTGCTGCTCGCGACCGGGATTGTGACATTTGCCTACGCGATATTCTTTTTTGAATCCCTCGGGCGCGGCAAAATTTCGGTGGTAGAGCCCGTCATGAGTTTTGAGCTGCCCATGACCATCGCCATTGGAGTGATCATCATAGGCGAACGCCTCAGCCTGCTGCAATTCGTATTTGCCCTCACTGTCTTTGCTGGGCTCATTTTTACCGTGGTGCGCCGAGAGCCCCGGCACTGGTGGAACATCTTTTTTCGCCAGCGGTCGCGCCTCGAACAAGGCGTGATACTCGCTGGCATCGCTGTCCTGCTCTCAGCGGGCGCCAATGTTCTGACGGGCGTATTGAGCCAGGATTCAAAACCATTGCTCGCCATCTGGGGCGTCAATGCTATCTATACCGTACTGTGCCTGATCTGGATGCTCGCCCGCCGGGAAATGTCCGCTGCCTTTCGTCATGCCAAAACGTATTGGCGGCCAATCGCCCTCCAGGGCGTACTGGACAACGCCGCCTGGGTTGGCTTTGCCGCCGCGGTACAAGTACTGCCCATCTCAATTACCATAGCGATTACCGAAAGCTATATTGCCCTGGCAGCATTACTTGGCATACTCATTAATAAAGAAAAGCTGCAGCGGCACCAATATATCGGCATTGCTATTACCCTTATTGCGGCAGTAGTACTGGCCGTGGTCAGCGAGCGATAAAACAATGCTATTATACGTTTGGAATAGTGAGCACACATGCTATACTGATTGAATTGTCATACACGCACCTATGGCCATCACTGAAACAATCATTGAATTCGCCACCCATTTTATCGATGCTGCAGGATACCCCGGCATTCTACTTTTAATGATCTTAGAAAGCATGATTGCACCCATCCCCAGCGAGGCCGTCATGCCGTTTGCGGGATTCCTCATCCATCAGGGCACCATGACATGGCTATGGGTTGTGTTTGCCAGCACCCTCGGTAGTATAATCGGTTCACTCATCTCATATTGGATCGGCGCGTATGGCGGCCGGCCACTCGTCCTCAAATTTGGGAAATATCTGCTGCTCAATGAACATCATCTCGAGGCATCGGAAAAATTCTTCCAGCGACGGGGCAGCGTAGCAATTTTTGTCAGCCGGTTCATTCCGGTGGTGCGGCATTTTATCTCAATACCGGCCGGCATCAGTCGGATGCCCCTCGGGCGGTTTGTTCTCTTCACCACTATTGGTGCGGGATTATGGAACAGCTTCCTCGCCTGGGTAGGGGTGAAACTGGGAGAAAATTGGGAGCGCATTCATGTCTACGGATCAAAAATTGATATCGTGGTAGTTGCCATCATTCTCGGTGTCATCATATATTACGGCCGAGAACTGTGGCGCCAACGCCGCATTGCGCCACCAACCCCATAATACGCGCTCGAAAATAAACATCGGCCACTATACGTTTGTATGGTTGTATTATTTTATCTACAAAAAAATTTCAAAATTTCTGTAACACATTTTAATAATAACCGATATTATTTATACATTGGAGTGTTGACGGGGCTGGTCGGAGCTTTGATTCTCCCGTATACTATAGAAATTAGCGGTACACCGTCACAAGCACAAAAGTAAAGAAAGAAGCTTGAAGCCACTGAGGCACCATAGTAAACAATCATGAATCAGCTTGAAAAAAGTCTAGACATGACGCGTATCAAACAATACAACGATACCTTATGAAATCAGAACTGCTTTTTGGCACTATTGGCGTGCTCATTATTATCATTATTTCTATCGCAATTTGGACTGGATACCCGTACCTGCAGATTGGGACACCAACCACGAACACCACAACCAATGGTGCGTTAACGAACAAAACAACACAAACTCCCTCGGGCATGGAGATTCTCGCGCAGCACAATACAATTGAGGATTGTTGGCTGCTTATTAGTGGGAAAATATATGGTGTATCCAGCTATCTGGCGACCCATCCCGGCGGACGTGACGTTATCGCTCCATATTGCGGCAAAGACGCAACTACGGCATTCAGTACTAAAGATGGGCGCGGTACTACTCATTCTTCATTCGCCGTTTCTGAGCTAGCCCGATTTTATCTCGGCACACTCGAAAGTATAACGCCCACCACCACACAAAATAATAACGTCAATACGGAAACGCCAGCCACAAACACCGCCGCCCAACCAAGCGCTGCAACGCCAACCACCACAGGTACTTCCGTAACACTCGACACTGCCACTGTTGCGCGCCACAATAGCGCCGGGGATTGCTGGATTATTATAAGTAATACCGTATACGCTGTAACAAATTACCTGAACGCCCATCCCGGTGGGCGGGCTATCATCATTCCCTATTGCGGAAGAGATGCCACGAGCGCATTTTCGACGAAAGCCGGCCAAGGCAGTCATTCCTCAAACGCTCGATCTCAGCTAGCCAATTATGCGATCGGCACACTTAATAGCACAACAACCACGGAAACAATTCAGACAACCGAACAACAAATTAATTCCCAGACTCCACCCGCCAGTTCGGGAAATGATGACGGGGGATATGAATACGAGGACGACTAAGTATGACCAATACCTATATTATTACGAAGAAAATTCATCGATTGCTCGTGTTAATCATTAGCACCCTCGGACTCATCATGGCCATCACCGGCATTATCATGAAATATCCTGACATTGCACATAATATTTTAGGGTCAATTAATCTGGGCCAAGTCCGCAATCTTCACAATAAACTCAGCCCTATCTTTAGTATTGCGCTATTTCTGATGGCACTTACTGGGCTCTGGATGTATGTATACCCATCGCTGGCCGCTTGGCGTAGACGCCGTCAGCCGCCTGCCAATTCTTCGGACGAAACACTATAATAGCCACTCTAAGCATACGCTAGAACCAATGCGCTAATTGGTTATTTGTTGCGATCGCAATGATACAGAAGCTACTGAGGATCGAGAGGATAGACCGAATACATTTAAATATTATTAAACACACTAATTACATAAATATATGCCTACCTCCGATACCTATGCTACATTCGCTAGTGGTTGTTTCTGGTGCACTGAGGCGGTATTCAAACGGGTGCGCGGAGTAAGCCGTGTCGTCCCTGGATATACCGGGGGTACCATAGACGCACCTCACTATGACGACGTCTCCGGTGGCGACACGGGCCACGCAGAAGCAATCCAAATGACCTACGATCCAGCAATCATTCCGTATGAACAGTTGGTGAGAATATTTTTTGGCACCCATGACCCCACTCAACTCAATCGACAGGGACACGACGTTGGTAGCCAATACCGATCGGCTATTTTTTACCATGATGGTGCGCAGCGGACGGTCGCCGAACGAGTGCGGGATGAGCTTAATGAGGCGGAAACTTTTTCTGCCCCAATCGTTACCGAGATCCAACCAGCTGGAAAATTCTTTGAAGCGGAACCATACCATCATAATTATTATGAAACAAATCCAGACGCACCATATTGCCAGGTGGTTATTGACCCAAAAATTTCCCAGCTACGGAAGTCATTCCAAAAATGGTTAGTCTAGGCACCCGAGTAATGCGTGTTCATTTGGCACCGTTCATGATATGATACGGTAATATTTATTATTGAAAAAATAATATGGACGAGTCAATTAAGCCCTCTCCCTCACAACCAGTCGAGCAGCCAAAGCAACATGAAGCAACGCACAAATCAGGAACTAATCTCAATTGGCTATTGGTCACCATCGCGCTCATTATCATCGTGGTCATGCTTTTTGGCCAAGACCGTTATGGTGACGCCAAAACCGCAAACATCACTATTGAACCATTCACCAAAATATACCTCCAAGCCGGCGTCGGCCAACTCGTGCTCAAACAAGGTGAAACGGTTTCGCTCACGCTGGCCGCTCCCGAAGAATACCACCAGTGGGTCTCGACTGAAGTCCGCAATGGAGAGCTGATCATTGATGCGGATCTCCCCTGGTTCCAACGACTTTTTTTCGTCGGCCCTAAGAAAGAATCAATCATCTACACCCTGACCGTTACAGAGCTAAGCGATCTAACCATTGACGGGCTGATGGATATGCGAACCGAGGGTACTCTGACACAGGATTCGCTGCGTATCGTATTCAATGGAGCGACTGATGCGAAGCTCGAGCTTCAACTGTTGCGTCTCGAAGCCACCCTGAATGGTGCAGGTGAGATGCAATTAAGTGGAACTGCTGACAGTCAGCTGGTGACGATTGATGGCGCAGGTGAGATCGATGCGCAAGCATTGCGGGGGAAAGATGTTGAAGCCACCCTGAATGGTGCTGGGAGCGCCGAAGTACACGCGACTGAATCACTTACCGCCACCCTGAACGGTGCTGGATCAATTGAGTACGCAGGAAATCCCCCAACGGTTAAGGAAAATATTAACGGCGTCGGCTCAATAAATCCTATTAATAGTGAAGGAGAGGATGCAGATGAGGCGGAAAATGTTAATACGGCCAATACAAATGGCACTACGAATGACAATCAGAATACGAATGGGATAAATGGCAACGCTGCCAATTAGCCACTCCTCAGACACGTAGAAAAGAGTATACTCTAGAGGTGTAGACCACACTTAATCAAACTCGACGCCCATGGATTTCAAAAAATTCCTGTTTGTCTCTGACACCGCCCTGATTTCAGACATCGCTTGGCGGGTGGCCCAAGAGGGTCATGAGGTGAAATACTGGATCGCCGAAGAAGACGATCGGGACAGTGCTGACGGTTTTGTTAACAAAGTACAAAACTGGAGAGAACACACGGACTGGGCGGATGTTATAGTCTTCGATGACGTGATGGGATTTGGGGATACCGCCCAGAAACTCCGCAGCGCCGGAAAGCTGGTTATTGGCGGTACGCCCTACACCGACCGACTCGAGGAAGACCGAACCTTCGGCCAGGAAGAACTAAAACGACACGGCGTCAGCATCATTCCCTACCAGGAATTCACCGATTTCGACAAAGCCATAGAATACGTAAAAATGCACCCCGATGAATATGTCATCAAACCGTCGGGTGAGGCGCAAAACATCAAGCGCTTGCTTTTTGTCGGCATGGAAAAAGATGGCGCGGACGTGATTAGAATTCTCCAGGCCTATCGACATGTCTGGTCACATAAAATAAAAGTATTTCAGCTGCAACGCAAAATGACTGGCGTCGAAGTGGCAGTGGGAACTTTTTTTAACGGCTCTCAATTTATCACGCCGGTGAACATAAATTTTGAACACAAAAAATTATTTCCCGGCAATATCGGCCCGGCGACGGGTGAAATGGGGACGAGCATGTTCTGGTCAGAACCGAATCGCCTATTCAATCAAACCCTGCGCAAACTTGAAGCCACGCTGGCGCGCGAACGGTATGTCGGCTACATTGATCTGAATTGCATTGTAAACGGTAACGGGATCTACCCACTAGAATTCACCGCCCGTTTTGGCTACCCTACTATTTCCATTCAGCAAGAAAGCATGATCACGCCAATCGGTGAATTTCTCTACACGCTGGCAGCAGGAACGGAATCAAAACTGAAAGTAAAAAGCGGATTCCACGTCGGCGTACGCGTGGTGGTGCCGCCCTATCCCTACCGTGATAAGCGAACGTTTGACGCAAATTCAAAAGGCGCCGTGATTGTATTCACGGGCAAAAATACTGACGGCGTGCATATCGAGGATGTAAAGCTGGTAAACGGTGAATGGATTGTGACTGGCTCAACCGGCGTGGCGCTCATTGTGGTCGGCTCCGGCCCGACCATGCGCCAGGCCAAGGATCAGGCCTATAATCGCATTAAAAACATCCTCATCCCCAATATGTACTATCGCACCGATATCGGCGACCGGTGGAATGATGACTCTGATAAATTGCACTCCTGGGGGTACTTGCGGGAGGTGTAATCAAAGCTATTGAAACTTAGCTATTGCTAGTCCTTAAACCGAAACGTCTTCCAGGCTAAAAGAAAGGAGGCGACGACCCAGGCAGCCATAAAGCCGAGCTCAGTACCGAGCGC
The DNA here is from genome assembly GCA_016214565.1 of Candidatus Kerfeldbacteria bacterium. Classification (NCBI taxonomy): domain Bacteria; phylum Candidatus Kerfeldiibacteriota; species Candidatus Kerfeldbacteria bacterium. Next base: position 485,682 of record JACROE010000002.1, on the reverse strand, counting down.
GGACAGATTTTCAGCGTTGATCGAAACCGCCCGCAAGGCGTCTATCAGTGGCGTTAAAGGGAGAAACCCGACCACTTTAGCCACCACTTTTGGCAATGTCTCGGTTGAGAAGAATACACCTGAAAAAAACATCATCGGCATAGTCACGATCTGCGACATGGCTTCAGCTGTTTTGGTGTTCTTTGAATACCCGGCCACCGCAAAACCAATATTGAGGAATATAATGCTCCCGAGTAACGCCAAAATGAATAAATATAAATAATTGCCGTACACCTGCACGCCAAAAGCGAGCCGAGCCAGAATAATGATCAAGGCAATCTGAACCAGCGTCATGGCCAGATAACTCAAGACCTCAGCAATCAAAAAATCACGAACTTTCAATGGGGTGGCAGAAAGCCGCTTCAATAGTTTGCGTTCACGATACCGAGAAATCCCAGTCGCAATGCCAATTACAGCAGAGTTCATCAGCGACATTCCCAGGATGCCAGGCATAATCATATCAATATAGCGCACATCCTTTGTCTGGACACTCTCTGCAGTATAGGTGAATAATTGCTGCGTCTGGCCAATCTGCATATTCATACTATCCACAAATTTATCCACGACACTGAGTGCTACCTGATTTGAGAGCATATTCCCCTCGTCATAATACACCTGCAACGGCGTGGGTTGTACCGGCGCGGTTGCAGCGGGATCGCCCGGATCAGGCAAGGCAAAACCACGGGGAATGAGTAAAACGAAATCAATCTCACCCTCAGTGAGCTGGACGCGCGCTTCGTCTAATGTTCCCGAAAATTCCTGCCGTTTCAAAAATTCGATCTGATTAAACCCATCCAAAAATTGTGTGGCAATTGGTGACTGAGCATTATCGATAGCAATATACTTCGCATCACCCATCCGCTCAAAATCAAATAGCCCAAAAATAATAATGAACATGAGCGGAAACACCAGCGACCAAAAAATCGCCTGCTTGTCGCGGTACGTCATTTTGATGTTATACCAGAGTAATTTCCACAACATACTTATTCCTGTAATTTTTTACCAGTAAATTCTATAAAAACATCTTCGAGATTTGCTGAGATAACCTGTAGATCACCCATAAAAACGTGTTTCTGCTCCGCCCACTTGTACAGGCTGGGCAATACTTCATTTCCGCGCGTCACCTGAATTGTCACCACGCCGTGATCATTGCGCTTCACGCCCAGCACGCCACTGATGGCCTTCAGGCTATCCAGATCAATCTGACCCTCGACCCCAAATTGGATGCGCGACGAAGAGTGCAACTGGCGGATTAGATTGGCTGGGGTATCCAGCGCAGCAATAATGCCACCTTCCATGATCCCCACCCGATGGCACAATGTTTCCGCCTCTTCCATATAATGAGTAGTAAGTACCACTGTCTTCCCCTGCTGATTTACGCGCTTTATGAAGTCCCACATCAAACGACGCGCATACGGATCCAGGCCGGTGGTTGGCTCATCGAGGAAAACAATTTCAGGATCATTCACCAGCGCTGCACATATGGAAAACCGCTGCGCTTGTCCACCAGACAACTGTTTCACCAGCGCCTTTTTCTTGTCCCTCAAATCAACAATGTCAAGCAACTGATCGACGTTCACTTTTTTACCATAGAACCGACCAAACAGCTCTAATATTTCCCCGAGCTGTAAATACTCATAGTAGGCGGATGACTGGAGTTGAATACCAATAATCCGTTTAACCTCTTGGCGCTGCTGATGGGTGTCCAATCCATTAATCAGCGTCTTACCCGAGGTTGGTTCTTGCAGGCCTTCGATAATTTCCAGGGTGGTCGTTTTGCCGGCGCCGTTTGGCCCAAGCAGACCGAATACCTCCCCACGCGCCACCGTGAATGAAATATTGTTAACCGCGACTAACTCACCCTTTGTATCGGGCGAAGGAAACTTTTTCACGAGATGTTGAACGTCGATGCTCAATTGAGATGTCATACAATAATTTTAGTATATCATAGCAGCCACCCCTCTCTCAACGAGAGGTTCCGCGGGCAGATGAACAATAAGTCTGTTATACTATCTATGCCTATGACGTCCCTCCGCATACCCTATTTCCACCAAAAAACCGACTACACCTGCGGCCCAGCTGTTGTGCGGATGATCCTGCGGCATTTTAAAAAAAACATCAGCGAAGCATCGCTGTCACGAAGGCTCAAAACGAACCGCGCCATCGGTACGCACCCCCGCGCCATCATCACGTTTCTGCGCCGTGCCGGGCTCTATGTGTACCTTAATGAATCATCGACGATGGCCGAACTTGCTTTCTTAATATCTAAAAAATATCCTGTCATTGTACTTTATCGAGAACCGGTGGATAATGAAGGACACTACGCCATAGTGGTTGAAATAAATCGGCGAATCATCACCCTGCATGATCCCTGGCACGGGCGGCATTTCAAAATCAGTCCGCGCTCATTTAATGCCCGCTGGCAAACATTCGAGCCCGGCATGCGCAGTCGCCACTGGTTGATTGCCGTGGCACAAAACAATGTTCAAATAGATAAGCAATTCCACTCATGAAACGCATCGTCAACACTGCAGAACGAATACTCCTCGTCGGAGGTAATATCTGGTATTTTGGCGAGGGCATGCTCGGCCCGCTCTTTGCCGTCTTTGCCGAGGACATCGGTGGCGACGTTTTTGACATTGCTTGGGCATGGGCCACCTATTTGATCGTGACCGGGATGTTAATGATCATTTTTGGCAAACTGTGGGACCGCACTCAAAATAAAGCGCAGCTCATGGTTGCTGGATACGCACTCAACGCACTGTGCACGTTTGGCTATCTCCTTGTCCAAAGTCCCACACACTTATTAATCGTCCAGGCTGGATTGGGCATTGCTGCCGCGATGGCCACTCCCACCTGGGATGCACTCTATGATAAACATGGCAGCGCTAACCGGATGGGCATGCTCTGGGGCATCAGCGAAGGCACGGCGCAAATCATTACCGGCATTGGCGTCATCGTGGGCGGAATCATCGTCTCCATATTCTCTTTCCCCGTTCTCTTCTGGTCGATGGGAAGCGTCCAAGTAGTCGCCACGCTCTACCAGGCGCAAAGCCTTAGAAAACAAAATCGCTAGCATTAATTCACTCATATCATTTTTGTATGTTCTTAACCGCCAACCTTAATCCAACCCCGCTCAAACATCGCCTGTATATTATCTCCAGCATCTTGCTGGGACTCCTGCTCTCAATTATGGCCCATGCCGTGATTGAAGAGATCTACCTGAGCTGGGCCACTGATTCCGGCCGAACGATCGTGTGGTATGGCAGCTGCGCTCTCCATCCGGCTATCCAAATCGGGTTATTGGCACTCGGCGCCCTTGCTGGCTACGGCCTCGGGCGAATGTGGTGGCGCATGGTCTATATTGACCGTCGCTGGGCAAAAGGCATATTAAACAATAAACCTCAATCCAATGAACCAACCTCACCCGAACACCAATAACAACCTAACGCCAGAACAATACAACGTGTGTTTTCTCAAAGGCACCGAACCGCCCGGGTCAGGTAAGTGGCTCAATAATAAAGCGCACGGCATCTATGTCTGTGTTAATTGTGGCCAAGAACTTTTTTCATCGGCTACGAAATTCGATTCCGGCACTGGCTGGCCGTCATTCTGGGATCCGGCGCATCAGGCGCACATCAGGACGGAAGCTGACGATTCGCTGGGCACACGGCGTATCGAAGTACTGTGCTCAAAATGCGGCGCCCATCTGGGACACGTCTTTCCCGATGGACCAAAACCAACCGGCCAGCGGTATTGTATTAATTCACTCGCGCTTGATTTTCAAAAAAAATGAAAATTGCTCACCTCACTGAAGCGGGGACTCCCGAACGGGCGAATGAAGACCGTCTACTGCTCGCCGAACCTGTATTTGCTATATTTGATGGGGCCACCAGTCTGGATGGCTACAAAAATGCCGATGGCATGACCGGCGGCGCACTTGCTTCAACCGTGGCATACGATACATTCTCAAAAGCAGGCGACTCATTACTTGAAAAAGCAGCCCAAGCAAACGCCAATTTGCGTCAGGCGATGATCAGGGCAAACGTCGATGCAACTAACAAAAAATCAATCTGGTGCACCACCATCGCGGCCGTCGAAATTAAACAAAACTCTTTTGATTGGATACAAATCAGCGACAGCCTTATCCTCATCATTTATTCAAACAATACCTATAAACTCTTGACGCCTGACTATGAGCACGACCTGCCCACCCTCCATCTATATAAAAAGTTGATTACCCAAGGTGTCACCGACCTTTTTTGCGCGGCTCAGCCGCAGATGATAGCCAATCGATATAATATGAATAAAACCTATGGAGTTCTCTCAGGTGAGCCCGAAGCATTAACTCGATTGAACCATGGCACCGAGTCGCTCGCCAATGTTTCATCCATTCTCCTCTTTTCTGATGGTGCGATATTCCCCAAAAAGGATCCTGACGATTCGGATGACTGGCATGCGTACATAGAACTATACAATCACGGCGGCATTCAGCTGCTGCATAAAACGATTCGCGAAATAGAACACAACGATCCACACTGTTGGACATACCCGCGTCTCAAACCCCACGACGACTTTAGTATTATTGCATTAACATTTTAAACTATGCCCATACACGACATGCAAGAACAAACCCACGCCTGGATTAGCCAGTACAAAGAAGGATACTGGCCACCCCATGAGATTCTTACCCAGATGACTGAGGAAATGGGCGAGATCGCTCGGGAGATCAATCATGCTTTTGGCATGAAAAAGAAAAAAGCCAATGAAGCGGACAACAGTATCAGCAATGAACTCGGTGATCTGCTCTTCAATATGTGCTGTCTGGCTAACTCACTCGGGATCGATCTGGACAAATCGTTCGCCGATACCATGAATAAAATCAATACGCGAGATATTAATAGATTTGAAAGAAAATAATGCAACGAGCGCACATTCTGTATCTTCTAATTTCCCTCGTGGCCATTGGCCTGCTCATTATGATGCTTGTTTCACTATGATGACACGCTGGCTGCCATTGTTACTATTGGGCATTGGCGGGGCTATTCTTACCGTTGGTGATATTGTCATGAAGTACTGGGTAGAATCTCAACGCCGCCCATTATATGTTATGGGGCTTATTATCTATTTGGGAGGCCTTGTTTTTCTCGCTGAAAGTTTTAAATACAAGAATATTGCGGTTGCCTCGACAATCTTTGTTATCTCTAATGTCACATTACTTGCCATTGTCAGCTGGCTACTATTCAAAGAACAGCTGAGTTGGTGGGAGCTCGTTGGTATAGCCTTAGGGATCACATCGGTGATTCTTCTGGAATTAGCGCCGCGATCAATGGAATAGTTTAGAAATAATACGCGCCACAAGGGTATTGCTCAAAAATCCGCTGACGTTCGACAATCATAGAGTTGCAATATTAGACTAGATCGGAAAATGTCGCGATTTACTTTTATGGGTTTTTGTGATATAATCAAACACGGTACTAAACAAAAATCCCATGAAAAAAGTCACAAAAGTTATTATCCCCGCCGCCGGTTTTGGTACGCGTTTTTTGCCTGTGACAAAAGCGCAGCCAAAAGAAATGCTGCCAATTGTTGACAAGCCAATCATTCAATATGTCGTCGAAGAAGCGGTGGCCTCAGGTATCACAGACATTATTATCGTCACGAGTTGGCAAAAACGATCATTGGAAGACCACTTTGATTACTCCCCCGAACTCGAAAAACAGCTTAAGGAATCTGGGAAAACAGAAAAACTAGAAGAAGTACGCGCCATAGCTAAGATGGCAAACTTTATTTATGTGCGCCAGAAAGGCCCCTATGGCAATGCGACCCCGGTCATCAGCGCTCAGCATGTCATCGGGCAGGACGAACCGTTTGCGGTACTCTGGGGTGACGAATTCATCGCCAGCCGACCCCCGCGCTTACGCCAATTAATTGATGCCTTTAATAAATATGGCAATACGGTCATCAGCGCGCTCCGAGTTCCGCCGACTCGCATCAATCATTATGGCATCGCTGATATTGATCTTGTAGCAAAAAATATTTTCAACATAAAGGCGATTGTCGAAAAACCTAAGCCAGCCGACGCCCCCTCGGATCTAGGTTTGCTCGGTGGCTACATTTTTACCCCTGGCATTATTCCCCATCTCAATGCACTTAAGCCGGGCAAAGATAATGAGCTCTGGCTGATTGATGCTATTAATGCCCTCATGCGCAAAGAAAAAGTATTCGCTTGCGAAATACAAAATGGAACCTACTACGACACGGGCAGCAAGCTCGAATATCTCAAGGCAAACATTGATTACGCCCTAGAGCGACCTGATCTGAGAGATGACTTGCGCGCATATTTAAAGAAAAAGGTTTCTGATTAACCCCATGAATAACCAACGCGGATTATCAAAAATTTTCATACTGGCACTTTTTGGATTTATTGCCCTGGTGATTTTGGGAGTTGTCTTTATTATTATCGGTTCCCAGTCAGAGGTTACCCCGACGCCCGTCACTATAAAAGTGTGGGGGGTGTTTGATGACACTACCGACTTGCAGCCGCTCTTTGATGCGTACACGAGTGCCCACCCATACGTTACGTTTAAATACACAAAGCTGCGCAACGAAGAATATGAAGATCGCTTGCTGAAAGGTTGGGCGACTGACACCGGCCCAGACATCTACGCGCTCCCTGCTTCATGGATAACCAAATACAAGACTGAATTCATTACCCCAATCCCCAAAACCACAAAAGTCGCTTACTATACCAAGAAGAAGGTTCTCTTCAAAACCGAAACGCAGATTACCATGCAGACGGATACGTCCCTGTCAGCCAATGACGTGCGACGCAATTACGTCGACGTCGTCTATAGCGATGTCGTAGCAGACAATGCCGTCTATGGATTACCCTTGGGTATCGACACGCTGGTCATGTATGTTAATCGTGAACTGCTGAATCAAGCAACCCTCGTGCAAGCACCGCAAACCTGGAACGAATTTACCAGCGCCGTGACGCGCTTGACCATCGTAGACGAGCAGCAAAATATCGTGCGAGCTGCCACCGCTCTCGGTACCACCGAAAACGTCATTCGATCCCAAGACATTCTGACACTGCTCATGCTCCAGAATGGAACCACGATGACTCGCGGCAGTACCATCAGTTTCGCTGGTGCCGCGACCAGCGATGCCAGTTATCTACCGGGGGTTGAAGCGCTTCGTTTCTATACCGATTTTGCTAACCCACAAAAAGCGGTCTACACCTGGAACGCCGAACAACCCAACGCCCTTGATCAATTCGCCCAAGGCGAACTCGCCTTTTTCTTCGGCTATCGTTACAATGAAGCGGAAATCATGTCAAAAAATCGAGGCGTTGATTATGACATTGTGGCCATCCCCCAGGTGGATCCAAACGCCAACGTCAATTATGCAAATTATTGGGTATACACAGTGGCTAAAAAAACCAAAGCCCCCAATGAAGCTTGGAATTTCCTGCAATTTATCAGCAGCCCGGCGCGAGTGAAGCAATATCTTGAGAGTACTAACCAGACCAGCTCTGTCCGATCGGTCCTTCAGGAGCAGTTGCAAAATCCGGAGACGGCCGCCGAGGCAGAACAGGCATTAACCGCCCAAAGTTGGTATCATGGCCGCGACCCACTCGCCGTGGATACTGCATTCAAAGAAATGATCGAAGCGGCTCTCGAGGATCCAACGACCATGCAGCAAGCTGTAAAAACCGCCGCCCAAAAAATTCAATTAGGATATTAGCATGAAACGTTCTCGCCGAAATAATTTTATCTTCCTTATCCTGGCCGGATTTATCCTCGGCTTATCTCTGGCCACCCCACTGGCGGCGCTAGCCCAAGAATACACCCGCTATGAAGAGGGTTTCACTATCATCCCTCAGGAATGTATCGATCCGAGCAAGGGTGATTGCGGACTCAATTCTTTTGTTCAGCTCTTCGTCAATCTGGCAAATGTTGGCCTGAAAATTCTCCCCTACATCGCCATCCTGATGATGATGTGGGCAGGATTTAATCTGATTCAGTCCGGAGGCAATCCAGAGAAAATCCAAGAAGGGAAAAAAATGATTGGCTCTGTGGTGCTGGGCGTCCTGATCGTAACCATACTCGCCTGGGCCTGGTCATATTTTGTCGTGTCAATTCTAACGGGAAGCGCAAATTTGTTCCCCAATACACCCTTTCAAAGGGAATGGTGGGGTGGCGGCGAAGTAGCTCAATTGCCCGAGGGTTCTGGCTGCTGCGTTGTGCCGGAATTAGGCTGTAGTGATCTCACTAAAGAAGAGTGTGATCAAATAGGCGCCGCATCATATGTGGCGCAATACTTTGGCGGCGGGACGGCTTTTCAAACATTTTGGCAAGGCGAAAATCAATTTTGTTATCAATTCCCTGCCCAGTGTGACAATTTCAAATTTGGTTGTTGTGTGCCACGAGATACCAATGCTACTACCTGCTACAATCCAAATGACCGTGGTTGCCTCGATTATCCCGGCACCGATCATGATGTGAATAATTGTGCCAACCTCGCTGGTCGATGCGTAACCGTCGAGGGTGAGGCCTCTACCGCGTCAGCCACAGGCTGCTGCGTTACTGGCAATTCCTGTAGCGCTTCCAATAATACGAACTGTACCGGCACTTTCTACCCAAACCAAAACTGCTCCCAAGTAAATGACTGCACCAGCGGCTGCTGCGTCGGAGGCGATTCATGCAGCTCGGGAAAAATTAACTGTACGGGCTCGTGGAATCCAGCGGCGTGCAATCAAGCGCCTAATGATGACAGCTGCCTCGTCGGCTGCTGCAAAGTAACCGATGGGACTTGGAATAATGTTAAATCCTGCTATACGGAAATAACCAAAGGGCAGTGCATCAGCCAATACGGGGCGGGCAACGTATACTTCAGCACTGATTCGACCGATTGCACCAATTATGCGGAGTGCGTAAACGGGTGCTGTGTCAGTAATAACTCATGCACCTCGGGCGCAGTCAATGACTCCTGTCCAGATCCGCTTAATAATTACAATGAAGCAACCACCTGTGCCGCAAATCCTGCCTGTGTGGAGGGGTGCTGTCTCTTTGCGGGAGCCACGACCTGTACGGACGGTATCCTGCGCAATAATTGCAACGGTGTCTTTTATGGCGGCAACTGTTCAAGCCGCGTCCAATGCACAACAACCGGGTGCTGCAAGGACGTCTTGAACGCTAATGGCGCATGCATTAATGGGTACGCCCAAGCCGCCTGTGGTGGCGCCCCTAACACATTCTGGGCTAACCAAACCTGCGCTGCGGCTGGCTGTACGTAATTATTTAGTGATACAATGAACCTATGACAACCACGAAACGAATTCATCTGCTCATGTTTGCCCTGATTACTAGTGTACTGGTTTTTTCTGCCTTGTTGCCAGCACCATCGGCCCTGGCCCAAGAAGGCCCGACACTCCCCAATCCGATTGGAGAAACTGCCGATCATAAGCCAATCAATCTCCTAGATGTTATGCTGCGCGTTATGCAGTTGGCTCTGGCGGCAGTGGATGTCTTTGCATTATTTATGTTTATCCTGGGCGGTTTCCAGTTACTCATATCTGCCGGCAATCCAGAACGGATTAAAAAAGCAAAAGACACGCTTGTTTGGGCGACACTGGGAATACTGGTCATAACATTAAGCTATTCAATTCTTAAATTTATCTTCGAAGAAGTCCGCGGGGCGTTTGGTAACTGATTGACTTTTTCGCGAAAACTGTGTATAATAGGTGCGTATCCTTGACAAAAGTCTGATTATTCGATATAACGTATTATCCTTTAATAACGAAAGGGGGTGAAATATACAATGAAAAAATTTGCTTCTCTCATCGCGCTCGTTGCCGTGTTAGCTCTTCCAGCAGTTGCATCAGCACAGGTGAACGTGGGCAGCACGCTCGGAACCACTTTTGGTCTCGGCACCGCTGACCTCGAGTCAACCGTGATCAATGTCGTTCAGTGGGTATTAGGATTCCTCGGCTTGATCGCTGTTATTATGATTTTAATCGGTGGCTTCCAGTGGATTACCGCTGGTGGTAATGAAGAAAAAGTCGCTTCAGCCAAGAAAGTCATCTCCGCCGCCGTTATTGGTTTGATTATCGTCTTGCTCGCTTGGGCAATCGTCATCTTCGTGGTCTCTCAGACCAACGACTTGACCAACTAGTCCATGCATTCGAGTATACTCGAACCATAAAACAGTCCCCGTCTCGCTAGAGACGGGGATTTGTTTTTACTGTTTTAGCACGGTACAATACTATATATATGTATATAACACCACGCGTCCGGCTGATGCTCGTCATCGGCGCGGTTATCATCTGGACCGGAACGGTCTCACTAGTCGCCATCCAGAAATACAATCACTTCGGCTTTGATGCGCTCGATCTGGGAATCTACGGGCAAGTATTCCACCATACAGCCGAGGGTCGATTATTTGAATTCACGGTGCACCCGCACAACTATCTGGGAGATCACGTCGAGCTATTTATACTGCCGCTAATTCCGCTCTATCTGATGTGGCCCACAACCGCCATGCTGCTCATCCTTCAGGCTGGAGCCCTGGCCAGTGGCGCTATTCCGCTGTTCTTAATTGCCCGACAGCGGTTGAAAGGAAATTACCCACTCCTGATTGCCGGAGCCTACTTGCTCTATCCGATCCTTTTTAATATTGCACTGTTTGAATTTCATATTCTACCGTTCGCCATTCCGCTTCTCGGCTGGATGCTCTACTGGTATTTTGAAAAAAAATTCTCATGGTTTCTGATTCTGACGATTCTAGCGCTCAGCGTGCGCGAAGATGTGGCGCTCGTGGTCATTATGTTTGGCATTTTGGCGCGTATCGAAAAACGCTCATGGCACTGGATACTGACGCCCATCGTACTCTCTGGTGCATGGTTTATTGCGGCAGTAAAAATTGCTGGGTATTTTAATCAAACCGGCGGATATAAATTCATCTCACTCTATTCATGGCTGGGAGAAACTCCTCGGGAAATTCTGATGACCGTGCTGACGAAGCCGTGGTTGCCGCTCGGACAGATCGTCAGTTTAAATAATATTCTCCTGATTCTCGGCTTAACGCTTCCCTTAGCTGCGCTTCCATTGATCAGATGGAAATACTACCTCGTACCAGTCCTGGTTGCACTTCAGCTTTTTTTGGCACCCTTTAGCGCCACTATCCTTATCCAAACCCATTATACCAGCCTGCTAATCCCTTTTGTCTTTCTCACGGTGGTGGTGGCACTAAGCACTCCGTTCCCGGCATTCCTGCAGAGGCCAATTCGCTGGCTCAATCAGGTCAAACCGCTTCCTACCGTGCTGGCCAGCGCGGCAATCCTTTATTCGTTTATCACCTTAAGTCCGCTGATGAGCCTAGTCTCTCGCGCGACGCCCAATGCTGAAACCAAGGCCAGCGTTACAATAAAACAAGAGGTGGTTAACGCCGTTAACCAATCTGACGCAGTTGTCGCCAGCTTTGATATGCTGCCGGCGCTCGCTGATCGCGATCGGCTCTATTCACTACATTACGCTTTCCTCGGCCACCGCCAATACTCAAACGCGCCCTTTGTCATACCGCGGCCCATCACCAGCCTGGTGATTGATGCCAGCGACTTTATCGTCTACCAATTGCAGGCGCAAACCATCTCCTCTTATGGAGAATACTATGATGAAGGGGCGGGGCGCATACGTTCGTTGATAGCGGATAATAATTTACAGGTAGCTACGGTAGCCGATAGCATCATTCGCTACGCTCCAGCGAACGATGATTCACCCCCGATCTTATACACCATTGGCGCTGAAATGCCAACCGATGCGCTGCTGACTGAACAAATACTGAATGATCAGCTCACGCTCGTCGGCTGGCGTCATGGACAATCCAACCCCATCGCCATACCATCAGGACGGGTAATATCCACTGAGCTCTACTGGCGGCCGACGCTGACTATCACTGACGACTATCTCATAGACCTACAAATACATGATGCGACGGGCACCCCGGTCTACCACAAATACTACCCCTTCGGTTATGGTATCTACCCCACCAGCGACTGGGAACCAGGCAACATCGTACAGACTAATTATTGGTTTGCTATTCCTGATGAATTTGCCAATATCACAAACTCCATCCAGCTCCAAGTCATGACCCTCGAGGGATATATGACGTTGGATGCGGGCCGCTCAACCGCTATGCACATCGCTCAAGAGACAATGATTGGCGACCCGATTCCCATTACTCTGGAATAAGCTCAAAAATTTGCACGCTGGCATTGGTATATACGAGTCGTAAATAATCTTTCTGACTAGGGTCATACGACCCGAGCTCTATTTCTTTTCGTCCATACCAAACATAGCGTATGTCGTCCGAACGGAGCAGGTGTTCTTTTTCGGCGTCCTCAGAGTTATCTCGCCAAAACCATTCTTGAATAGTGTATTTCCATGATAAATTAATCGTCTGTGGCCCATGGCCAATCCACACCACCCGGCCAGAATAGGCAGGAATATAATTTCCCATATAATAGCTGGAAAAAACAATATCGCGATATCCCGCGTGATCCCGGAGCCAATGCATGCCATCGACATCGGTTTGTGGTAAATAATAAGGCAATCCTGGTTTGGTGGAAAACAAATAAAATTCTTGGCCTAAAATCTGTAGATTAGTCAGTGGCAAAAACAATATCAGCCCCATAACCACACATAGCCGAGCTAATTGATTGCCCAATCGCTGCAATATAAATATTATGCCAAATACCGCCAGCATTATTATGGGAATCTGCATTCCCTCGGACATGCGTCGCTGGAAAGTAACCGGTACATAGATCAGCACGGCTGCCACCACGGCCCATATTACCAGAAATAATTGTCGCGGGTCTTTATTCCGCAGCACTCGCCAGCCACCGATTAATGCCAGAGGAATTAACAAGCCAAATCCGATCAGGTACATCCAAACGCTGGGTGAGTATAAAATATTTTGGGCTGACCAATTGCGGGTTACCCAATCATACTGTGCCAAAAACCACAAATAAAGAACCGGGGGCGCGGTCAGGAGCCCCAGCACCACATAATGCTTAACCCAATGCCACTGTATTCGGTTACTCCGAATAAACATAGTAACCATATACACCAGCAACACCCCGAACACCGTTGGGCCATTAAACGGATGAAACCAGATGAGAAAAAAACTAGCAATGCCCGCGCCTACACTATACCGCGATAGGTTTGTATCAAACGCTCGCAGCATTAAATACATAACGAGAATCAAGAGCGTCAACGATGCTAATAAATGTGGTGAGTGTAATGCAGATAGAAATGTTACACTTTCAGAAATCCATATATCCGTAGGATGTTCATAGATATTATTCGCGTCAAATAAAAATGGATTAAAGAATACGCCCAATCCCGAGGCAAAACTGAGCGTGACTAAAGCCCAACGTCGCCAACGTAGGTCACGAATAAAATACGACAAAAACTTATACAATACCCATACCAGAATGAGTATCCAAACCGACCGGGCAATATGCAACGCTAATAAATTGGAAATGCCACTAATCTTAGTAAGCCACCCGACTGAGAGCCAGAGCGGGTTGATAAACGCCCTCGCCTGTTCCTCATGCGTAAACAAATTGATAAAAACGCCTTCCCCCTGTCGCACTTGTTCAATCATGGAAAGAAATACATTGGTATCCCCCGGCGCGAGATGATGCAGGCCGGTAAAAACCATGCCCACCGGGCGCTGAAGATAGCCAAAAATAAATGGGAGTGCGGTTACGACCACGAGCACGATTGAAACGGCCCACACGGTATAGCGTTCATATGTTGTCATGCGCTCTGACATCAGAAGATGAAATAAATACAATTAAATAAGTCAGTCCATATGCCACCAGTTCGCTGAAAATGAAAATAATGCGGGCTACAAACGCAATAGTAATCGCGATGGCGATCGGAATTGACTGCTGAAGTAACAGTACCATACACCATTCTCGAATGCCAACGCCCGAAGGGGTAATGAGCACTAAAAAACCAATTACCCAGCTCACGGCAAAAATGCCAATGGATTGCAGAAGGTGATGAGGAATGCTTTCCCCTGCGGCGGTAATACCATACGCAAAGCTCAGGCCCGTTAATGCCCAGTACCCCAGATAGGTGAGTACCGTTGTTACTCGAGATTGATCGGGAACGATTTGCACTGAGAGTGATGGTTTAATCCAGTATAATAATTGAACAAAGCGCATCGGGTAAAAAAGAAATAAAGCGGCCACGAAACACAAAATGCCAATGAGCCAACGCAATAATGCTGTTTCTGGAATCAGAAATGATACGAGAAAAAAAGTAATCATACCCGACCACAAGAGCACCCCCGATTCATACACCATCAAATACATGGCTTGTTGCGGACGAACCCCCCAACGACGCATCATCAGAGCTTTTGCTGCCAGCCCAAAAATATTGCCCGGGATATACCGTATCAGCGCGGTTTGAGAATATAAAAACAGCGCCTGACGCATACCCGGTTGAAATCCACCCGGCTTGGCCAAACGGTGCCAGCACCACGCCAACCACAAAAAACTAGCAACCATACTGATGAACGCGACGGACAAATGGCCAAATTTCAAATGAACAAATGCCGCACGTACGTCCGTCCAATATGAAAATAGTGGTACACATATTGAAGCGGCCACAATAACTCCCATCAGAATCCGCAGCGCGCGCTTCACTAAATGAGTTACCGGCATATTGGATTAAATCGTTATGTACTCAAATATCATGTGTCCACGCTTCATCATCGCCGATCGTCTCGCTTGATAAATAATTCCTTATTATCCTCCATGTCAAACCACATGGCAAAGAATAATGACTGAAGTCCCGAAATAAAAAATAATGAAGCAAATAATGCGCTGGTGGTGGAGACGGGCCCGGCGGCTAAACGATACACAACCAGATATAAGCCGAAAAGTGATCCAATGCTGAAAAACAAAATGCCAAAGCTGTAAAAAAAGACAAGCGGGTGGAAATCACGCACGACATATTTCACCCATAACCGCCACACAAAACCCCGTAATAGCAACCACGATATTCTCGGGATGACACTGCTCAAGCGTATGCCCGATTTTTGTCCGGCATAAATAGGTCGAATTGGTATCTCAACCACGCGGGCATTAATGACATTCAATTTAACGAGTAGATCATTAGGAAACCCATAGGATGGATACAGCGCCTTCAGGTCAATCCGCTGCAACGTCTGAAGACTAATCGCAGTATAGCCGGTTTGTGAATCGACCATTTTCCAATATCCGGAAGCAATTTTAGTCAATAATGATAAAAAAGAATTCCCCAAAAAACGATATTTCGGCATCACATTCCACACATCAGCGTAAATCAACCGGTTGCCTTTCACATATTCCGCTTGACCATCCACCACCGGGGCAATAATATGTGCTAATTCAGCCGGATCCATTTGCCCATCACCCGCCATCACTGTCGTCACCGGCACCTGATGTTCGTTCGCCCACCGATAGCCGGTCGCGATCGCCGCGCCAACTCCTTGATTATACGTATGCCGTAAGATAATACAGCGATCTCCCGCATCGCTTGCTTGCATGGATGTAACGATATTCACTGTCTGATCACTGCTGTAATCATCCACAATAACAATATGATCCACAAATGACGGCATTGATCGTATTACCTCGGCGATATGATCTGCCTCATTATGGGCCGGAACAACAACTGCAATTTTTTTATTTGATATCATGTTTAATTTCTGACAATTTTTTCGGCATTAGACCTAAGCGAAATTGAGAAAAATCAAATAGCTTAACCAATACCATCGAAATCCAGAGCAGAACTGTTACAACGAACACGCCCATTTCATTATAAAATAATAGCCCAAAAGCGGTTAGGAGCACAAAATTCCAAATATAGATTGTGCTATCAACCAGTAGGGCTAATGGCAGTATCCAAACGAGATACCAAATATTAAGCTTGATACTGAGAAGCATCACAAGCATCAGCAGTACCCAAAAAAAACGCTTAACTAAACTTTCAAATCGCCAGGAACGGCCAGGCAGACACAGGGCAGCCAGCAAAATGAGAACAAAAACGCCAACATAGGCATTCCGCGTCATCCAACCAAGCTGCGCGGGATCAAGCGAAAACCAATCGCCCAACAGGTGCACCAAGCTTAACACCACTGCTTTTGGCAGCGTGATAAATTCAAGGCTATAAAATGCCCCTCGCAAATTTTCTACATTTGACGACCAGCCGCCAAACGGCCAATACGCAACAGCGGTAAAAATAGTGGCGCCCAAAATTGCGCCAATGATAGTCACAATCTTTTTCCACCATATCGCCGTCTGCCGAAAAATCAAGACAACAACGAAGGGAATCAAAACGATTAAGCTATATTTGATTAAAGCACCAACCAACAATACCCAAATTGCATACAGGTACCGTTGGCGTTGAATCAAAAAAAGTGCGCCCAATACGGCAACCAATAGCATAATATCATTATGCGCGGAGTGAACTACTTCAAATAATATAAAAGGGTTCCATAAAAAAAATGCAGTGCCAATTCGAGCGGCCTCACGAGAACGAACCAGTAAAATTTTATATATCAACCAGCTTGAGAGAACTAACCAACCTATATTTGCTAGACGATAGATTATTACATTGAGGGCAATTGAATCGCCTGCTACTCGAGTTAGACCAAGGCTATAGAGCACATACACGGGGCCATATCGCATCACTTGCTCAGGCCAGATGACGATTGAGCTGTACCCTAATTCAGCAGGTGCGATCTGGTAGGGATTAATCTCGTGGTTGGTGGTTATAATACTACGCACGACATATCCGTATACATCAGCGGAGAGAAATGGCGGGCTTACCAAGAGAATGGCAATAAATAGCACGGCACCAATACATATCCAGCGCCATCCATTTTTTTCCTGAACAGAGCGCCTGCATTTCCAAAAAAATAATGCGTACACCAAAAAAATAGCGGCCAACAACAAACTGACGGCCCGGGTGTTGACTACCATGAAGCCAGTCGTCACCGTGAGTTCACTCACATGACGCTGGGCAGTAAAGAGCGCCAATAACGTGAATAGAAAAAAAATAATGGACAAGGTAATGGCAAACCTCATCACGACATTTTGACGAGCCGGTTTTTTTTGAATGTCTGCGGCGAAAGCGCGATTGAGCATAGGGTGCGGTCACTTTCTTCTATCTTATCGGGTAGCTGGCCAAATCACACAGAACTCACAATCTGCCAAAAGTATACGCCATTCATTCAGATGGAGCAAGTTCTTTTTTATCTAATATTAGCAAAAAAACTCGTCTCACAATCAGCACTAAACAAACTATGATCACGAGGGATATACATAAATATCCAGTTGAAAATGGGCCCCACACCTGCCAAATCAAAGGAAAACTTACATAATTTAAAATATCGTACCCGATGATCAACCCGGCAAGCCGTTTGTCGGCCACCAGCAACAAGAGTGGCACAAACCAGACGATCCACTGTGGTGAATAAAATCGAGAAAATAAAGTAAACAAAACCGTCGCCAAACTCATCCAGAGAATCAGCTGACGTGGTGTTATGAGCCACTGAGCAACCACCCGCCATTGTACGAGTGCATACAACGGAAGACTGACCTGCAGCAGCAGAAAAACAGTGAGCCCTAAATAATTCAATGGTGGGATGCCAGTAGACAGCAGGGGGCCTTGCAACAGCATAAAATATAAACTGCCAACACCGCCAGCTCGAGCTCCATGAAACAAATACGGACGCAATGAAACGAATCCATCAACAACAAAGCTGGCGACCAACACGCTCGCCACGATACTCACCCCAATCAAATAAAATTCTCGTATCACTCGGCTGGCTCGCTCTCCCTCGGTCTGCTTGATATATGCATACAACAACGGGAGAAAAATAATGGGATACCATTTAATTAAAAAAGCGACGGCAAACAAAATCGCGGCCCAACGCCATCGATGACTCAATATCAATAATAATCCAATCTGAACTGCTAATGCGACCAGCACATCAAACCGACTCAACCCAAAATACAGCATCGAGGGCAGGAGTAGTAAAAAAATATACCAAGGGGAACGATTAAGTTTTTTTAAGAGGCGCAGGCTGATGACGACCAGGCTAACCAGCGTCACCGTATTCATGACAACCAATACCCAACGATACGTCTCATACTCGTTGCCAAACAAATAGGGTAGCGTAATATAGGCTAAACCTGCCTGCGGATATTCCTGAAAAATACTGGCATCATACGGTGTTATACCGCGCGTCACCCATGAACCCCGCTGATAAAAAATATCAAGCTCGTGATCATCCCGGATCAATCGCGCTTTCGCTCCCTCGCTCCCAAATGGCACCTGAATGAAATCAGGCGCCCATAGTACTACCATGGCGCAGCAACTAACGATTACCAATACTCCCCAGGTAATAAGCCGTATTCGCATATTTATTCAGACACCACTTCATAAATAATCGCCTCACCGTCGCGATACACTTGGCGAAACCCGTCCGTCCGCTTCACCGCAGAGTTGAACGCTGCATGATTGGATTCCACAAAAACATATTGCGCGTGAAACGTATCGCGAATCGTCTGATAGATGCCCTCCTTTTGCTTTCCCGTCGTAATATCGACGATACTATTCCACAAATCGACATTATACGTGTAGGAAAAGGTCGGATCAAGGCCGGCGATGTAATACGCCTGGGGACTGCGATAAAATAAAATGGGGAACTCATCCCAGCTTGAATGGAAAACGATGGCGCCAGTGGTGATATGATCACGCATCCACGCCCCTACACCGGCGAATCGTTCAGTCGAAATACCACTCAGATAATCTTGATGCAGTCGTTTGACGTCTTTGGTCATAATCGCCACACTGCCAATGACTAAATAAAGGCTTACAATAATAGTCACGATCAAATACTGTCGGGTCCAACGACGCAGCAGGGGCAACCACTCTTGTTTCCAATGATCCCCAGCGACAGCCCGGAACATCATCGCACTAAAAATAACGGCGACGGGGACGTAATATTCCACGTAACGTTTTGACTTGAGAGTGAACACCAAAAATACAATAAACAGAAGGGCGAGTGTCAATTGTTTGCGCCCCAGTCTCCGCCAAAAAGCAGCACCCAGAACCAGAGAAGATAATACTAAAACGGTGATCAAGGCGGTGCTGGTCAATAAATTAAGCCATTGGTATGGGTACCATTCACCACCTACCGCAATAACTTTCTGATAGTTTACCACTCCGATCTGAACAAATTGCTGCCAATAAAATTGAAGATTAACGGGAAAATGAGGGTTAATAAAAATTCCTACGGTGGTACCCGCTAAGACGACGCCGAGCATCCGCAGCTCTTTGCTTGCCCGCAAAATGTTCGGCCAGGCTAAACGCCCGCCGAGCCGAAACGCATCCAGCACTAAACTGACGAAAGCGTAAAACCCGCTTGCCATGATCAAAATGCTAAACCCGCCGTACGCCCATACATACCCGGCTGCCAAGAAAAATAACGGCACATACCGATAGCGAAACAATAAATACAATCCACCAACTAAAAATAATAATGAAACGACCGGCGCCTTCACCAGGTTCAGTCGAAACATAAATGGAGAAGAAGCAAGGAGAAGCACGGCGAACCAAAATGCTCCAGGCACACGCTCGCGCCGCAGCAATCCATACGCCAACATAATAAAGCCGGTATTCAACAGCACGTGGGCGAATTTAGTTCCTTGAATGGGATCAAAAAAGTGCGTAAAAGGAATCAAAAAAACGTGATACAAAAAATGCTGATCAATATAGGCATCCCGCAGCGTCGAAACTTGAAGCCAGGGAAAGGTGGTCATCACTCCCTGCGCAGCAATTTGCCTGGACATTTCGATATGATAAAACGAATCCGGATCAGGAAATGTATCAATTGATTGTATCCATATAAAAATCCCCAGACTGCCGACTAGAAGCAATGCCCAGGGGAAGAATCGACGAGTAGTTTGGGAAATGAAAAGCATCGTAAGTAGATTCAGACGCAGCAGTCCCCACCAAGCATGGAGGCGGAGACTGCTCATAAGCAGCTTAGCACGGGACGGTACCAATTGTCAGGACCGAGACAATTCTTTTTTGAAATAATCAACCACCGGTATCGGTGACGGGTCAATCTTATTGAGCAACGCGCCATAAAAACCAACATACCCAGAAAATGTCAACGCCTGCATCGCCTCAGCAAACACCGTGGGCCCCTTCACCTGATACCGGACAAAAGGAATGCCGGCCCGAGTCAACACGCGCTGAGTAATGGCAAAGCGCCGCTGATTCCGTGGATGATACGAGCGTGATTCCAAAAAAATAAACCCTAAATTTCGCTTATTAGACCTCGGGAAACGCAGACCCTCCATCAAATGGTGATTCATTTCCGAAATAAGAAAAAAATTGGAAAACGCTTTGCTATTTTCGTTCACTTGATTTGCCATAACGTGAGCAATCCCCGATAGATGCTCGGCTGCAATAATCACCGGCACCCGACCATGCACCGCCTGAGCCGTTTGTTTAGCCACATTACGCACGGTTGGGCGTGCTATGCCCAACGATGCGTGCGCCATCACAATCTGTCTAATTACCTGATTAAATTCAGATTGAGTAATTTTGAGCAGCCCAGCTTGGCACAGTAAACCCAGAATCCCAGCCACTGAATATCCGACTGCCATGCGCGGCTGTTGGGATGGGTTAAATCGTGGAGTGAAAATATATGCGGGGATTTTATGCTGGCGAGCGTAGCGAGCGAGGGTTCCTCCGGCGCATATAATCATTAACTTTGCTCGAGCACGAACGGCTGGCGCGATACTTGCGGTTATTTCCTCGGTTGTGCCTGAATAACTCGATACTATATATAATGTATCCCGATCAACAAATTTCGGAACGGTATACTGATTGGTCAGTATCAGCGGTAACGGTAGCCGATCTTGAAAAACAGTACGAATAACATCAGCGCCAAGCGCCGAACCGCCCATAGCGTTTATCACAATGTGCCGCACCCTGCGAAATGCTGGAGGAACAATGATGTGTCGAGTGTCATCCCAGGCCTGCTGGCATTGCAAAGCAAGTGATTCAATCGAACCGAGCATACCAGAACGATCATATCGTTTTACGACCGATCGATTATCTAAAATCCGCATAAAAAAGACGGTGAAAGTTTAACGTGATACCATTGATAATAACACAAAAATATGGTATAGTACAAAGGTTATCAGAATATTTTTCACCCATCGGTAGCGCTATGTCTGGTCACTCGAAATGGGCACAAATTAAACGTCAAAAAGCGGTCACCGACCAACGTCGTAGTGGCCTTTTTACCAAATTAGCAAAGGGTATTTCCGTTGCGGCTAAGCAGGGTGGCCCGGATCCGGAAATGAATTTTCGATTACGCATGGCGATTGATACGGCACGCTCCGCTAATATGCCAAATGATAACATCGAACGGGCTATCCAGCGTGCCGCCGGAGTTGGTGAAGGCGCTATCATCGAAGAGGTTGTTTATGAAGCCTATGGCCCCCATGGTGTAGCCGTCATTATTGAGGCGGCCACCGACAATAAAAACCGCACCGCCAGCGACATCAAACGAATACTCTCACATAATAATGCTAATTTAGGAAGTACCAATAGCGTTCGCTGGATGTTTACGTCAAAAGGGATTATCCGCGTTGATCGAGAAGACGTGAGCGATCCTGAAGCATTTGAATTAGCGGCCATCGAAGGTGGCGCCGAAGATATTCGTACTGATCCCGAAGGATTCACGATCACCAGCACGCCAGAATCATTGCCCAGCCTCAAAAAACATCTTGAAAAAAATCAATTCCGCCTCACCAGTACCGAAATCGAATCAGTCCCCCAATCCACCGTGCCCCTGGATGAAGCAGGACGCAACGGCATCCAAAAACTTATTGAAGAGCTAGAGGAAAGCGAAGACGTTACCAATATCTTTACCAATGCGGAAATCTAAACCGAAGCCCATCATCATGGGGATTGATCCGGGCCTCGCCACAACCGGATATGGCATTATCCAGGAACGGGCAACCGGATACCACATCATCAGCGCAGGTACGGTCACGACGCCAGCCCAGATGGCATTCGGTAAACGACTGCACACTATCTATGACGATCTGACTGGCCTGATGCAGCGGTACCGCCCCGACGTCGTCGCTATTGAACAATTATTTTTTGCTCGGAATGTTACGACCGCACTTACGGTTGGCCAAGCCCGCGGCGTTGCTTACCTCGCCGCAATCCAGATGGGCTGCCGCATCTGCGAATTTACCCCCCTTCAAGTCAAACAAGCAGTCACTGGCTATGGCCAGGCGGATAAATCCCAGATGCAAAAAATGGTTAAACAAATCCTCAAATTGCGCTCCCTGCCACGACCGGATGATATGGCTGATGCATTAGCTATCGCCCTGTGCGGCGCACACACCCATCTCCCCACCTAAATCTCTATGGCTGCAGCAAAAAAATTACGCATTGTCAGTGTTGCCTCAGAGGTGGCGCCGTATTCCAAAACCGGCGGTTTGGCCGATGTGGCCAAATCATTGCCCAAAGCCCTGTCTGAAAATGGACACACGGTGTATTTGATCACCCCGTTTTATAAATTCATGCAGCAGCAAAATCTTAATATGGTGGCGGTTCCGGGGAAAGCCACCGTCTCAGTAGGTAAAACAAAGTATAGTATCACCTTTAATAAATTACAGTATAATCGTCACCTGACAATACTATTTATCCATAACAACCAACTCTTCGGCAGCCGCTCCCATATTTATGGCTACCCAAACGACAATCTGCGCTTCTTTGTATTTAACATTGCTACTCTGAAATTGATTGAACTTTTGAAACTCCGTCCTGACGTCATACACTGCCATGATTGGCAAACCGGGCTGATCCCTAACTTCTTATCTAAACATCGTAATCGCTATCCTTCACTCAAACGGACTGCCACACTTTATACGCTGCACAATCTTACCTACCAAATGGGGAGTAATTGGTGGGAAGTGCCTATTAAAAAAATAGACCCCGGACGAGGCGACCCAACGAAAACTGCGTCGCAGCAAATCGCCAATCTTAATTTCACCAAGCGTGGCATCGTGTATGCTGATTTGATCAATACGGTCAGCGAGCGGTATGCCGAAGAAATCACAACACCAGAACTCGGACAGGGCCTAGATCGATTGCTACGCCAACGCAAAAGCGACCTCTACGGCATTATCAATGGCATTGATTACGCCGTCAATAACCCAGCCTTTGATAATAACTTGCCCTACCCATTCGACGTTAGCTCACTCTCCCGGAAGAAAAAAAACAAACTGGCATTGCAAAAAAAAGTTAGGCTCGACCAAAATCCCGATATCCCCTTAATCGGCGTGGTGAACCGCCTCACCGAACAAAAAGGATTTCGCTTAATCATGGAATCAATCGACGTACTTATCCGTCTACCACTACAAATGGTCATTGTGGGTAGCGGTTTTCGGGAGTACATCGCCTTCTTTAAGCGCATTGCAAAAAAACACCCAAAAAAGATTGGCATCTATACTCCGTTTACCGAGGAGCTAGCCTCATTAACGTATGCAGGTTCTGATATGTTCCTGATGCCATCGCGCTTTGAGCCCTGCGGACTGTCGCAATTAATCAGCCTACGGTACGGCTCCGTGCCGATCGTTCATGAAACCGGCGGACTTTCAGACACCGTAACTAATTTCAATCCCCGCACCCGAAAAGGCAATGGTTTCGTCTTCAAGCATTACAGCACGGCCGATTTCTTAATCGCCGTCGCCCGGGCAATGGAAAACTATAAATACCCAAGTGCCTGGGAAGAACTTATGCGCCGCGGTATGCAACAAACCTATTCCTGGGAATTGCCTGCGCAGAAGTACGTCCAACTATACGCGCTGGCTAAAAAAAACAAAAGCAAACGCGCATGAGAATAACTTGGGCAAATTTTTTCCATATCTACCAACCACCCCAGTGGTCGCTCCAGATTATTCGAAAAGTCGTTCGTGAGAGTTACCGACCACTGTTACAGGTACTCCGACGACATCCCCACATTCATATCACCCTCAACGTGAGCGCATCGCTGACTGAACAGCTTGCCCACCATGGGTACCGAGACATCATTCGTCTCATTACTGCCGCTGCCCGGCGTGGACAAGTTGAACTAGTGGGCTCGGCTATCTATCATCCGATACTGCCTAAATTGCCAAGTCACGAAGTGTTGCGCCAAATTGAACGTAATACAAAAGTTAATCGTGCCTATTTTGGATCAATCTACCAACCACGAGGATTTTTCTTCCCAGAAATGGCGTATGACCCCCGTGTCGCTACGCTCACTCAACAGCTGGGATTCCGCTGGTTCATCTTGGATGAAATTGCCCAGCGTGGGGAATTAGGTGCCATTGATCCTACATTTCGCTACCGACATACACACACTGGTCAAACGGTCATCTATCGAAATAAATGGCTTAGTGATTATATCGCCTTTCATATCCCGCTGAATAAACCAAACGCATTCTGGGATGAGGTTGATCACACCGCCTATACCGGTCATGCATTTATTACCGCCATGGACGGCGAAACCCTGGGTCATCATCGCCCCGGCGCCGAACGGCTTTGGGAACGACTGGTGACCAACAAGCGCGTGCAAACAGTTACTATTTCAGAATTAATTAAACAAACGCCAGTCGCGCGACCAACCACCCCACGTCGTTCTAGTTGGTCTTCCCGACCTGAAGAATTACGACGACGGCAGCCCTATATTCTTTGGGATGACGCAACCAATTCTATCCACCAGTTACAATGGCAATTATGTAGTCGAGTGATTGCGCTGGTACAAAAAAGCGTAAAACATCCTGAATATTCCAAAGCACGTACATTGCTTGATCAATATTGTGCGTCAGACCAATGGTGGTGGGCCTCAGCCAAACCGTGGTGGAGCCAAAAAATCATAGTGTCCAAAGCAACCGAATGGGTTGAGTTAGCCAATCTCCTTGCACCAAAACAACGTTGGGCACAAACATACGCCGATCATATTATCCATACTGCCGAGGTCTGGCAAAAACAAAATCGATTCAAGCGCATCGCGGATCGGTATCTCGCGGCGAGCCCGTATACCTATGTTCATTATATTGGGGGCAAAAAAATAACTTCATCATAACCACACCTATGTATTGGGCAAACTTTCTCCATATCTATCAACCACCCACCCAAAAAGAATATTGGGTAAAAAAAATCGCCAATGAGAGCTACCGCAAACTCATGAGCGGCCTCAAAAAACACCCCAGCGCCAAACTAACACTTAATATTAACGCTGGCTTGACCGAACTCTTTGATCGATATAATTGTAAAGATGTTATTCGCGATATTAGATTCTTAGCAGAGAAGGGGCAAATTGAATTGACCGCCAGCGCCAAATACCACCCCTTCCTCCCTCTCATGCCAGAATCTGAAATCAAGCGCCAAATTGAACTCAACACCATCACTAATAAAAAATTCTTTGGTGACATTTACAATCCAACCGGATTTTTCCCGCCCGAAATGGCCTATAGCCGTGCGGTTGGCGAAACAGTCGCCAAGCTCGGATATCGCTGGATGATTTTGGATGAGTTGGCTCACTCAGGCGACCTAAACCAGGTTGACTGGTCAACTATTTATGCGCTCAAAGGTTTTGATGACTTCTTTGTTTTTTTCCGAGAGCGAGCCGCCAGTTTCCGCATCCTTTCCGCAGAAATTGGCATGAGCGTCTTTTCCGGAAGCATGCTAGTGAAACTACTTGGCGAACGAGTGAATAATAATGAATACCTCATCACGGCAATGGATGGGGAAACGTTTGGACACCATCGCCCCGGTCTTGAGCAGCTCCTGTTTGACCTCTATGAGACACCAGAGCTCACCGCTGCCACCCTCAGCGATCTGCCAAGCCATTTTTCTAAACGAGCAGCCATTGACCCCCGACCATCATCGTGGGCACTGATGAAACGGGATATTGAACAAAACACACCGTATTCCCGCTGGCAGGATAAGGATAATGAAATCCATGCCATGCAATGGGAGCTCACCTATATGGCTATTTCCGCCGTGG
The DNA here is from genome assembly GCA_016214565.1 of Candidatus Kerfeldbacteria bacterium. Taxonomy (NCBI): domain Bacteria; phylum Candidatus Kerfeldiibacteriota; species Candidatus Kerfeldbacteria bacterium. Next base: position 459,486 of record JACROE010000002.1, on the reverse strand, counting down.
AAAAATTAGGTCCCACCCATCCTGATTACCCCGTATTGCGCGAGCGGCTTGACCGCGGTGTACACTCTGACCAGTACTGGTGGGCGTCAGCGATGCCCTGGTGGAGTATCGAAATGATAGAAGCGGGCGCCAAAGATCTCAAGGAAATAGTGCAGCGCTCTCAACTCTCAGAGCAAGAGAAAATGCACGCTCAAGAACTGTATCAAAATATTATCTTCACTGCTTTTGAATGGCAACGCAGCGGCAAGGTAGACGTTATGGCCAAATCAGCCGACGAAGATGTGACCCAGCGCATCACCACTGACATCCCCTATATTCCGGCTGATGAATTCAAGCAAATGCTGGACAATCTCGAGAAGCAAATGCACGAAGCAGCAGATGCTCAGGAATACGAACGCGCCGCCCAAATCCGCAATCGAGTCAACGAGCTTAAAGAAAAACAAGATCAGCTGACCACCAAACACTAACTATGGTGATGGGAAAACATCCGCCACTCTCTGCTCCGGCGCAACGCCGGCTAATGGCACGCATCACTGCGTTGATGGAAGAAAAAAAGTTTCACCTTACCCAAATACGTTCCCGTGGTCCGCGGTATTTTTTGGCGAGCGGTACATACCACGGACGACCCGCAATATTTAAAATGACCATACGACCGATCGCTCAGGAGCGATTGACGAATGAAAAACTGGGGAGGGAATACCTCTTCCTATCGACCATTCAAAAATTACGCTCACCACTTTCACGCGCCACGCCACGCGTATGGCATGGGGGTATCAGTCCACATGCCTGGTACATCCGCGAAGAAATACGTGGTACAGGCGCACTGCAGCCACACAATGAAACAAAATATGTAAACTCATTTTTCAATCAATCTTCACAACGACAGATAGGAACAACACTCGCCTCACTGCAGCAACAAAAAATTAGCGTCTTCCCCAAATCTTTTCAATCACTGCTCTATTCTCCGCAATTGCCGAGCTTCCTGTGGAAATTTATCGCACCCTACGCGCAGTTAGTAGACACCTTTATGCAACAGCCGGGATTTGCTGCCAGCTGTCGACCATATTTTATGGCAGCCGACAAAGTATTCAAACGTGCCCCGCGCGTACTGGCACACCAAGAACTGTATCCGGCGCATTTCCTTCGCGCCGGGAAACAATGGAAAATCATTGATTGGGAAAATATTGGCTGGGCCCTTCCTACCTATGACTATGTAGCGATGTGGCTCCGCGCCCACGAGCGCCCCCGCTGGCAAGCGGCATGGCAAAAACATTACGAACACGCCTATCGCCACTATCCCGACGCCAAACGACTATGGGATATGACGGTCTTTATTCAATCTCTCTTCAATGTAGTCGGGTATCATTTTTACCCCCGACGCGCTCACTTTTCTCATCTTGCCCGAGCCGCTGCCAAACAGCTTCGGCAGTACCCACAATTTCCTTCCCGGTAAATATTATTGCACCGGGCTTTGTGCGCCAAACCAGACTCGGCCAATTACCGGCGGAAACGATTTTCATGGTACACTAATAGCAGAAACAAATATTTCCACGCACCCTATGAACGTACTCTTTATTGCTGCTGAACTAGCACCATTAGCAAAAGTTGGTGGTCTTGCCGATGTGGCTGGCGCCCTACCCAAAGCACTTATCAGCAACACCACTGATATCCGAGCAGTCATGCCAAAATACAGCACTATTACGCTCCCACCAAATGCAATGAAGCTGGTTGCGGAAAAAGTGCCCGTTGCATTTGCGGGGACCACTGAATATATCAGCATCTTTCAAACTACGATCCCGGATAGCCAAGTGCCACTGTATCTCATCGATAACCCCCACTACTTGGGTACAGGGAGTATTTATTTTGATGAAATAACCGGTCCTGAGAAAACCAAGCATGAGGCAGAGCGATTCCTTTTCTTTTCCCGGGCCGCCGTGGCGCTTCCTGCCGCGCTAGCATGGTACCCCGACATCATTCACTGCCAGGACTGGCATGTTGGCATGGTGCCCTTGATCAAGGATGTGCTGGGTAAATCAGATCCAAAACTGGCCAAAGCAAAAACGCTGCTCACTATTCACAATTTAGAATACCAGGGCTGGTACACCCAAGAAACCGTGCTTAACCTTTTAGGCTTCTCCATAGCAGACCATCCCGTGCTGGCTAATACAAAAGATGGGATGTTAATCAGCCTACGCCAGGGCATCTTAACCGCCGATGCTCTGAACGCGGTATCGCAGGCGTATGCCGAGGAAATACTCACCCCAGAATACGGCGCCAAACTGGAGGGAGACATTGCGACTCGCCGCGCTGATTTGTCCGGCATTTTAAATGGCATTGATGTAAGTATATTTGACCCCGCTACTGATCCCTTAATTACAAAAAAATTCTCAAACAATGACCGTGCCGGCAAAATTGCCTGCAAAGCGGCCCTGCAAAAAACAATGGGGCTGCCCCCGGCGCCCGAAAAGCCCCTCTTGGCCATTGTCACGCGCCTGGCTCAGCAAAAAGGCGTCGATCTCCTGGCCGACATCGCTGATGATATTGCCGCCATGGGCGCCCAGCTCATTGTCTTGGGCACCGGGCTTGAAACATTGGAGAAGCTGATGACCGACGCGGCGCTACGTCACCCCGAATCAATTGCGGTACGCATTGGATTTGATAATGCCCTGGCCCATCAGATCTATGCCGGCAGCGACGCTTTCCTCATGCCCTCCCGCTATGAGCCGTGCGGCCTAGGACAGATGATTGCCATGCGCTATGGCGCCCTGCCAATTGTCCGAGCCACGGGAGGACTGAAAGACACTGTGCACGAGGTTCGAGCTGATGGAACGGACGGAGAGGGCTTTGTCTTCACCGAATTAACCGCCGATGCATTCCGCAGCGCCATCCAGCGAGCGATCACCCTTTATCAGCAGCCAAAATCATGGCATACTGTAGTCATGCATGATATGGAACTGGATTTTTCCTGGGAAGCCTCAGCTCGCGCCTATCAAGCACTCTACGACAAACTGATTACTACAGCGAGCAAACCACACTATGCCAACGTCAAAAAAAACAAATAAGAAGCCTCTCCCCGAGGTTAAAATATTCCCTACTAATAGCGAAATCCGGATTGATGAAATCCACGATCGCTTTATTATCGTAGCGCCCAAACGCGCCAAACGCCCACATGATACACAACGCGTCCAGGATGTGCCGGTCAAATCGAAGGACTGTCCGTTCTGCTTGGAAACAAAAATGATGTCGCAACGGCCTCTGTATCAAGAAGGGCCCGACGAATGGTGGGAAATTAAGGTTATAAAAAATATCTTCCCTTTTGTCAGTCCAGACAACCCTAAAGCCTACGGTCATCAGGAAGTGGTTATCGAAACACCCCACCATAATAAAGAATTTGCAGAATTTGGCGAGGCCCACGTCTACCGAGTGCTGAAAGCATACGTGGCGCGCACCCTGGCTCTCATGCAAGATCCAAAAATCAAGTATATTATTATTTTCAAAAACCACGGTGGTGTTGCCGGCGCTTCACTGGTACACGCCCACTCTCAAATCATGGCGGCTGGCTTTGTGCCGAGCCATATAATTAACAAACTCAGCCGAGCTAATGCCTACCAAACGAAAAATGGCATCTCCTACTATAAAAAATTAGCCCAGGACGAAGCCCGCGGGCCGCGCCGTATCTACAGTGACAAATATCTCACCGCTTTCTGCCCCTACGCTTCATCCTACAATTATGAAGCGTGGATTGTGCCAAAACGGCAAGCAGACAATATCACCGTCCTTGAGGAAGACGAATTGAAGTCGCTCGCAAAAGTGCTCAAAAAAATTATCAAGCGTTTGAATGAGTTGCAGCTTCCCTACAATTTCTACATGCATCAAACCGTCACCGACGCGCAAGAATACTTTTATCTACGGGTATGCCCCCGCCGTGACACCTGGGCCGGCGTAGAGCTTGGTTCAAAGGTTATTGTGAACACGGTCGCACCCGAAGACGCCGCGAAATTCTACCGAGGACACTAGCGAATATCAGTCACAAGCTCAGTCAGCAGCTGCATCAATAATGCCAGATGCTTTTTCTGCTGTTCAATGGGCTGCTCGCGGGCAACAATGTCAGCTAAAATAGTGCCCAGCGACCGCTCAATCAGGCTGCCTCGAATCAGCTCAGCTGGCTCGCGCAGACCAAGTCCGATGGCCACCCGCACTAATCGTCGTCGCCAGGACCGAACCGGCAGCGCCCACTCCGCATACGGCAATCGCCAATCCCCGGACATTAAATAATCGGCCCACACCATAAACCCCAGCTCATACCCCTCCGGGTACATTTTGACATGGGCAAAATCAGTTAAATAATACCGATCACGCGTTTCATCATGATAAAGTTCTTTGGGCTTGAAATGCCCATGCGACCAGACCATCGCCCTGCCCGCAAAAAGTTTTCCAATGATGGCCATAGCGCGCCTAAAAAGAAGGGGGAACTCGGTTTCAGACAATAGCGTCGGCTGATGCCGCAACCGGCGCGCTTCCTCAGCGTGCACTGCCTGTTCGAACCAACGATAAATCCGATACTGGTGATACTCAGCTGCGGGCAGTTTTTCGGCGAGTGAGAGCTGACGAGTCGGCTGCTTCGGAAATTCTACTCGATACCATTGATACAATTGAAGAAAACGCTCCCGCGCCTCAACTGACAGTGGGGAAGCGAAGAAGCCGCCTGGCGTGGGCAATTCTTCCATGATCAGCCAACCCGCATGGGGCGACGCTATGGCAAAATCATACAATGCCGGGGCAATCAGCTGGGTGCTGGTACTGTGCTGTAACCAGGCTTGCAATGCCAGCGGCTCGTCACTCAACCGCCGTTCATCATATATCTTAAAAGCGGCCGGTTTATCCTGCCACGTGCCCAGGTAAATTATGTTACGCGGTATTGGGCGGCCCGGCTCCCACGCTTCGTAAATCTTCTTTCGAATATGAAATCCGCGCTCCTGAGCGATCTGCTGAGCTTTATGATGAAGTGGCGTTTTCTGATCCATAGGAATACCCACACGGTAGCATAGGAAGGGGAATAGTCAATTATCCACCTTGACGTATTTTTCGCAGGAGGTAAGATACAGGTCAATTCATATGACATACCAATCACCCCTCTTCTATATTGTCGCAATTCTCGCGGTAACCGCGCTCGGGGCTGGTTTTGCCATCTCTTACCAGGCTACTATTTCCACTCCGACCGCCTCAATTGCTCGGATTTCGAACCCTACGGTGCTGGGAGCTGCAACAGGGGAGCCGCTAGTTCTGCCCCTGGCAGCTGATACAATTGAATCAAATGCCGGACTCCTGCCCAGCCAAGTCAACCAAGTCTTCCTTGAATTATGCCACCGTCCCGCTCGATTAATAGAAATTGACCAATGGACCAACCAACCATTGGGCGCACTCGAAAACGCCGCTCCGACACTGGAGAATTGCAACTAACACAAACATCAAAACAGCCGCTCCATGCTTGCGACTGTTTTTTTGTTTTTATCGCCAAAGGCCTTCATCAAAAAGCTCGGACTATACAAGCACCGCTTTCATATAATGCCGGCCCTTTTTATACATCCCGTGCATCGGGCGCTTATTCGGGTCAACTACCTGTACGCCATCACATTCAATCGCGTTTTGGCCAATCAATCGACGCGCTTCGGATTTGCTTACGCTAAAAAGGAAGGCCACCATGTCAGCATTAGTCTTCAAATCTTTCCCTTTGATAGATTTTTCAGGAATATCTTTTGGCGCTTGCTTGTGAGTGAACGTCGAGGAGAAATCAGCCGCTGCTTTCGTCGCCGCGTTGGCGCTGTGATACATGGTCACCAGTTCGCGTGCCAGCAGTACTTTGAAATCGCGCGGGTTGTCCCCTGAGCGCATCGCCTGTACATACTCGCCAATCTGCTTCAAGGACACGTCGGTTAATAAAGTAAAATACTTAATAATGAGCGAATCGGGAAGCGACATCACTTTGCCAAACATGTCCTGGGGGGTGTCATCCAGCTCTATTGTGTTGCCTACACTCTTACTCATTTTGTGCGCACCATCCGTACCCTCGATCAATGGCACGGTCATGATGTCCTGTGGTTCCTGATCATAGCGCGGCTGGATAGTACGGGCGGCTAATACATTAAACGTCTGGTCAGTGCCACCCAGCTCAAGGTCGGCACGCAGGGCAACCGAATCATACCCCTGCAAAATCGGATACATCAACTCATGCACCCAGAGTGGCTTCATTTTTTTCAGTCGCTCCTGGAACATATCCCGCTCCAGCATCTGATTGACGGTGAAGTAGCTGGTCAGCTGAAAAAGCTCGGCAAAATCCATTGGCTTCAGCCATTCGGAGTTATAGCGTACTTCAGTTTTATTAATGTCCAAAATGCGCGCTGCTTGTTTCACATAGGACTTCATGTTCACCTTGATTTCTTTTTCGGTGAGCGGCTGACGGGCAGACAGCTTACCGCTAGGGTCGCCAATACGAGCCGTAAAATCGCCAACCAAAAAAATTACTCGGTGCCCCAGCTGCTGAAACTGGCGCAATTTGCGTAATACAACGGTATGCCCCAGGTGCAGCTTCGGGGAGGTGGGGTCAATGCCAAGCTTCACTCGAAGTCGCTTCCCCGATGTGAGCTTCTGTGAGAGGCTCTCCGCCACAACAACTTCTGCCACTCCGCGTGTCATGACCTCATGGATTGTGTCTTTTGAAATAGTTTTCATAGCCTATTCGTAGTTTATAGTATACCGTAACTTTGGTATAATAAAAAGGATTTCACAACAAATATTACCCATGCCTAGACGCACTATTGGCCTCGATATTGGCGGCACTAAAATCCAAGTAGGTATCATAACTGACGCCCACCAGGTCATCGCCAGCGACCAACTGCCCAATGACATTCGCGACACCGCACGCACGCTCAAAAGCATTACCCAGGCAATTGATCGGTTTTTTAGTACCCAGACCATCGGGGGTATCGGCGTTGGCATTACCGGCACCGTGGACACGGCCACCGGGATCGTAGCCGAATCGCCAAATCTGCCACACAATTGGCACCGGGTCCCCCTACAAAAAATCCTTGAGAAAAAGTACCGCGTCCCGGTTAGAATTGATAATGACGCAAACTGCATCGCACTCGCCGAAGCTACCGTTGGCCTAGGGAAAAAATACAACACTGTTCTCTCGATCACCATCGGCACGGGCATTGGTGCCGGGCTTGTCATCAACAAAAGAATCTACCACGGCGGCTTTAACGCCGTTGAATTTGGCCATACCATAATTGAATCTCCTTCGCTCGCTCGTTGCAGCTGTGGTCGTTACGGCCATTTCGAAGCGCTGGTCTCCGGCCGAGCCCTCCAATCAATCTACCGCCAAAAAACCGGCGCCAAACTTTCTTCATATGACATCGTGGCTGCGGCGCGAGCGGGAAAACGGGTGGCGAAGCAGGTGATGGCTCGTGCCAGCACTTCGCTGGCAATCGGGCTGGCGAATGCTATCCACGCTTACTCTCCAGAAATTATTGTGCTCGGTGGTGGCCTTGCCCACCTGCCAATGCTCATCAAGCCGGCCCTCAAACATATGAGGCCGCTAATCGCGCCGGCAATACTCAAGAAAACAAAAATCGTCGTGTCAAAATTACATTATGATGCCGGAGTAATTGGTGCTACACTTATTGTTCCTCGCCATCGGTAACCTATGCCTATCCCTTCGCTGCAACAACCAAATTTCCGTATTCGCAAGATTGGCCAGCGCGTCAGCCAGATTTCTGGCGCTGCGCATGAAAAACGGTCGTCCGCTCAACGCCCCCGACCGAAAGGCTGGAAGAAAAAACTAACCCGCTACGGCCTGCCTGGTCTCGGCATTTTGATAGTGCTAGCGGTAATTGGCGGAGTGGCGGCGTTTGCTTGGGTATCACGCGACCTGCCTGACCCAGATAAAGTAATTGATCGATCGGTGGCCCAGAGCACCAAAATTTACGCACGAGATGAAACCACGCTGCTCTACGAGATCCACGGCGACGTCCAACGAACGCTGATCCAAATAAAGGACGTGCCGGATATCATGAAGCAGGCAACTATTGCCATCGAAGATAATGACTTCTATAACCATAAAGGGTTTGACTTGCCCGGCATCGCCAAGGCGGTCTGTCATGAAGTAGTGGGTAATCTCGGCGGCCTCTGTCCACAGCGAGGCGGTTCAACCATCACCCAACAATTTGTAAAAAACGCAATCCTTACTGACGAGCGCTCCTACACCCGTAAGCTGAAAGAGTTAATTTTAGCCTACCAATTGGAGCAAAATTTCACCAAGGATCAGATTCTGCAAATGTATTTTAATGAAATCCCATTTGGCTCCACACGGTACGGAGTCGAGGCGGCAGCGCAGTCCTTCTTCGGTAAATCAGTGCGGGATGTGACCCTTGCCGAAGCGGCGTTCCTCGCTGCCATCCCAAATCGGCCCACCTACTACTCACCCTATGGCAACAATGTAGACGCGTTAAGCGTGCGCATTCATTTGGTGCTGGATACGATGGTGGAGCAGGGATATATCACAAAAGAGCAGGCTGATGAGGCCAAGACGATTAATCTTCTAGAAAAACTTCGCCCCCCATACGAAAATATTCGCGCACCCCACTTCGTCCTCTGGGTACGCGAGCAGCTGGCGGACAAATATGGCGAGACGGTCGTCGAGCAAGGCGGCCTGAAAGTCATCACCACGCTCAATATTGATAAGCAGCAGGTTGCCGAAGAGGTTATTGAAAAATACGCGCCAAAAAATGCCGAGCGATATAATGCAAGCAATGCCGCGCTCGTAAATATCGAGACGAAAACCGGGCAAATCCTCGCTATGGTCGGATCCAAAGATTACTTTGACGAATCAATTGACGGTCAGGTCAACGTTGCGCTTCGCCCCCGCCAACCCGGTTCCTCATTTAAACCGTTAGTGTATGCCAGCGCGTTTGCCAAGGGCTATACGGATAATACCATCCTCTTTGATTTAGTCACCAAATTCAAAACTGACGGCCCGGATTACGAGCCAAAAGATTACGACCTCGGTGAACGCGGCCCATTGACTATGCGGAAGGCGCTGGCAGGCTCACTTAACATTCCCGCGGTCAAAACATTATACCTAGCGGGGATTGATACGGTCTTGGAGAACGCACAAAAATTAGGTTACACTACCTTGGGTGATCGCAGTCGGTTTGGACTCTCGCTTGTCTTGGGCGGCGGAGAGGTTACTCTGCTTGAGCACACGGCGGCTTTTGCTACGTTTGCCCGCGAAGGAATATACCACCCACCGACCGGCATCTTGCGCGTCGAAGACCCCCAAGGAAAAATTTTAGAACAATACGAAGAGCGCTCCGAGGAGGTCTTTGATGCAAAAGCGCTCCGCCTACTCAATGACGTTCTGTCAGATGATAGCTCTCGTGCGTATATTTTTGGTGCCGGAGGCTACCTCACGCTACCCGGCCGGCCAGTCGCCGCAAAGACCGGAACGACCAATGACTACCGCGATGCCTGGACGATGGGCTACACGCCTTCCTATGCTACTGGCGTCTGGGTAGGCAATAATGATAATTCAGAGATGAGGCGCGGCGCTGATGGCTCAATCGTCGCGGCGCCAATCTGGCACGAATTTATGAAACGAACGGTCGGCGGTCCGGCCGAGCCATTTCAAAGACCGGCGGCAGACCCGGTCAGCAAACCCGTCTTACGCGGCGAACTCGAGGGTGGCACCACTATCCTGGTTGATTCAATTACAGGTAACCGCATACCCGACGAATGCAAAGACGCCTATCCGAAAAAATTTATCGCGGAAAAAACTGTGCGTATTGCCCATACTATTTTACACTACGTCAATAAGGATGACCCGCGCGGACCAGTCCCAAATAACCCGAGTGCCGACCCACAATACCAGCGCTGGGAAGAACCCATTCGCCGTTGGGCGGAAAAAAATAATTACCTTGAGACACTTCCTGCGCTTGAAGATTGTAAGATACATGATCCAGATCGCGCACCTGAAATCAGTATTACCGCGCCCATCACCGGCGACACGGTTGACCAGGCCGCTCTGAGCGTCACCGTTTCCGTGAGTGCCCCGAAGCCGCGAAAAATTACCAAGGTTGAATATTCGTTTGATGGTACCGCGATGCCAACGGCAACTAGGTCGCCTTTTAGTCTCGAATACACTATTCCCAAAGGGACGGTAGTGGGTTTCCATGATATTACCGCAACCGTGTATGATGACGTGGGTAATAGCGCCAGCACAACCACCACTATCAATTATCTCCCCACTCCTGCCACGAATGTAAATAGCGCTCCATAAAAACCAAAACCGCCCCCGGAGAATCCGAGAGCGGTTTTTAGATAGGTGCGTTACGAAACGGCTACTGCTTGATCGGCATGATGATATACACGTAATCATCCTTTCCTTTCGGCTTAATGAGCGCGGGACTGCTATTGGTCGTCAACTCTATAACACACTCGTCAGTTGTAATATTTTGCAATCCCTCCTGGAGAAAACGATGATTAAAAATGATGTCATTTGATTCGCCAGCAATTTCTGTTTCATATTGTGATTCACTGGCTCCAATCTGGACGTTGGTTGCCGATACCGTGATGCGTCCGGCGGGCTTATCAAAAATAAGCAAGATGTCATTGCTCCCCGGCTTGCAGAATAAACTAGCCTGTTTCACGGTGTTCGCAAAAGCGCGCACCTGCAGCGTGGCCCGCGTGGCCGATTCCTGAGGAATAATTTGTTTATAATCAGGGTAGTGCCCCTCAATGATCCGAGAGGTGAGCGAGACGCCACCGGTGCTGAAAACTATTTGATTCTCATTGCTCTTAATGTTTACCGAATCGCCTACCTCCTGAATTATTCGAATCAACTCCTGAGCAGTACGCATGGGAATAATGACGTGATACTCGGGTACTGATTCGGCCAAGGTCATCGTTCGCTCAGCGAGGCGATAGCTATCGGTTGCGGCCAGCGTCAGCGCAGTACCGTTGAATTGGAATAACACACCGCTGATCTCTGGTCTAGTTTCGTCATACGCCGCAGCAAAGGCCACGCTCGTCAGCGCATCTTTGAGTTGGGCAGCGGGGATAGATATTTCTCGCTGAGCCTCAACTGTCGGAATTAATGGGAATTCAGACGGGTCAACCCCTTTCATTGAGGTTTTTGCCTTTGTAGCACGCACATGGAGGGTTTGTTCAATAAGCTCCAATTCAATGTTTTCCTTCGGTAAAAGCGCTACATAATCATTAAGTGTTTTTGCCTGTACGGTTATGGATCCTTCTTGTTCGACCTTGCCGCGAACCTGAGTAATAATCCCGATTTCAAGGTTTGTTGTCATGAGCGTGACACTACCCTTTTCCGCTTTAATCAGCACGTTGTTAAGAATGGGTAGGGAAATATTTTTACTCGCTACATGGCTGACCAGGGAGAGGCCAGTCGCTAAATTTTCTTGTGTGCAAATTATCTTCATAGAGATTTAATAGATTAAGATATTGATAATAATGATAATAAGGGAGTGGACAGCGTGGATAAGTTTTTTTACACCGATGGAATAAAGAGATTCATCATCCTTCGCCGGTATAAGATGTGTATAGGCATGCGAACGAAAAGAGAACTATATGTGGACAAGTTTTTAAAAAAGGGAAAGTCAACTTTATTTTTATTTTTTATACAGACATGAAGCGCTGTCTGTCCTCAGTTGAGCCTGTGTGCATACACTGTCCATGCGCATCTCATCCACAATGTAAACCTATTCGTTGAACAATCGTTGTCGGATTAAATTAATATCATGACGGATTTTTTCATCATCATTAACCGCTTTTTTAATCTTTTCGTATGCGTGCATAGCAGTGGTGTGGTCACGGCCGCCCAACTCGTGTCCAATGGTCGGATAGGAGCACTTAGCCTCTTCGCGCATAAGGAACATGCAGATTTGCCGTGGGTTAACCAGTTCTTTTTTACGGCTGCTACCCAGCACGTCATCGACACCGACATCAAAAAAATCAGCAACGGTGGTGATAATCTGTTTGACGGTGATTGCCCCGTCGCGCTTTTGGTGCTCGGACATGCTGGAGAGAATTGATTTGACGGATTGGGCGCTTGGCGTGGAATTATCCAGCTGGTGATAGGCGATGATCCGATTGAGAGCACCCTCAAGCTCTCGGACATTACTCTGTACGGTTGTGGCGATTGCGGTGATGACGTCATCGGGTAAGGTGGCTGATTTTTCTCTAACCTTAGCCTTTAAAATAGCTACGCGGTTTTCAAAATCTGGCTGCGAAATATCCGCAATCATACCCCACTCGAAGCGCGATACCAGGCGACTTTCGAGCGCTGGGATGGCCTTGGGAGGGCGGTCAGAGCTAACGACAATTTGTTTGTTTTGCTGGTGTAAGGCGTTGAACGTATGAAAAAACTCTTCCTGGGTGCCCTCTTTGCCAGCGAGAAATTGAATATCATCAATCAGCAATAAATCCGCGGAGCGATAGTGATTTTTAAATCGATCGGCTTCACCGCTACTGATTGATTGGATAAATTCATTGGTGAACTTTTCGCAACTAACATAAATAATTGACTTATCCGGCCACCGCTTAAGGACTTCGTGGGCGATCGCTTGCATCAAGTGCGTTTTACCCAAGCCAGCTCCGCCATAGAGGAAGAGGGGGTTGTATACTTCGCCGGGGCGCTGGCTAACCGCCAGGCAGGCGGCATGAGCTAATTCATTGCTTTTACCAACAATAAAACTATCGAATGTATATCGTGCGTTGAGGCCAAAGCCGTTGCGTGCCGCGGGAACGGGTTCGGCTACGGCCGCGTCGCTCGTGCGAGCCGCATCTATACTTGGACCAACCGTGCCACCGGGGCGGCCGCTTTTGACAGCGTAGGTGATTGATTTTACTGAATTGTCGGTGGCGTTCTGAATTGCCTTAACGATCTCCTTGTGGTATTTATTTTCTAACCACGTTTTGGTGAATGCATTGGGCACCGCAATAATCACCGAACCATCCGCAAAGGTGTCGACGTATGTATTTTTAAACCAGGTGGTGAAATTTGCCTTGCTAAGTGATAGCTCGAGCTCTCCCAAGACGGCATCCCACAGTTGTTTGGTGTCCATAGAAAAAACTTCCTAAATGTTTACTCATGGTACCATAGTTCGTTGATTGGCAGAACCCGCTCCCACGAGGATAAAGTGCATAACCTGTGCATGAATAGTGGATAGCGGTTTTCCGTTGACCCAGGCAGTGTGCCCTGGTATACTGAGGACTAGCTTATTGTCCCTTTAGGAATATTTTGTTTATGTCTAAACGTACCTATCAACCCAAAAAACGTCGCCACAGCCGTGTTCATGGATTTCGCAATCGTTCTCGACGAGTGGGCGGACGGAAAATATTAGTTCGCCGCCGCCGCCGCGGTCGGCGGGTGTTGTCCAGCTAATTACTAGCTACTCGCGCCTCTATGTTGCCGCGTCCACTGCGCATTGCCCGTCGTGCTGACTGGGATCGCTTACACCGACGCGGTGTCGCCGTTCATAGCCGAGCACTGGTAATGAAATTTCAGGAGACCCATCGACCCCACACACGTTTTGGGTTTATTGTTGGCGTCAAGGTAAGCAAGCAGGCCACCGTGCGCAATCAAGTGAAGCGCCGGCTCCGAGCTTTTGTGGCTGCTGAACGCCCAACCGTGAAAAGCGGGTATGATATTATCTTTATTGCGCGTACACCGAGCGCGACAATGTCCGCCTCGCTGTTGCAGCAAACCGTTCGTACCCTGCTCCATCGCGGCCGCCTGCTCAATCGTTAATCTATGATGTCTACCCTTGTCTTATCATTAATTCGCTTGTATCAGCGCACGATCTCACCCGATCATGGGTGGTTTTCCTACCGGCATCCGTACGGGTATTGCCGACTGTATCCGAGCTGCTCGGAATATACCCACCGGTCTATTTCCCGCCATGGCCTGTGGCGCGGCAGTTGGCTGGGTATGCGGCGAATTTTGCGATGCAACCCCTGGCACGAACCAGGCCATGACCCCGTCCCCGACCGATAATTAATTTATTTGCTACCTTCATGATTGGAGACATATTTAATCTCATTTTACTCGAACCGATACTGAACGCCCTTGTTTTTATTTATCATTACATCCCTAATCTGGGGGCGGCAATTATTTTATTGACCCTACTGATCAAAGGCATCCTGTATTTCCCTTCCCGTTCGTCGATTGTAGCCCAAAAGCGATTGCAAGAAACCCAGCCGCAATTACAGGCGCTACAGCAAAAGTATAAAAATGATCGAGAAGAGCTGGGCCGACAAACCATGAAGTTTTATAAGGAGAACAAGGTTAACCCCCTTTCTTCATGTTTGCCGTTGTTGATTCAATTACCCATACTTATTGCTTTGTATCGAGCGTTTCTCGCCGTGTCCCAGACTGATCCGACGACGCATATCTTGATGGCAGAGCAATTAGAACATTTATACGGGCCGATGCGCGATATCTTTACCAGCAAGGCAATCAATTCTCAATTTCTTGGTTTTATTGATTTGTCGCAGACGAAAAATTGGGCTCTCGCTATAATTGCGGGCTTGGCCACCTTCTTCCAATCAAATATGTTAAGCCGCAAACAGCCGCCTGCCGTGCCTGGTGCGAAGGATGAAAGCATGACGGCCAGTATGAATAAGCAAATGCGCTACGTTCTCCCCGCCGTGACAGTTTTCTTCGGCATCCAGTTCCCCGCCGGACTGACGCTCTATTGGCTCGTATCCACTCTCTTCACTATCGCGCAACAGTATTTTGTTTTAAAGCGGCATCATGCATCCCCGTCCGGAGACCAAACCAATGGAACAACGCTGGAGCACAAAACAACTTCGTGATTTGCCGGTGTATACTAAATCAGGCACGCACCTCGGCACTGTAGTCGATGTGCAGCTTGATATGAATGCGCATCAGGTTCAGCATTATGTGGTGCGGCGCACAGATTTACTCGGCAGCTTGCTGGACAACACCGAGTTATTAGTCGCACCGAGCCAGGTAATTTCAGTTACGAAAAAAAAGATGGTCGTTGATGATACGACGACGCCGGTGCGCGCTGCCACCGAGGCCTCGGCCCCTATTTAGGCACGGGCGTGGTGGCGCTGGAGGAGCAGCGTTCGAGATGATTCGCTCCGTACCCGGAATTGGATGCTGATATGGGACGCATGGCGAAGTGATTGACTCATCCGATCCGCCCATTCGATCACGGTGACGGTGTCAGCCCTCCCCAACCATTCGCTGAGGCCGATTTCTGATAGCTCGGTGATATGACGCAGCCGGTATAGGTCGACATGGCAAAAATAGGCCAGCCGCCCCCGTCGGGCAATCGGGTAAAGATTTAGCAAGGTAAAGGTTGGACTGGGGATATGTCGTCGTATCCCAAGGCCACGGGCAAAACCTTGGGTAAAGGCGGTTTTGCCGCTCCCCAGGGTGCCGATCAGCGCATAGATCTCTCCCCCACGACATTTTTTTGCTAAGGTTTCAGCAAATTTCTTCGTTTCGGCTACCGATTTTGTAATTTTTTGCATAGTCGTATTGTACGGTAGAATATACTGCCCGCCAAGCTTGACAGGCAACTGCCTGCCCAGTATACTCAATTGATTTCTGTGATGCACATCTGAGACTTTTTCCCAGTTGGACAGGGTATCATTTGCGCGCTACAGAACACATCCTGATTGAGGATGGGTTATCTATTGTATTGATAGTATGGAACGATCTACGCATCAACAAGCTGCTGACGTATTACATAAAAGCACTAACATTGTTATTGCTTTGCCAATTAATCCGTCGACCGACGCCGTTGCCGCTGGACTGGGGCTTCATTTAGCTTTGGAAAAAATGAAAAAGAATTCGGTTGTTGTCGCGAGTGATTTTCGCGTGCCGGCGTCGCACCAATTTTTACCGAAAAGCGAGGCGATTCATTCTGATCTGACGGCATTGCGAAAGTTTATTATTTCATTGGATGTTTCTCGTACGCCTGTCGAAGAGCTGAGTTATGACTTCAGCAATGACCAAAAGCGACTCGATATTTTCATTACGCCGAAGAGCGGTTTTTTTGAAGCGCGGGACGTGACGTCTTCAGCCTCATCGTATGAATTTGATTTGATCATTGTGATTGACGCGCCGGAGCTTGAGAGTTTAGGTAAATTATACGATCAGAATACCGAGTTCTTTTATCACACCCCGATCATTAATATTGATCATAATCCGGCCAATGAATATTTTGGGGAAATAAATATTGTTGATCTCGTCGCGACCTCCACGTCGGAGATTATATTTGAGCTCCTGCGCGAATTGAAAAATAATATTTTAGACGAGTTCATTGCTACCAATCTTTTAGCCGGTATCATTTCGAAGACTAAGAGCTTCCAAACAACTACCGTCACGCCAAAATCATTGGCTATCAGCAGTCACTTGATTGAAAATGGCGCACGGCGAGAAGCAGTTATCAAAAATTTGTACCAAACGAAATCAATCAATACCCTCCGTTTGTGGGGTCGCGCTTTAGCTCGCCTCAAAACCGATTTGAACGGCCGGGTGGTCTGGTCATTATTGAATAAACAAGATTTTGAGAAATCAGGAGCAGGTTCGAGTGAATTAGACGGCGTGGTTGATGAGTTGATTGTGAATACTCCTGACGCGGAAATAGTTCTCGTGCTTTTCGAAGACGGTGAGCGCGTCGGCGTCATCGTGAGCACGGTCAAAGCGATCGATGGGATGACCATGTACAAAGAGTATCACCCCACTGGCACGCGCAATTTTACTCGTTTTTCAGTTCCTCAACCCGATTTGCTCGCTGGCGAGCGCATCGTCGTTGACATTGCAAAAAAATTCTTACAGAGCCGCTCATAGAGTGGTGAAAAGCGAATAGGTGTCCGTTTACCCAGAGACTCTTTTTTGGTATACTGCGTGGGTATGAACCAGGATATTACTTCAAAACATGAGCGAAGTATTGATGACTTGATTCGTCAATCTCACGATGGCGCCCCACAGGTTTCATCTGAAGAGGTTGAAGAAAAATTGAAATCAAAGATTCATGAAATTGAAGCCAAGAGGAAAGAGGAGGCAACTCAGGAAGAGGCGCAGCGAATGGGCGTCGGATATATTAACCTGAAAGGGTTCCCGATTGCGCCTGAAGCTCTTATCTTGATAGATGAAGACGTGGCCCGATCGTTGCAGGCGGTCTGTTTTTTTAAGACTGACCGCGAATTTCGTTTGGGAGCGATTAATCCTCTCGATCCCGAAGTGCAGAAAAAATTTGATGCCATTCAGGAAGAAACACAGTGTCATGGTGATTTATATGCGTTGTCCGCACTTAGCTTGGATGCAGCATTGAAGCTGTATGCCGCCCTCCCCCGCCCACGCACGTACGTGGCTGGTATTGAGATTAAGGAGGAGGATTTGAAGAAATACCAACGAGACATAAAATCATTCCGTGAGCTTCAGGAAAAGATCCAGCATGTCTCTACCAGCGACCTATTTACCATCATCATGGCCACCGCTATCCAGTCCCAGGCATCGGATGTGCATATCGAAGCAGAGCAAGATGACGTCAAGGTTCGATTTCGCGTTGATGGCGTGTTGTATGACGCTGCCATGTTGCAGAAGAAGATGTGGCCCAAGGTGATTAATCGAGTGAAATTATTGGCCAAACTAAAAATAAACGTTTCAGATATCCCCCAAGACGGTCGGTTTACCATCTTCATGACGAATGATTTTATTGACGTGCGTGTATCGACAGTACCGAGCGCGTATGGCGAAAGTATTGTGATGCGGTTGCTTATGTCATCATCCACCGGCATTGGACTGGACGGCATGGGCTTGGTTGGTCCCGCCTACGACATATTGATTCGAGAAATGAGCCGACCGAATGGCATGATTATCACGACTGGCCCCACTGGCTCTGGTAAAACGACGACGCTGTATGCGATATTAAAAAAATTGAACAGCCCAGAATCAAAAATAATTACTCTGGAAAACCCGATTGAATATCGTTTGAAGGGTGTGACCCAGAGCCAAGTGCAGGGCGGCGAGCAATCGGGCGAAAAAGAAGACATCCGTACTTTATTGAAGTCGGGAACGACCGGCCGGCAGCAGTTTACGTTTGCCACTGGACTGCGGGCGGTCTTACGCCAAGATCCCGACATTGTGATGGTCGGTGAAATTCGAGATCAAGAAACGGCAGAAATTGCCATTCAGGCAGCTTTGACCGGGCATCTCATGCTTTCAACGCTGCACACGAATAGCGCCGCCGGAGCCATCCCGCGGTTGTTGGCGATGAATGTCCGACCATTTCTCTTAGCACCCGCTTTGAATTTATTAATCGGTCAGCGGCTGGTTCGTCGGATTGACCCGGCGCATAAGGAGGAATATACGCCTGAAGCGGCCCAGCTTGAATTGGTGCATCAAGTGCTTGAATCCATTCCGCAGGAGATGCGGAGAAACGTCGATTCACAGCATCTGAAATTTTATCGGGGTATCCCAACACCGGAAAACCATGAAACCGGGTTTCGTGGACGTATCGGTATATTTGAAATGCTGACTATGAATCCAAATATTGAACAACTGATCTTGTCAGGCAAGGTTTCTGAATACGCCCTTAAAGAAGAGGGTCACAAGGCGGGTATGTTAACTATGCAGCAGGATGGCATTCTCAAGGCTTTGCAGGGCATTACCACAATCGATGAAGTATTCAAAGTCACCAAATAAGCAACTAACCATAAAAAAATATGGGCGAATTTGGTTCCATCAGTGAGCGAGAAATCCATCGAATCCAGGCGCAGGCCTCGGAAAAAGTTCGAGAGCAGCATGAAGCGCGTGATCGATGGGAAGAAGAGCGGAAACATAATCAAGCATTCCATGAGGGTCGGGATTATCATGGAATGAGCAAAGAAGACCTGGGTCGGTCCGCCCGGGCGCGTAAGTAGGAGCCGCTCCCTAACCGCGAGTCAAAGACTGAAGCCGTTCTCGCGCTTCGGCTAATTTTTCCCGCTCTCCCTCAATGACCGCTTCCGGGGCATGGTCAATGAAATTAGCATTCGAGAGCTTTTGTTCTAAGCGCTGAATGTATTCTGATAATTGATGCAGTTCTTTGTTGATTGAGGTGTCGTCACGGGTATAATCTAAGGCAAAATCAAGACCGGTGATGGTTCCCGTTGGTTTGGTAATGGGGCTGGCCGTGAGTGATTTTAATCGAGCCAGGCGCATAATACTTTCCTGATGCTCAATAATGACTGACTGGCGCTTACCGCTAATCACCGCATCAATGAGTGTGGTGGGCGATATTTTCTCTTCAGCGCGAATATTTCTAATGCTGCCGACGAAGTCCTGAAGGGTGGTGAATTTTTTTTCTGCTTCAGTATTGTGGTAGCGGCGTTGAGCCTGAGGCCAGGCGTGTACGATGAGCATAGATTTTTTTTCGGTGCCCGATAATCTCGACCAAACCTCCTCGGTCACATAGGGCATGTAGGGGTGGGCTAACGCGAGAAACGTTTCCAGGATATGGTAGAGCAGCGGAACGTTTAGATGAGATTTCGAAAGCTCAATGTACCAATCAGCCAACTCGCGCCAGAGGAAGTCATAGAGTGCGGTGCCGGCTTCCGAAAAGTTGTACGATTCGATGTGGGTAGTCACGGTGGTGATTAATCCCTGGAGCCGGCTCATAATCCATTGGTCAGCTAAGGTCGTCAGGCGCAGTGGTTCCTTCGTCTTCGGATGTGCCAATACATACCGCGCAACGTTCCACAGCTTATTGATGAAATTTCGGTAGCCAGCAATCTTTTCTTCGTAGAGACGGAAGTCTTGTCCGGGCGTCGTGCCCAGTATGAGTGATAAGCGAATGGCGTCAGTGCCGTACTTTTGGGTCATGGGGATTGGATCAACGCCCGTACCTTTTGACTTGGACATTTTTTTGCCGTCTTTATCCAGTACCATGCCGTGCAGGTACACTGTTTTGAAGGGAATTGATTTAGTGAAGTACAGGCTCAGCATAATCATGCGTGCTACCCAGAAGAAAATTAGATCCCAGCCGGTTTCCATGACCGTGGTGGGATGATAGCGCTTGAGGTCAGCCGTCCCGCGCTTCGGCCAGCCTAAGGTGGCAAAGGTCCAGAGTCCCGAAGAGAACCAGGTGTCCAATGTGTCCTCGTCTTGCACCCAGCCATTTCCTGGTTTTTTGATTGAAGCACGCACCTCGTCGCCTTTGTACCAAATCGGGATTTGATGACCCCACCATAATTGTCGGGAAATACACCAGTCTTTGATATTTTCCAGCCAGTGCGTGTAGACTTTATCAAATCGGTCAGGGATGATGGCGATTTTTTTCTGTTTGACTGCGCGCAGTCCAGCTGCGGCGAGTTTATCCATTTTGACAAACCATTGGCGAGAGATGAGCGGTTCAATCGGAGCGCTGGTTCGTTCGGATCGGGCTTGATTGTGCAGGTAATCAATAGTTTTTTCCAGCAATTCTTCCTCGTCTAAACGTTGAATAATAAGTTGGCGTGCTTGCTGAACGCTTTTGCCATAATATTCCCCCGCTTCTTTTGTGAGCATGCCATCCATGCCAATAATATTGATGATGGGGAGATGATGGTCCTGGCCGATTTCATAATCCAGCGGGTCATGGGCGGGAGTAACTTTGACCGCGCCAGTGCCAAAAGCTGGGTCAACGCGTTTGTCGGTGATGATCGGCACTTCGCGATTAACGATAGGGATCAGCACACTTTTACCGATGTACTCTTTGTATCGCGCATCATCGGGATTAACGGCGACCGCGGTATCGCCAAGCATAGTTTCAGGACGAGTCGTGGCGACGGTTACATATTTGGTACTGCCAAAGAGAGGATATTTGATGTAGTAGAGCTTACTGGTTGTTTCGACGTGTTTTACTTCCAGATCGGACAGCGCGGTTCGGCTTTTTGGATCCCAGTTCACAATTCGATTTCCGCGATAGATAAGTCCGTCCTTATACATGGTGATAAAGGCATGCTGAACTGCCTCGGTAAGCTTAGGATCCATGGTGAAATGTTCGCGTGACCAATCGCACGAGGCGCCGAGCTGGCGGATTTGCTCGGTAATGCGGCTGCCGTATTTTTTCTTCCAATCCCAGACGTGCTTCAGGAATGCCTCACGCCCCAGGGTGTGTCGGTCAAGCCCTGACTCTGCGATGAGACGTTCTACCATTACCTGCGTAGAGATACCAGCGTGGTCAGTGCCCGGCAGATAGAGCGCTTTGTACCCACGCATCCGGTAGAATCGCGTCAAAATGTCCTGGATGGTGATGCCGGTAGCATGCCCCAGATGCAATTCCCCAGTCACGTTTGGCGGGGGCATGGCTACGCTAAATGTCTTGGTGCGTTTACCCGGCAATTTGTCAGGATTAAAAAATCCTGACCGCTCCCAGCGCTGATAGATGGCTTGTTCAATTGATTGTGGTTCGTAGGCTTTTTCCAGGGGTTTCATGTATACAGTGTACCCGAAAATCAGCCATTAGACGAGTTCCCAATTGGGGTCGGCTTCCATGGTATGCCAGTCATCAAACCGTTTTTTACGCGCCTGGGCATATCCGGCCATGGCAATCATTGTCGCGTTATCAGTACAGAGTGAGAGCGGCGGAGTGCCATACTTGATACGGGGGTTCAGGGTGCGGACGGCTTGTTTGAGTTGTTCGCGCAGCGGTTGGTTGGCCGCCACTCCACCAGCGAGGATGACGCTTTTGGTGTGGTATTGGTTGGCAGCGCGGATTGTTTTTTGCACCAGAACATCGATGACCGCCTGCTGAAATGAAGCGCAGATGTCAGCCAGCGGCGGTTTTTTTGATTGATAGTGGTTGGTGAGCACGGTGAGCACAGCAGTCTTTAATCCGGCAAAACTGAAGTCATCATTGTTTTGATTGAGCATCGGCCGAGGGAAGTTGAAGCGCTGCGCATTCCCTTTAACAGCGAGTTTCTGTATGCGTGGCCCACCGGGGTACGGCAGCTTGAGCATCTTAGCGACTTTATCAAATGCTTCTCCGGCCGCATCATCTCTGGTTTGTCCGAGCAATCGGTATTGACCATGGTCGGTCATCAGGATTAGCTGGGTATGTCCGCCTGATACTACCAGACAGAGCACGGGGAAAGTAATGTTTGATTGGTCTAACCAGTTTGCATAGACGTGCCCCTCCATATGATTGACCCCGATCAGCGGTTTATTCCAGACATAGCTCAGGGTCTTGGCGGTTTGCACGCCGACCCGCAAGGAGGTAATCAAACCTGGACCGCGCGTCACCGCAATGGCATCAATATCATCCGGTGTTCGGTGCGTCGTGCGCAGGGCTTCCATGATGACCGGGATCATGTTGTGCACATGATGTCGCGCGGCAACTTCAGGCACCACGCCGCCGTATTTCCGGTGGGTGGCGATTTGGCTGGAGACGACGTGCGCTTCGATTTTTAGTCGTCCGCGATTGCCCGTGATAATGCTGACAGCCGTTTCGTCGCAACTTGTTTCTATCCCTAAGATACGCATAGTTAGGTGTATTGTACCACACCTGGCTCCGTCACTTGGTGGAGGCACGCTTGGCGTACCTATGCTATACTAATAATAATTCAAGGTTTTTATTATTCAATGTATTGAATTTTTAAGGCCATATTGCAGTTTATGCGTTTTCGCACTCTAGTATGTACATTCGTTATCGCCTGGTGTTTCGTTTCAGTCGCTACGCCCGCCTTTGCACTTACGAGCGAGCCCGATGCCGCTGGCCTCTTCAGTGAAACCCCCGACGTAATCACTCAGGGTGATAGCGCTCCGATTAATGAAGTCAAGACAATGCCTTCGAGCGTTTTGAATAATCGAATTGCCCAGCCGGCCAGCACAGCATCAAATACCAGCGCCACGGCTCAGAGTCGCGGCGAAATTTCATCCACTGACGCCATGGTTATCATTATTGCCGCGGTGCTCTTACTCGGTGGTGCGGTGGTGTGGATGATGACGCGACACAAAAAAACCGCATAGGCATTGTACGATGATGCGCTCAACGGTGACTGGGCTTTTTTTGTATGATTATGGTAGCCCCACGGGGAATCGAACCCCGGTTACCACATTGAAAGCGTGGTGTCCTAACCGTTAGACGATGGGGCCATGGTTGAATAGTTCGTTTATGGCCAGTGGCAGGGACGATGGGGCCATAAATGTAGTATCGCCAATCGTAGCGTACTTATTGGCGCGCGTCAATGCATGCCCATTATACTAGCACTTCTTGTATTAATATTGTATACTAATTGCATCTTTGAGCGATATTGATATGGCATCAGCTTCAAAAAATACCACAAACACCAAGGAAAAGCGAAAAGACGAATACGAGTATGACTTTACTCGTGATTTGGCTGCGTCGAATGGCAAAGCAGTGTCTGCTTCGACTCCACGCGCTATTGATCAGAATTGGCTGGACGACGATGATTTTGCCGGGCAATTGGCGGTCGACGTCTATCAGACTACTGACGAGATTGTCATCAAATCCACCATTGCCGGCGTTAAACCGGAAGACATTGATATCTCAGTTAATAATGACATGATTACCATTCGCGGCAAACGCGAAAAGGATCATGAAGTATCTGATCAGGATTATTTTTACCGTGAATGTTATTGGGGCGGGTTTTCTCGATCCATTATTCTCCCCTGCGATGTGAAGATTGACCAGATCAAGGCCACCATTCGTAATGGGGTCCTGAGCGTGACATTACCCAAAGCTGAAAAAGTAAACAAAGTAACGGTCGTTCGCGTCCACGAGGAATAATCCCATGATGATGACACCGGCCGCGTACCAAACCACGGTTACCGTCAAAGGGTTTGAAGGAACGCAGGCGCTTTTAGAATTGGCAGATCATCAAATTGTCCGCTGGCCCATCAAGGACTTGCCTGAAGCGCTGACTCAGGGGGCTGTTTTTCAGCTTGTCCTCTCCACTCCGCTCTCTGAAGAGCAGCATCGTGAGGAGCTGGCACGTGCCGTATTAAATACGCTATTGCGCTCGTAGTTGTGTATGGCAAAAAAACAAACGACAAAAAAGAGTAACAGCACGAAAGCTCCTAGTTCTACGGCGCCACGTTTTTCTTTTCGAACATATCGGGCCCCACTGTTAGTGCTCGGGATCTCTATCGTGGTGGGGGGTTCAGTTTTGCTCGGAACATTTGCCTATGGCGCGCAATTTGATGCTCGATTGTTGCCTCATACCCGTGTGGGCACATATGATATTGGAGATCGATCATATGATGCTGCCCGCGACGCCCTCGTACGCCATACTAATGAGTTATTAGATACGGGGATCACCTTGGTGTATGACGCACACGCGGTTGGTTTGGAAATGGTGTATGGCGATGCGGCCAACCCAGAATTGGCTACACCACTTGCGTCGTACCACATTGACGAGTCTTTGAATGATATTATCGCTGATCAGCGAAGTATGAGTTACCCTGAGCGCGCCTACTATGCTCTTCGGGGAAAAACATACCGTCCCAGCTTGAGCATTGATGCGGTGGCCATGTCAAAAGCGCTGAAGGCATTGTTGAGCGCCTATGAAGCACCCGCGCATGATGCAGTATTTGTCATTGCGGATGACTCGATTACCGTAGCTCCGGCAGAAGCGGGCACCGCTTTTTCCTATACGGATATTATGAGCTCCATTACTTCCCAATTGTTATCAATGCAGACCGCGTCGATTCCGATTAGTTTGCAGCCCGACCAACCCGACGTAGACGCCGCGGAAGCTACCACGCTTATTTCTACCGTTGGTGATGTATTAGCCCGGGCACCATATCAGTTGCAGTTTGATGAAAAAAAATGGGAGATAACCCGTGATCAGATTGCGGCATGGATACGGCCAGCAGCGGTTGATGGCGTATTCACCGTTGTTTTAGACAATGATCAGGCCGTGGCTTTTTTAGAAGAGGTTGCAACTGGAGTTGACGTTGCCGTCAAAGAATCAAAATTTCAGGTAAGCAATGGTCGAGTGACTGAATTTCAGCCAGCGGAAGAAGGTAGAACCGTCGATATCGCAGCTTCTGTAGTTGAGTTAAATGCCATGATTCAGAGCGACGCTCAATCAGCACAACTCGTCGTTGATATTATTGCACCCGAAGCAACCGAGGGGAGCGCCCTGAGCTATGGCATCAAAGAATTAATTGGTGAAGGCCGCTCCAATTTTAAAGGAAGTCCCGCTAATCGTCGACATAATATCGGCGTTGGGGCTAGTGCGCTGAATGGTTTGATGATCAAACCTGGAGAAGAGTTTTCTCTGATCAATGCACTGGGAGAAATAGATGGTGAGCACGGTTACAAACAAGAGTTGGTTATCAAAGGCAATAAGACCGTGCCTGAATATGGCGGAGGGCTGTGCCAGATTGGCACCACCACCTTCCGCTCAGTACTTGATGCGGGTTTGAAAATAACTGAACGGAAGAATCATTCGTACCGCGTCTCGTATTACGAACCCGCGGGGACTGATGCAACCATCTATGATCCGGCACCGGATTTCAAATTTATCAATGACACTGGACATCACGTCTTACTAACTACAGAAATCAATGGCGATGAACTTGTTTTTCGATTATATGGCACCGACGATGGTCGAACAGTATCTCTGACCAATCCGCGGATTTATAATTTAGCACCGCCGGGGCCAACCAAGCTGATCGAAACTACCGACCTCGCTCCCGGGGTCAAAAAGTGTACAGAAAAAGCCCACACCGGCGCTGACGCTGAGTTTAATCGGACGGTAACCTATGCTAATGGGGAGGTGATGGAGGAAACGTTTCGCAGTCATTATAAACCGTGGCAGGAAGTGTGTCTGATTGGAGTTGAGCCGACTCCGGCTGAACCCGCGGCAACCGAAGAGGCGCTGTAGCCGCCTCGGCCGGCGAGGCTGTTTTTTGGTACAAAAAAAGTACACTAGTCTGCAGTCAAGAAGGTTGTTCCCTGGTATGGCCAAGGACGAATCCCCGATCATCCGAATATGAACAACCTCCATGCTTGTCGTGACTGCAGGCTGGCGTACTCCTTTGATTTTCGCACCTTTCTGGAGGTACCGAAAATGAGAGATTTATTAATGAACAGGCCATGATAGCATGCCTACTGAACCTTGTCAAGGGGTGCGGGCAGGTGGTACTATGAGTAGGCTAATTTTCTGATTGATTACTATCACTATGATGACCATCAAACAAATTTACGATTTAGCCATCCGTCGCGGCATTGAAAACGATTTGCGCGGTCGCGCTGCGTTATCTCGTAAATTGGCACGCGAAGCAAAGCGATTTGCACACATGACAGCCGACGAGAAGAAAGAATACGATCGAGAATCGTTGACGAATCCGTATTCTGATACGCGCTATTTCAATGCGTCCCCTGATCGTCCGATCCGTCGAGCTATGGTTGGCATTGATATTGGTACTGAAGAGGTATTGCTTGCCAAGGAATTATCAGATATGGGCAAACCTATTGATCTGGTTTGGGCGCACCATCCGATTGGCGCCGCGTTAGCTGGTCTGCATGAAGTCATGCATATGCAGGCGGAAATTATGGAAACCTATGGCGTTCCTATTACCGTTGCAGAATCATTGATTCATCTCCGCATGAGCGAGGTGTCCCGATCAGTGAGTCCGATTAATCATAATCGCGTGGTTGATGCTGCTCGGCTGCTGGGCTATCCGCTCCTGTGCACGCATACGACTACCGACAATATGGTGGCCACCTTCCTGATGCGACTCTTTGAACGTAAGAGCAAAGAGATTGATACGGTTGGTGATATTATGCGCCTACTCAAAGAAATCCCAGAATACCAGGCAGCCACGAAATTAAAAGCCGGCCCCGTGCTTTATGCGGGTACCGAGGATCGGTTTGTGGGTAAAATTGCGGTAACGGAAGTGACGGGCGGCACCTCTGGTTCAAAAGACATGTATGAACGCTTGGCTCATGCCGGCGTCGGCACCATCATTGGTATGCATATGCAGGAAGAGCACAAGAAGCAAGCAGAGCAACACCATTTGAATGTGATTATTGCTGGGCATATGTCATCGGATTCGCTCGGGATGAATTTATTTCTGGACGAAATTGAGTCACGCGGCGTGGAAATAGTGCCTGTCGCAGGGTTGATTCGCGTTCGACGCGGTGCCGCAGCAAAACGCTTAGCCACATCAAGCAAACCCGGTAAACGCAAGCCCGCCCACCGCAAGAAAAAATAATTATAGAGTGCCATGGTGACGACTGATCGCATTGTAGCTCAGGAGGAACAAGCCGAGGATGACGGTTTTGATTTGAGTTTGCGGCCAAAGACACTTAATGAATTTATTGGTCAGGAGAAAGTAAAAGACAACCTGACAATTTTTATGCAGGCGGCTAAAAAGCGCGACGAGCCGATTGAGCACGTCCTGCTCCATGGTCCGCCCGGCATTGGCAAAACTACTCTTGCCCATATTATCGCGGCCGAGATGGGGGTTAATATTCGCGTTACCTCCGGTCCAGCCATTGAGAAAGCGGGAGACCTCGGCGCCATCATTACCAATCTTAACGATGGAGATATTTTATTTATTGATGAAATTCATCGATTGAATCGCTTGATCGAGGAAGTGCTCTATCCGGCTATGGAGGAGTACGCACTTGATATCGTAGTGGGTAAAGGCCCATCAGCAAAAACTTTACGTTTGGATTTGCCTCGCTTTACCTTAGTCGGCGCGACGACGCGGGTGCATCTCCTCTCCTCCCCGCTCCGGGATCGGTTTGGCAATGTGTATCGCTTGGATTTTTATGAGCAGAAAGACATTGAGCAGATTATTAAACGATCTGCCAAGATTTTAGGCGTTTCAGCAGAACCCGAAGCACTGGCAGAAGTTGCTAAGCGGGCACGACGAACGCCGCGCATCGCCAATCGGCTTTTAAAACGTGTCCGTGATTACGCACAGGTCAAAGGCGATGGAGCGATCACGGTAGCCATGGCCAATGAAGCATTGGAGCGCCTGGCAATTGACGCTTTTGGCCTAGACGAAACTGATCGGAAGATTCTTCATTATATTATTGATCATTATTCCGGCGGGCCGGTCGGCCTGAATACGATTGCGGCGGCGATTGCCGAAGATCAAAGCACGCTCGAAGATGTCTACGAGCCATTCTTGATGCAGATTGGATTCCTGGCGCGGACGCCGCGGGGACGGGTAGCTACGGCAGCCGCTTATCGCCATTTAGGCAAAGAAGAGCCAAAGAATTTGCAGAGCAAACTGGTCTAGTTAGTGGCCGGGCCAAACGTTGCTTCACTATCCAGCTCACACACGGCGATAAACCGTTTGAGCGCGGTTCCGATTGGATAGGATGTCTGCAGGGTGAGCATATATCGCTCATTATTGTATTGATCTAGTACAGAAACGTCCTTCGGGCCCACCACTTTTGTTTCAATCACTGTATAGATGTATAGTTCTCCCGCGTCATTAGTAATGCGCACCGCCGTACCTATCGGGATATCTACCAGCGGGGCAAACACTTTTTTGTAGCTGCCCGGTTTCCAGGCGTAGTCAGATGAATGTCCAAAGATGTAGGGATTGCCGAGCTCACCAACCGCCGCTGTTCCTGGATAGTGTACCACGCCGCTTGCTAGTGCTTCCTGAAATCGTTCTTCATTGGCCTCTTCGACGTATACGACGGGCGCTTGTATATCTCGATCAGGGATGTGGATGCGATTCGGCTCGCCTCGTTCGAGTGGCACCCGATGAACCGGGACCACGTTGGTATTCGTTCGTGTTCCAGGTATCACCGTGATGTCACCTGCCACGACATTGGTGTTCCCCCGCCATTTTTGGAATACCAAATAGCCAACAGTCACCGTGGCAACTACCAGGAGTACGGTTATGCTGATGTGCATTGTTCGTTTTGTCATAGTGGGCTTCATTGTACGGATTCCCTTCGGCTCGGTCAAGCTGACCTAGATGGCAGCGGACAAACAGGGTATACTATTTTCATATGGAATTTACACCCGTCTACATCGTGATTGTATATGTGTTGATAATCAGCGCGTTTGTTTTCATGGGCCTGCTCAATATTTACCATGTGATTCGTTTTTCGCATTTGCGAGCACCTAGCATTATTATGTCACTTCTTTTCTTAGTTTTTACCGTCGGTATTATCTTGGGTACCTTTGCCGTCCTGAAAGATTTCCCCTGGAATGAGCCGATTTCGATTTCCCTACCATTTATAAATGACGCCAATGAAGGACTGGAGTAACTATTATCTGCCAGGATTATCGGCTGACGAGCGGGTTGATCAAGTATTGCGTCGGCATAAGGTTGCCTTAGGTAGCCGCATCTTCATGTTTCTCATCGGCGGGATACTGCCGGTAGTGATTGTGTTCCTCTTGTACCGATTCACCATACTACTCGACGATCAGGCTAGTCTCGCTTATTTATTACTGGTGTTATTGGGCAGTATTTTTTATCTGTATATTACTTTATTTATCTACCATGCCTGGGTTGATTATTATTTAGACGTTTGGTTTATTACTAATAAGCGGATTATTGCGACGGAGCAGCATGGATTATTTCATCGCACAACCTCTGAATTACTGCTCAATCAAATCCAAGATGTGAGTAGCGAGACCAAGGGTTTTCTTCCCACTATTTTCCGTTATGGTAGCATCAGTGTGCAAACCGCTTCAGAGCAGGATCGGTTCATGTTTGCCGATGTGCCGAATGCCGACCTGGTCGCCAAACACATCCTTGATTTACATAATGCCTATCAACCAGCGGCGTCGATAACTACTCCCGGCGCTGCTCAACCAACTTCTAATGCCCAAACGCTACCCCCGACTCCGCCTGGCACAGTTTGATTATCGTGTGCCGTCGCAGGCAATTGCCCAGAAGCCAATCCGACCGCGGGATCACTCGCGGTTGTTGGTGATGGATCGGCAGACCGGCGTTTTGCAGCACCGCCATTTTTTTGATCTGCCCCAATTTCTTCAGCCGGGCGACGTCCTCGTCTTCAACAACAGCAAAGTCTTCCCCGCCCGATTAATGGCGCGGAAAGAAACCGGCGGTAAGCTCGAAGTATTTTTATTGCGTCCTAGGCACGGCAAAACTTGGGAGGTGCTCATCGGCGGAAAAATTCGGCGTATCGGAATGCGGCTGCGGTTTGGCCGTGGGTTATCGGGGGTGATCAGCAAACAAGGCAGTGCCGGCGTTTGGCAGGTGCGATTTTCCGCTTTGCCCGATCGGGTTCGGCGTATTGCCGAGTTGATTGGTTCGACCCCCACCCCGCCCTACATTAAACGCGCTGCCCGATTGCCCGATTATCAAACCGTGTATGCTGGTCCGATCGGCTCCGTGGCGGCGCCCACAGCGGGGTTTCATTTTACCAAGCGGTTGTTGCTTAAACTGAAACGTATGGGTGTGCAACTGGAGTATGTGACATTGCATGTGGGTTTTGGTACGTTTCAACCGATTACCACCGATGATATTACCAAGCATCGTATGCATCGGGAACATGCTGTTGTCGATGGTGGAACGGCGCGGCGGATTCACCAAGCAAAGAAAGAAGGCCGGCGCGTGATCGCGGTGGGCACCACATCTGTTCGAGTGTTAGAAACCGCGCTGGCACGAAAACACATCGGCGCTTTTCAGGGTTGGATCAATACTTATATTTATCCCGGGTACGGGTTCCGGATGACGGACGCCATGATTACTAATTTTCATGTACCGCAATCAAGCCTTTTATTATTGGTATCGGCTTTTGCTGGACGAGAGAAGATTCTCCGCGCTTATCGCAGTGGACTGCGGCGCGGTTATCGATTTCATAGCTTTGGAGACGCTATGTTGATGGTGTAGGCCGCTCTATGAGCGCCTATTGACAATCAAATTAATAGGGGGCTAATATAATCTATTCACGTGATAAATAATAGTTCTTCGATATATTGAAATAGAAAAACAGAAGGAGGATATCGCATGTCTCAACAGCGAGCCGGCAATCGTTGGAGCGAAAATGAAAGGTTTCTTTTGTTCGAGCTCTATGGTGAGTATCCCACCGAATGGGTAGCAGAGAGACTTGGTCGGTCAATGAATGCCGTGCGTAAGCAGGCTGCATTGTGCGGAATCAGAATCCGGTTTATGGCGTTAGATAGCGCGCTTGAGTTGCCCGCATCAAGGACATGGCGGAGCAAAAAGCAGTATGTCAAACGGCCGTGGCTTCGTTCAGAACTGAACTTTTTGCGCCGATACTATCCGTTCTCTATCACCCGGTGGATGGCCACACAGCTCAAACGGACTCCCAGTGCCATACGGAAGCAGGCAGCTTACTTCAGCATCAATAAGCTGCCACCGCGTCAGCTCAGAGAGCCGAAACGGTTTAAGCGGCCGCGACTGCTGGTGGCCTGGTAGGTTATCTGGAAGTCATACTGTTAAGGGAGTCCTATGAAGGGCTCTCTTTTTATTTATATTACTTAGGATTGCGGATTTGGGCGACACGATAGTTTAATGCAGCTTATGGCATTTCTTCGGGATACATATTGAGACACGGAAATCATATGCATAAGGAATGTACTGTCGTTGACGATCGTACTGTGTGGTTATCTATTTCATAGCTTTGGAGACGTCATGTTGATGACTTGACGTTCGTTTGAATCGTGTGATAGGTTTGCTGAATATAAACGAAGAATAGCTCTTACACAGCATCAAGGAGGATAGTATGGCTCGACAGGGAACCTTGGTACCGTCGGTTCAGGTGGGGAATCTGCAGCAGCTCGGTCAGCGTTTGAGATTCGCTCGGTCAATGGTGCCAACCACGATGAATGGCAAACCGACGATTTGCCTTCGATATCGCGGGCTGCTCCTGGCAGTATTCGGCGACAAACAGCCAATCTCTCAGGTCAGCCGTCCGAAAGTTTCGGCCCGTATCCATGTGAAATCAGGCACACCGTGGTCAGCCGCGGAAAAACGCAAACTTCGTCGCCAGTATGCGACTACTCCGATGGCGAAATTGTGCATTTCGCTTCGGCGAACCCGGGACTCGATTTACCATCAGGCGCAGTTACTGGGCCTGACCAAAAAAACGATTCACCGTAACGGGAGAGTCGAATTGCCCTGGACAAAACAGGCAGATCGCCGGTTGCGGCGGCTCTATCCCCGTCATACCGGGCGTGAAATTGCGGCACTGATGCAGCGACCCCTGGGCTCGGTGGCGGCTCGTATCGGCCGGCTCGGCCTCGTCAAATAAGCAATCAGTTATTGATTGCTCTCCCCGCCCTGGTGCATATCAGCGGCGGGGGTTTTATTTTCCGCTGACGCCGGTGCCGGCTGGCTGGCGAGCGTCTGGGCTCGAGCCGCTCGCGCTTTTTTCGAAATAAATACCGATCCACGGAAGATAATAACCGCGGCAGCACAAATGGAGACTATTAATCGAGGCGGCGGCAATCCATCAAATGATCGAAGCCAGGCAAGCCAATTCCCCCCTTCTATATATAGCGCTCGAACAATTAAGAGCGCATAAGCGAGGTATCCAAGGCGCAAGAGTTGCCGCCAGTGAATTGGCCCCAGGCGCCGCATTGCCCAATTATTTGAGACAATTGCCATCATCGTTAGAATGGTCATGGCGATCAGGCCAAGGATGATGTTTGGTGTAAAAAAGTTTTCAAAAAATCCATACCAATATCGATTGGGAAAGATGAAGAGCAGCATGACCGAGTGTAGCAGGGCAAAATAGTACCCGACTAGACCGTAATATTTACGGTAGCCGACGCGGGCATCCAGGAAATCCCACCAGTAGCCGATGCCAGAGAGGGCAAAAGAAATACCAATCATGAGTGCGGCAGTGCCCGCCACGGCCTGGCTCCAGGCGAGCGCCGTTAATCCGTCGTTATAGAGGTACACATAACCCACCAGCACCACCAAGATGCCGAACGCAAGCAGTATTGCGCTGCGCCACATACGAAGGTTCACAGGAAGTTGATTCATAGTTAATCAAATAACGTTTTTATTCTGCTGGCTTGTGCGGCAAATGCCGCCCAATAGTTTTTTTGTCGCTTGAGTTGAAGCTCCTGGGCAATTACTTGCCAATCAGAGGCAGAAATACGAATTGCTTTGAATCGTTCTGGATTAATACTTTTCAGGTATGAGGCGTGCTTGGTAAATTTTCCTGCAATATCATTGCCTCGAAATTCATCAAGTTTTTTTAGCATGCCTTGCCACGCCTTGTCTTCAATGGAAATTTTAGCGAACCGCTCCGGATCAATTGTTTTCATGTGGTGCGCGTGGGAGGCAAAGAGGATCCAATTGTTTTGCATGACAGTTTTTTTCAGTATGTTGAGGATGTTTGCCCACTGCGCATCTGAGATTTCGATATTGCGTGATCGTTCGGCGTCAATAAGCTTCATGCGCGCAAGGCGCGCGGCAAAAGCGTCCCAATTTTCTTGGCGGCGGTAGTTTTCTAATTCCCGCAGCATGCCTATCCACTCATTATCAGTGATGAGGACACTTTTAAATTGTTCGGGGTCAATCACCGACATGCGGGCGGCGTGCCAGGTATAGTCGCGCCAAAAATGACCGCGGGCGTAATTCTGTAGCTCGTCGGTCATATTGCGCCAATCTGACTCAGTAATTTCTATGTTTGGACCAATAATAGACATACCGCAGTCATTATAGCAGAGATTGGCTAATATATTTTTTTCGTGGCTGTACCGGTGTAATAGTGCTGGAGAATCCAGTCAAATGTTTTTTGTTCGTTGAGCGCATAGCCACGGGCACCATTCGCCGACATGCCCACCATGTGATTGCCGGATAGCGTTGTGGGGTTGCTGATGATGCCATAGGGATCAGCCACCGAAACCAGCCAGGGGAATTGAGTGCCTCCCCAAACTTCCTGGTAACTCCGGGTGCGTCCGTCAGTACCCGATGAGTATGCCGCTACAGCGATGCCTGAAGGATTCATCTCGCTGATTGCTTTTGGATGGGTAATCACCGTGCCGGCGGTTGCCTGGATGGCGCCCAGCGGATCGGTCGAGCGTTGCTCAAATCCGTAGCCTCGGTATACTTGATCGGTTATTGCGTTGATATCAAAACCAAGTTCAGGATATTTCCCACCTCGATTATGGTGCCAGAGAACGTAGGAGCGCGCTGCCACGATCAATGATTTGAGATATTCGGAGGGTTGTCCATTTGAAACCTCGGCTAAACCTTTCAGGTATGATTCTACCGGGAGTTCATTAATGACCCAGGCGCTGCTGGCATTTGGTTTACTGCGCACCTCAATAGCGCCGCGGAATGTATTGTCATTGAGCGATGGTTTCCAGGCAGGGCGGTTTTCATAACTACTTATCGTGCTCACTCCGACGGGATCAATTGGCTCAATGCGCCAATGGGTAGATATGTTGGTAGCGATGGTGACTGGCGTGCCGCCACTTTTCCGTTCGCTGGTGCCCGTGAGCACATTGGCCATCGTGTACTCTCCACTGGGCACGATGGTGACTGGCTGAGTTGCTTCATAGATACCAATGCGTACGGTCGGCTCGCCCGGGGCGCTCCCCGCTACTCCGACCTCTTGATTTCCTACCTTAAAGGTAATAGTGAATGTTCCACCCGGGATAAACATTTTATGTTCAGCAACCAGGGCAAACGATTCAGTGTAATAACCCGGGGTAGCCGGGGCTTTGAGGGCGAAGTAGAATCGTCCGCGCTCCCCCGAGTATATTCGGCTCTGTGCCAGCCGTCCGGGTCGGTAATAATATTCGCTCCAAAAGGGATGCTGGAAGGCGCTGACTCGGCCAATTGGCTTGTCCACGTTGACTGCGATAAAATTATTGCCAGTATTGTACCAATTTTTCAGCCCCGTATTCTCAAAATCAATCCAAAAGGTAAACGCTTTGCCTGGCGGTAGAGCGATCGTGCCGCCCTGGCTTCGCTCCGTCTCGCGGGCACGATAATCGGGGCGCTGTGCCACGCTTTGGCCAACACCGATATCGATGGTGGCATAACCACCATCAATCCAGGCGAGGTTTTCTGCGACTAGGTGGAAGTGCTCCTGGTACAGACCAGGCGTGGCTGGAGCCTGAAGGGCAATGCGGAATCGACCTATTTCACCAGGCCGAACTTCTCGCTGAAGCAGTTTCGCCGGTCGATAGGAGGCTGGCCAAAATGCGTGATGGAATTGACTGGTGCGGTTGGTGGGATTGGTTAAATTGAGTGCGACAAAATTTGGGCCGTCATTGTACCAGGTAGTGGTGCCGGTATTTTCAAAATCAATCCAAATGGTCACTGCTTGCTCCGGGTTCATGCGGATCACGCCGTGAGAACGATCTACTTCCTGTGCGCGATATGCGGGGGCTCGCTCATAGCTTACACCTAATACTTGTGGCGCCCGAGAAACGGGCATGTCGAGATAGCCAAGCGACCCTACATATCCGCTGGTCAGGTAGGCCGTTACGCTGGGTTGGACGGCATCCGGGGCAACCACTGGTATCATAATATTCTCGGCCATAACCTGTTGGAGGTAGCCGGGTATAAAGGGGATGATGAGCAATAGCATCAACGCTCCGAAGAGCGCGGTGGTATGGCGCTGGTACATAATGATGTTTGTTTTTGTTTTGTGCGACGATAATATCGCCGCTTGAATTTCAAGCCGCTCAGTATGAGTGTCAGATGGTTGGCGTCAATGGTATTTTTACATCAGCGCCAATTTTTTTATTTTTTGCCGAGCACTCAGCTAAGCGACAAGCGTTTATTTTTTTCTGTACCTCTATATGATAGCATAAAAAAACTCAATTGTCAATGAGCGATGTGCATGCTAAGCTATATTAATTCCAGAGAACTTTGTTACTGTACACATTTTTTGCTCAGCCAATATCGTATGTCAAATACTCGCGCCATTGCGCATAATACTATCGTTCAAATAATCGGCAAAGGAATCAGCACCATCATCGGCGTTGTTGTGGTGGGACTGTTGACGCGGTATTTGGGCGAAGCAGGATTTGGACAGTACACCATTGTGATGGCGTATCTGCAACTCTTTGGCATTCTGGTGGATATGGGGCTGTATGTTATTTTGGTGAAGCGCATATCAGAGCCGGGCATTGATGCTGACGCAGTCGCGAGTAATATTTTAACCTTGCGGTTAATTTCAGCGGTAGTGTTTCTAGGCTTAGCGCCGCTGGTCATTTTATTTTTTGATTACCCGAGTATAGTTAAGATGGGCGTGCTGATCACCACGCTGTCCTTTTTTGGCATTACGCTCAACCAAGTGTTATCCGGGATATTTCAGAAGCACATGCGCATGGATAAAGTGGTCATCGCTGAAGTGGTAGGTCGAATCGTACTGGTAGCCGGAACATACGGGTGTGTCGTGCTTGATTTGAATTTACTCTGGATATTGGCGGTAGTGAGTGTCAGCAGTCTCGTGAATTTCATGATGACGTACGTCTTCAGCCGGCAGTTTATTCGGCTCCGTTTACGATTTGATTGGGAAGTCTGGCGGTCGGTGATTCGAGACGCGTGGCCAATCGCCCTATCGATCGGATTTAATTTATTGTATTTCAAAACTGACGTACTTTTTCTCTCCCATTATCAGGGTGATGCGGCCGTTGGCTTGTATGGTGCAGCTAATAAGGTGTTAGAAGTACTCGTGACATTCCCCGCCATGTTTGCCGGCTTGGTGTTGCCGTTGTTAACCGCGGCATGGGTGAGCGGTGACCGGGAACGTTTTCGCGGCATATTACAAAAATCATATGATGCGATGCTGATGGTAGCGCTCCCCTTGATTGTGGGCACGATGCTGTTAGCTGACCCCATTATGCATTTAGTTGCCCCTGAATTCTCGGCTTCGCCGGATATTTTACGTTTATTAATAGTTGCTACGGGAATCATTTTTGTTGGTAATTTGTTTGGCAATACGGTGGTAGCGCTTAATCGTCAGCGTGCTACGCTTTGGTTGTACGGAGCGATTGCAGGGATAGCGTTAGTAGGATATATGGTCGCCATCCCCGCGCATTCATATTATGGAGCGGCGGTGGTACGCATTGTGGCCGAGTTTTTGATTACACTTTCGATGATCAGCATCGTGGGCATTACCAGCAAAGTGTGGCCACGCTTTGGCACCATGGCTAAAGTTGTCGTGGCGTGCGCGGCGATGGGAGCGGTAATTTTCATATTGCGCGACGCGCATGTGCTGCTGGCGATCATCGGCGGGGTGATTGCCTATGGTGTGGGGTTATTAGTTATGCGAGCCGTCACGACTGACACCATTCGAGAAATTATTAGTATTCGTCGATAGCGTATGCGGCCAATTCTCATATTAAAATTTCCCTATTCTTCACTTTTTGGCGGTGGTGAGCGCCATACGCTTATGATTGTGGAAGCGATGCAAAAGAAGGGACTGTCTTTTTTCTTTGCCGGCTCCTGCCGAGTACTCCTGAAGGAGTTCCGCGCTCGACGATGGCTGGCTATGCGCTGGTGGGCGGGCCCAGAACCAGTTTCTCGTTGGACACTCTTACTGTGGCCTTTTACCGCGCCGTTGGCCGGACTTTCATTGCTTGGATTGTTGCTGTGGTATCGATTGCGTCATGGAGTACGGACTTTGTATTGTTTGTCGCTTACTGAAAAAATATTAGGCACCATTCCTGCCCGATTGTGTGGTATGCGCGTTATTTGGATCGAACACGTGACCTGCGAGCGCTGGCTATCGCAAAATCCCTTGCGTTGGTGGTACGCTCGAATGGCTCGCTTGGTTAACATCGTTCCCGTATCTCATGTCATCGCCACCCAACTCCAAGACGATATTCATGTCCCCGCTGAGCGGATTCAGGTGATTTATACGGGGATTAATTTGAAGCAGTTCGTGCGTAAGGATTATGATTGGGAGAAATCGGCACGCTATAATATTGGTTGTGTAGCACGGCTTGAGAAAGAAAAGGGAATTGAATATTTATTGCATGCTTTGAAAATTGTTCGCGAGTTTGTTCCATTTGCTCGATTGATTATTGTTGGTGAAGGGAGTGAGCGGAAAAAATTAACTTGGTTGACGGAACGGCTTGATCTGAAAGAGCACGTGCAATGGATTGGCCGCCAGCGCGATGTAGCGCCCTGGTACCATTATTTTGATGCGTATGTCTTACCGTCCGTTACCCGAGAATCATTCGGCATCACCATCCTGGAAGCAATGGCCAGCGGCATTCCCGTGATTGCTTCGCGGATCGGCGGTACTGGTGAAATCATTACGCATGGGGTGAACGGTCGTTTGGCGCAACCGGGCAATAGCCAGGATTTAGCCGATCAATTATTATGGTTGTATAACAATCGATCAGCCGTTCGTACCATGGTTGACGCGGCCTATGATCGAGTCGCGCACGATTTCAGTGAGGTGCGCATGATGCAGCAATTTTATGCGCTTTTGGTCCACTAATATGCGTATCGCCTGGCTCGACGAAATGTCTCTAATCGATCGCCTCTTATTAGTGGTCATGCTGTGCGGCGTGCTCGGGCTTAGCCTGGGACTAACGATGGCGCCGTGGTATTTTGGGTGTGCTGCGGTGGTGTTTATCGCCGTGGTGCTCTTGATAGTGCGTCGGCCGTCGTTCGGGGTATATGTTATTGCCGCGGCGTTGCCGTTTGAGCGATTGGGGGCATATGAGCTTGGCGGGGTGACCATTCGTTTAAGCCAAATTATGTTGTTTGCTACCGCCGTAGCGTGGTTAATTCATCAAGTCATGGATCGCCCGGCGCGTTTGGTTCGCAATCCACTGTTACTGCCACTCAGTATTTTTCTTGCGGTAAACGTTATGTCGCTCATTAATACTCCAAATTTGCCGCGCTCCATTATCGTTTTAGCATATATTACATTTACTGCCAGCTTAGTATTTTGGATTCCAAATCTGATAACCAATACCGCTCAAATCAAACGATTGATTGCGGTTATGCTGATCAGTTACGTTTTAGTCAGTGCATTTGGCCTGTTCCAGTTTGCCGGTGATATGTTGGGACTCCCTCCCGAAATTACCGGCCTGCGCGATTTGTACACCCAGGACGTGCTTGGCTTCACTCGAGTTCAGTCAACTGCATACGAGCCACTGTACTTTGCTAATTATTTATTATTGCCGATTGCAATTGTCTTTACTTTCTTTTTATCACAACGAAGCGCCATGACCGGGACAGTCGCGCTTGTTCTCTTTGGTCTGGGAATGGTAGCTTTTATCCTTACGGTATCGCGTGGCGCATATATCGCCATTGCCGGGATGCTCATGGTGATTGCGCTATTTTATCTCAAGCGCGTGTTGCGACCGCGGTTAATCGTGTCGTTCGTGTTGGTGGGAGTGATCGTCGGCTGGATTGTGCTCCGCGCATTGGGGGCAGGCGGCGGATTATTTACACTAGAAAAATTTCAGGAGCATGTCATCAATGTTTTTTACGGGGCTTCATTTAATGAGCGGGTGTACACGTTTGAGCAAGCCTCGCTCGCCTGGCAGGAAGACCGGTTGCTCGGTGTAGGTGTGGGGGCGTTCGGTCCCTGGGTGGCCCCTCACCCTGCGTATATGCCTGATGACGGCTGGAAGATTGTTAATAATGAGTTTATCGAAATTTTGGCGGAGACCGGATTACTCGGGCTGATTAGTTTTTTGAGCTTGCTGGTGCTACTGCTTATACGCACGTTTCGGGCTATCCGCATTACCCGTGATGGGTATCTTCGGGCGGTACTCGTCGCATCATTAGCCGCGGTGATCGGCATAATTATCCAGTATCAGACATTTTCAACGCTGTATATAATGCACGTTTGGTTTGCCATAGCTTTTTTAGTAGCAGCACAAAATATTTCCATGAGCGATGCGCATACGTAATTGGCTACGACGACACGCGTTTGAAATGGCGCTCCTGGCCGTGGTAGTGGTTGTCGGGTCATTGTTGCGCCTAGTTGACGTTGGCCCCAGCATGCATTTCGGGACAGACGAAGGACGGGATGCATTTGTCGTGAATCAGCTGGTAACTGGCGAATCAATCCCACTGCTCGGACCAGCCGCCCCTAATAATCGGCCCGATTTTCATCTCGGAGCATTCTTTTATTATCTACTTGCTCCTGGTTATCTTGTGTCGAATAGTTCGCCCACGGCTGGTGCGGTAACAATTGCGATTTTTTCGTCACTGAGTATCATATTCATCTACGCGATTGGTCGTGCACTCTGGGATTGGCGTGCCGGCCTGGCTGCCGCTGCACTCTATAGCACCAGTTTTTTGATGGTGTACTATGGCCGATGGGCCTGGAATCCGAATGTGGTTCCATTCTTTATGCTGGTGATCATGTGGTGCGCTATTCAGATTATTCAGAAGAAAATGCAACCAGTCGCGTGGCATCTCTATGTTCTTGGTATCGCTGTAGGCGCGATCATTCAGCTTCATGGTACGGCGCTGCTTGTGGTACCTGTAATGTTAGGAATACTCGGGGTTTACTATCGGCCGCGATTTCGCTGGTGGCAATATTTTTTGGGCTTGCTACTGGTTGCCGCCATGAATCTCCCAACAATTATTTACGATATTACGAATCGATTGGCTAACGCACGAGGTTTTATCCGCGTGATGACACAGTCAGATAGTCCACACACGCTATCGATTGGGCAACGCCTTGATCGCTTGTATCATTTGGTGGAGAACTTTTTTCAGGACTGTCTCACTCATGGAGTCCCCTCGCGATGGTGGCAGTCGCTTCTGGTGATATTGGTTCTGGGTATTGGCGTTCATACAGTGCGCGCCTGGAAATCGCCACAGCAGAAAGAGCGCCTGATCATCATGACACTCTGGTTCTTGGTACCATTATTAATTTTTGCTCAATACCAGGAAGCAATCCCAACACATTATTTTGCCATATTATTTCCCGTGCCTTTTCTGTTCGTTGGCTGGCTGATGTATGTTGTTGGGAAACACCGATTGGCACAATTGGTTTGCGGGTCGATCGTCATCTTCCTTTGTTTTGTACAGGCTTGGTTTTCTGTACAGCTCGTGCATGACCTAGCGCCAACTGGTTCGCGCGCTAGTTCGTATCCATTGCGTTTAGATGAAATGCAGGCAGCGGTTCAATTGATTACTGATGATGCGAACGGTGTATCATTCACCGTGCAGTCATATCCCCTGGGTTCGTATGACCGAAGCTTTTCGTATCTTTTTATGAGGGCTGGCATAGCGCCCTCGGTGGTTTCGGCAGGCCTTGATTATCGTATAGTGGTGAGTCCTCAGTATCCGATTGATCAATGGAGTGCATTCGGTGATGTACAATCAGCCTGGCAGTCAGGCCCCCTGAGGGTGCTGCGTGTGGCGCCCCCTACTGATTAGTGGTGGAGCTGGCTGAGTAAATGATGTACACTATGGATATGCTTGATGCCGTTATAGTAATTATATTTGCTTTCATCTGGGCATATCTTGCCTGGCGCATGCTTGATTGGGCAGTGACGCTCGTGATTTTGTTTTTACCGGTATACTTGATTCGTTTTAATGTCGGGCCGTTACCCATGACGCTGCTTGAGCTTATGGTTATCATTGTTGTGGTGACGTGGAGCTGGCGCGCTATTCAAGAACGTAGTCGCACCCACGCGTCTTCCGTATTTTCCCCTTGGCGTTGGCTACTCATTGCCTGGGTGGTAGCCGGAGTTCTGGCTGTGGCTATTTCACCTGATGTGCGTGCGGCGCTAGGTTTATGGAAAGCATATATCATCGAACCAGCGTTGTTTTTCATAGTATTTGTTAATACCATTAAAACGCGTCAGCAGGTGCGCGGAGTTGTGTGGGCGCTCGGGGTGCTCGCCGTGGTGATTGGTTTTGTGACGCTTTTGCAATATACGAATATTTTGAGCATTCCGGGTGGGTATGGCCTCGAATCCCCGGCTCGAGCTACCGGCATGTTTCCATTCCCTACCGCAGTCGGGAAAATCATTGGTCCGATTATGGGGTTGTTTCTCGGTTTACTCTTTGGCGCAGCGCGCCTATGGCGGGGGACGCTCTGGGAAACAGTCCGTGAGCACGGATTTGTCATTGGCGTGCTGACGTTTAGTTTGGTGGCACTATTGTTTTCTGTTTCCCGCGGCGCGATAGCAGGGGTGCTCGTCAGTTTGGTGGTAGTTAGTTTTTTTTCCCGCTATCGCCGCGCGCTTTGGGCGGGCTTGTTAGTGATGGCCGTCGCTGCCTTAATGATTCCGGCGATTCGAAGTAATATTATGGATGTCGTTCAGGCGTCTGACGTGTCCACTGACGTGCGGCTCGTGATGTGGAAAGGAGCGACTCGCATTATTCAGGATCATCCGGTATTGGGTACTGGTTTAGCGAGTTTCCCAGTGGTCTACGGTGATTATAAAGAAGCGTCACACACAGAGTTTTTCCCCAACCCCGATCACCTATGGTTATCCTTGTGGATTGAGATGGGGTTGGCGGGTGTCGTAATATTTTGTATTATGATGGTACGTTTTTTCCAAATGATACGGCGAGCACTGCGGCAAGCAGATGCTGAGGTACGGTCACTGGCGATTGGGCTGATGGCGGCGATGATTGTACTGCTTGTGCATGGACTGCTTGATACCCCTTATTTTAAAAATGATTTAGCCATTCAATTTTGGACTTTAATTGGGTTGGCGGTTACCCTTCGGGGCTTGCCAGCTCCACAAGAGAAAATAATTAATTCATAATGCTTTATGGGAATTCCCGTGCGACCTACGTCTGACGATATCAATCGTGATTTTTATGGCGAAGGGGAAGGAGATGGAATGGGCGCCGAGCCAACCTTCACCGGAGAAGACGAGGAAAATCCTGAGGAATTGGAAGACGAAACCGTCTAACAATTAGAAAAACAAAAAACTCCTTCACGAAATGTTGAGGAGTTTTTTGGTGGACCCTACCGGGCTCGAACCGGTCACCTCCGCGTTGCAAACGCGGCGCTCTACCAAATGAGCTAAGGGCCCTCGTCTCAATGATGCTGCGGGTTTCGCGTACAGCTGACGCTGTCCACTGCACCCTTGGCATCATTGCCCCTCTCCCTCGCCCGCCCTATGGTCAGGCTCGGGTATTGAGTGTTGCCATTGACCTTTCAAATTTATTGATTGGCCGTATTGCTACGCGTCTCGTTTTCTAGCTGCTGACCGAAGAAAATGAGCTGCCAAATATGCCACGGATGATTGCCTGCAGCGCACCAGTCATATACAAGAATGAACCGATAATAACAATAATGCCAATTAATTTCCAGAATAGACGGGTGCCACCGTCCATACCCAGATGTTCTTCGGCCCAGGCGACTCTGCCAAAATTATTGACCAGCCAGTCAGCCTTCCAGGTGATGACGAAGCCGATACCGATCATGATAAAGCCAAGGACGTATTGCATAAGTTATTGATAACCGTTAGTTGTCGTTCGTGGTGGACGATGTAGGAGTCGAACCTACGACCTCCTCGGTGTAAACGAGGCGCTCTAACCAACTGAGCTAATCGTCCGATAGTAATCTGTTCGCTCGGTCGCTTGGTGCGCCCGGAGGGAATCGAACCCCCATCACTGGTTCCGAAGACCAGCACTCTATCCGTTGAGCTACGGGCGCGCAAGAGTAATCCTAATATATCCGTCTTCAATTATTTTTTCAATATAATCTTTACGCTTCCACGCTTTCAGTTTTCGTTCGGTGCGTCGGGCTTCAGCAATTGTAGAGAACAGTTGTTTGAATACAAGTTTTGGCTCAATCATTCGGTGGGTTGTTTTCGTGTGGCCTACCTGATGTTGAGTCAAACGTCGGTTGAGATCAATCGTACTGCCGATGTATAGTTTACCTTTATTATCTCGCAATATGTAGACGTAGCCACGCATAATTTTTATCCGCTCCGACGCTCCCGTAGGAGGTCGGAGCCCCGACTGAAGCGTCGGGGTTGAGCTACGGGCGCGGGTGAATAGAATCAGGCAACTCTAGCACGCGCGGCGTATAAAAGCAACCTTACCCTATCGAGATGATTGGTATGGTCAATAGTAGCGCGTAATTACTTTGATTTCAAGCGTCGAGAGCTTGAGGCGTGGCCATGTAGCTTTTGGCGATGTCTTTTTCAATAAATCCGTCCTCGTATAATCGTTTCAGATCTTGGTCCATCGTAAACATTCCCTCGTCAGCACTGGTCTGGATAACTGTTTTAATCTGGGGAATCTTGTTTTCCCGGATGAGGTTTCCAATCGCGTGATTATTGATAAGAATTTCTCTGGCAGCAATACGCCCTCCGCCGATTTTGGGCAAAAGCTGTTGAGAAATGATGCCTTTGAGGAAGAGGGATAATTGAAGTCGAACTTGAGGCTGTTGGTGGGGTGGGAATACGTCGATGATACGATCAACGGTTTGGCCGGCATTATAGGTGTGGAGGGTGGCTAGCACCAAATGCCCTGTTTCGGCTAGCGTAATCGTTGTGCCAATCGTTTCCAAATCACGCATTTCACCGACCAGAATGACATTGGGGTCTTGGCGCAGTACGTGCTTCAGGGCGCTGGCAAACGACAGCATGTCTGATGATAATTGGCGTTGGACAATCAGGCTTTTCCCCGAATTAGGTGGGTAGACAAATTCAATTGGATCCTCGAGGGTGACGATGTGCGCCGCTCGCTCCTGGTTTATCAGATTAATCATAGCCGCCAGCGTGGTTGACTTACCGCTGCCGGTTGGGCCTGTTACCAGCACGAGACCTTGTTTCATACGCATCAAGTCGTACACGATTTCTGGCATTAACAGATCTTGCATAGCTGGGATGACTCCCGAAATAATACGCGCCGCCAGAGCAATGTTATCTCGTTCCCAGA
This sequence comes from Candidatus Kerfeldbacteria bacterium, assembly GCA_016214565.1. Lineage (NCBI taxonomy): Bacteria > Candidatus Kerfeldiibacteriota > Candidatus Kerfeldbacteria bacterium. The sequence goes on along the minus strand of JACROE010000002.1, from coordinate 414,662 downwards.
AACAATTGACCCGGAACCGTCCGTGGTTATTAATTTCGTATGAAAAATCGAGCTCACGCTCATGTAACAAAATTTGTTGCTGCTTGTCAGTGAGGATTTCAAAAATCATCTCTTGCAGCGCTTTGGCGGTTAGCGGTTTGACGTCACCGTTCATTTCGGCTAATTCTCCGTCAACCCGAAAAATTGGTTTTCGATCAACCGTCAGGTGGATGTCTGAGGCGCCGCGCCCGATTGCTTTATTAAATATGTCGTCGATTTTTGCCATACAAAGGTGTGGTTAAAAGCCGCTTCAGCACAAGCATGATGAGCAGCGGACGATTGTCTTTACGTGCATAGTAGATGTCATGGCCGAGGTTTTTTGAAAAAACAGGAGTCGTAAACGAAAAACGTTCGGTTAAATGATATGACATAGTTTTTATTTTTGTTTTAACTATCATCATTGTAGCATGGAAACGCCATTTCGTCAATATCCAGAATCATACAGCGATTGGAAAAGAATATTCTTGAGGGACAGGTTATGATGTTCGTTGACAAAAACACTTTTTCGTGTTATTTTTAACCTACTTTTTATATAAAAGTATGTCGTCGTTAACTATTGTTTTATTGATACTGTTGGTTGGTGCGATTGGGTGTGCCGGGTACTTCTACAGACGGATGTACCGCATCCGTCAAATTGAGCGACAAAAGGCTGACAATCGCCGTTCGGCATTTATTTCGATCATCAGCCATCAATTGCGAACCCCGCTTTCTGTGATTAAGGGGTATCTTGAAGGTGTTTTAACGGGCGATCAGGGACCTCTCAATGACGGACAAAAGGAGTATCTGCAGGAAGCCCTTGATATCAATCATGACACCATTAAATTAGTGAATGATTATCTTGAGGTCGTTCGTCTCGACATCGATAAACTGATTATTCATTTAGAACGGATACAACTCGAGGAATTAGTTGCCGAGGAGGTTAGCAAATTAACCCCATTGGCACGAGCTTCAAATTGCGAGCTGGTCTATACGCCGCCCGCCTCGGCTTTGCCGTCGGTGCAGGCTGATCGGATTAAACTGCGACAAGTCATTGAGAATATTTTAACTAACGCGATAAAATATACTAATGGTAAGGGCCGAGCGGTTATCACGCTTGAGCAGCGCGATGGTGCCATTCGTTTTTCTGTTGCAGACAACGGCGTAGGTGTACCGCAGGATCAATTGGATGAGGTGTTTACTAAGTTTACTCGGGGGAAAAATGTGATTCAAAAAAACACCCAGGGTTCAGGTATTGGCCTTTTTCTCGCGCGTATGATTGTCACTGCTCACGGCGGAGAAATCTGGCTAGACTCTAAGGAAAATAAGGGTACCACAGTATATTTCACCTTACCCATTGAACAGGATTAAACATATGCCAATTACAAAGAATATCTTATTGGTCGAAGATGAGCAATCATTACTGAAGATTTACAGTAATAAGCTTCGCAATAGTGGTTTCAATGTGTCGGTAGCTATTTCTGGTGATGAAGCGCTCCGCAAGGCCGAGACGGAACGCCCGGATATTATCTTGCTTGATCTTATGCTTCCCGGAAAAGACGGGTTTGCTGTACTTGAGGAACTGAAGCTCAAAGATGGAACCAAAGATATCCCCGTCGTTATTCTGTCTAACCTCGGCCAAGAATCAGATCGGGCGCGCGGTACGGCTCTTGGCGCCGTTGATTATTTAGTGAAATCAGACGTAGGGCTCATGGACCTCGTTGATAAGGTTAATCACTACCTGGCTGACCCGAATGGCGCTTGATCAGGAACAGCTGAAGCGTGAATTACTTGCCGCTGAACTTATTACTGAGGATCAGTTTAGTTCGGCTGTGGCGCGTGCGCGTGAACACCATACTTCGGTTGAGCAGGAATTGGTTGAAGCTGAATTAGTCAGCGATGAAAACCTCGGCCAAATTATCGCGGATCTATATAGCGTACCGTACGTCAACGTGACGACCAAACAGATTCCTGATTCGGTTTTGCGGGTCATTCCTGAGCTGGTGGCAAAACGCCAACGCCTCCTCGCATTTGAGCAAACCGGTGACGGCCTCAAGGTCGCCATGGTTGATCCAACTAATGAGGAGCTGAAATATTTTATTGAGAAAAAAACAGGCCATCGCGTCATCCCGCACTATACTACGGTGCGCAATATTAATGACGCGTTGAAGTTTTATCGCAAGGAGTTGACCGAGGCTTTTGATGATATTATTCAACATAATGTCGCGGCGGCGCAAGGTACGCCAGCGGCCAATCGCGAACTGCCGATCACGCGAATTGTTGATACAATTCTGCATTATGCCTATGAAAATAAGGCTTCCGATGTGCACATTGAACCGCACGAGGAATCAGTGGTCATCCGATTTCGTATCGATGGCATTCTCCATGATGTGGTGACGCTGCCCAAGGAATTGCATGCGTTTATCATCACTCGCATAAAAATCATGGCCAAACTGCGGACGGATGAACATCGGGCCGCTCAGGATGGTCGCCTTGATTTCCCGACCGAAGATGAGCAGGTAGACGTCCGCGTCTCAGTCATCCCTGTTTCTGATGGAGAAAAAGTTGTGATGCGGCTCTTAACCGAGAAATCCCGTCAGTTCAGTCTGGTAGAGCTGGGGATGAACGAATCGGATATGCGTAAGCTTGAACTGACGGTGCGTCGGCCGCACGGAATGATTTTAGCTACCGGGCCCACGGGTAGCGGTAAAACCACCACCCTGTATGCGTTATTAAAAATTTTGAATACGCGTGAAGTAAATATTTCTACCATTGAAGACCCGGTCGAATATGATATTGATGGCGTTAATCAGATACAGGTTGATTCAAAAACCAATCTCACGTTTGCGCTTGGCTTGCGGTCAATTCTCCGCCAAGACCCTGATATTGTTATGGTGGGTGAAATTCGAGATGAAGAGACTGCCAGCATCGCCATCAATGCGGCTATGACCGGTCACCTCGTGTTGTCTACGCTGCACACTAATGACGCGCCGACTACCTTGCCCCGACTGCTGGATATGAAAATCGAACCTTTTTTGATTGCGTCAACGGTAAACGTTGCTTTAGCTCAGCGCTTGGTACGCAAGATTCATCGTGGGTGCATTGAGAGCTATACGCCAGATTCAGTCGAATTGTCGCGCTATGCCAGCTTGCTTGGGGAGGCGCGTGCGCAGGCAATTGGCTTTTCTGAAAAAGGATTTCGTTTGTATCGGGGCAAGGGATGTGCGTTGTGCAATAACACTGGCTTTGAGGGGCGCGTCGGTATTTTTGAAGTCCTCGAAATGACGGAGCGTATACGGCAATTAATTATGCAACGGGCAAACAGCGACGTGATCCGCCAGGCGGCGATAGCCGAGGGGATGAGCACTATGCTTGATGATGGTCTGGAAAAGGCAAAACGAGGTATTACCACGGTTGACGAGGTTTTAAGGGCGGCCAATACCTAACGAAGAAGTTTTTGGGAGGGTTTTTATTATGGACTATCGCTATATCGCAACTACGCCACGAGGCATTGTTCAGCGGGGAACGCTGGCCGCAGACACGGCTACCGATGTGGCGCAACAATTACGCCAGAGAAATTTATCTATACTTTCGATTGCTCCAGCGACCGGCGGCTTTTCATTGACTAATACTAGTGGATTGGGTGGGCGGGTTGGCGCGCTGGATAAAGTGATTTTTGCCCGCCATTTAGCGATTATGCTTCGAGCCGGCCTTTCATTGGTTGAATCACTTGATACTATTCAGGGACAAAATGCCAGCCAAACCATGCAGCGCGTGGTGGCAGAGCTCATTCGCGACGTATCAAATGGAAAAAGTTTAGGTGACGCGATGAGCCGGTATCCCCGCGTCTTTACCTCGATTATGGTTGGCATGATTCGTATCGGTGAAGCGAGTGGCACTTTAGAGGAGAATCTCGAGTACATTGCTTCGGAATTAGAAAAAGATTATGAACTTAAGCGGAAGGTAAAATCAGCATTGCTATATCCTGGTATTGTCCTCTCGGCCACGGTTGTCTTGGGGATTGGTTTGAGTATTTTCATATTGCCTAAATTAGTACAATTATTTGATACATTTAGGATTGCGTTGCCGCCTACCACGGTTGTCTTTCTCAGCATTGCAACATTTTTAGTTGATTATGGATGGTATGTGTTGGCTGGAGCAGCCGTATGCATCATTGGTTTACGCGTGGCGCTGGTTGCCCCTCCAGTACGCCGCGTCATGCATCGTTTGTACCTGCGGATGCCAGTCGTGCAGCGACTGATCCGTAATGCAAATATTGCTCGACTGACCCGGATTGTTTCCATTTTATTGAAGAGCGGTATCACGATAAATGAGAGTCTGGGCATTACGGCGCAGGCTATTGAAAATACGGTGTATCGTGATTTGCTGATGTCGGCGCAGGTCGGTGTACAGAAGGGGCAGACACTTTCTTCAATTTTTGCCACCAGCCAGTATATTCCTGACATGGCCACTCGCATGATTGGTGTTGGTGAGCGCACGGGTAAGCTTGATTCAAGCCTGGGTTACTTAGCTTCTTTTTATGAAGAAGAAGTTGATGCGGCTACAAAAAATTTATCAACTGTTTTGGAGCCTACCTTATTGATTATCATCGGGTTAGTACTTGGATTTTTAGCAGTGGCAATTATTTCCCCTATTTATCAATTCACCGGATCATTACAGCAATAGTATGGCACGATTTTCTTTTTCCCAACGTACGTTTGGCATCGATCTTTCCGATCATTCCATTGAATTGATGGAAATTGGTAGTCGGTTTGGGCGCCCTCTGATCCGTACCGCTGGCCGGGTGGAGCTTGAGTCCGGCACGGTGGTAAACGGCCGGGTGGACATGAAGGACAAATTCGTGAGTGCCGTGCATCGGCTGCTTATGTCGGCAAATGTTGATCACCATGGCGGACACCGTGCCATTATTGCCATTCCGGAAACACAATTATATTTATATGTTTTTACCGTTCCTGGTGCTGTTCCTGAAGATCGGATTGGCGAATCCGTCCAATTTATGGCTGAGGAAACGCTCCCCTTAGCGTTCGACCAGGTATATCATGATTATCAGATTTTATCGCGTGGACCTGAGGGTATTGACGTTGTCTATGTGGCGTGTGCTCGAGATATTGTTGATACATTACGCACTTCTTTGTTAGCGGCTGGGATTACTCCGATTGTCATCGAACCTGAGTCGGCGGCTTTGGCACGCGCCATCATACCTGCTGGGCCAGTCCCACCTACGCTTATACTTGACATTGGGTCGCGAGCGAGCACCATAACTATATTTGACCGTCATGGCATTCGCTATTCATATACGGTTCCGGTGGCTGGGCATGCTTTTACTCAGGCATTGATGCGCGGTCGCAATATCAGCACTGAGGAAGCGGTGCGTTTAAAACGAGAACGATTGGTAAATATCCAAACTGCTGCTGAGCTCGCCGAGCCGTTACATCAAATTATTGAACGTATTAGCACCTCCATATTGTATTATGAACATAAGACTGGTTTCGCCGTGAGCCAAGCAATCCTTGTTGGCGGAAGTAGTTTATTGCCGGGGTTGGATCGGTATGTTCATGATCAGCTTCGTTTACCCGTCATCATCGGCAATCCCTTACACGGTCTGAATTATAATCGAGCTCAATTTCCCGATGATAATCGTCGTGTGCTCTATGCGACGGTTGCCGGCTTAGCCCTGCGTGGGGCAACTCACACTCGATTGCATCAGGGGCTTAATCTATTGCGGCATGAAGAGACGCACCGTCGGCTAGCTGTTGGTCACTGGTTTCATCGGGGCACGGCAACTCATCTACCCGTGGCCACGCCGGCTCCCCAGCGTGCGATGCATGCAGGACCCCCCAGCACATCAAAACGAACGAAATTATTATTGATGATTTTCTTTGGTCTGATTATTGTATTTTTGATTGTATTAATGATACGACCAAACGGATAGATTGACCGATTGCCCAGAATTTTTGTTATGGTATACTATAGCTATTCAATTAATAATTTATTAAGGTACGTATGAACAAAGGCAAAAAAATTCATGGATTTACCCTTTTAGAGCTTTTGGTCGTCATTGGAATCATTGGTATTTTGGCGGCGATCGTCATTATTGCCATCAATCCGGGACGCCAATTTGCTCAAGCGCGGAATGCCCAGCGTTGGAATGATGTGAATGCAATTTTGAATGCCGTTCATCAATATGCCGTTGATAATAATGGTGAGGTTCCCGCAGCCATTACCGCTGTTCCTACCACCGTTAGTAATGGCGGAATTGATATCTGCGATGATTTAGTTGGTACGACTGGTATTTATGTCACCGCCATTCCGGCTGATCCGCAGACCGGCAGCTATACTGACTGTACCACCTATAATTCTGGCTATCAGATTTCTCAGAATGCCACTTCAGGACGAGTTACGGTTACGGCTCCAAGCGCTGAGCTCACCACCACCATCACGGTTAGCCGATAACATACGATATATTTGCAAAACACTCCTGCTCGCGCAGGAGTGTTTTTATGTTAAAAAATATCAGCTTTCCCTAAAATGTTTCCTCTTTCTTCTGCTCCTGAAAGCTTACCCAGTCCTCGGTCGTTTCCACTAATAATTTGAAGGGGGCTTCAATAATAAAGTCCATGATAAACATGAAAACATTGACCTTCGATGTTTTTCGAGAAATCCATCGACCGACGCGCAGCACGGGTAATGCGAAAAAATCAAAAATAATATTCAGTGAATTGTCTCGACGATCAAGAATGACCAATTCTTTAGCGGTTTGACGCAAACGGAGACCAAAGAAGCTGATAACGCTCAGGAAGAAAAGGAATAAGAGGCCGGAGACAATCGAGAATTCAAGAGACATTAGCACCCAGATAATAGCGCTGAAGGAGATAATAAAGGCGAGTGCATATAAAATGTTAAAAATTGTATTGAGCACTCCGCTTGAACGGACGGTGCGTTGGCGCTTCTTGAGAATTTCCTTTTCCGGTAAATCGTACACTAGCTCCCGAATGCCTTGTAGAATTATTCGCGTATTCTCATCAGCGGGAACGCGCATTGAGGTTGCGATCAAAAACATGAGTATTGGGTGAAAGGTAACATTGATGATCAATGGAAGAAATTTAACATGCTTCAAAAAAATAATTTCATACGGTAATTCGAGGGTGAATGCAAGAATAGTTTTTGTGAGAAAAATATAAATAATGCTTCGCACGACACCGCGACTGAGTTTGGCAGCCGCTGTCGTGTAGCGTTTATTGCACGCATCATGAACTGCTTGTTCCAGTTGATTTGGGTCGCCAACAATTTGATCGGCACGGTCGGGGAAATTTTGAAAAACATCTTTGAGAACAGTAAAGATTGGACCAAAACGCTTCATGTAATTGTATAGCCGATCATTGACTGGATGATTGATCTGGCTTTCGATGCGGTTCATCAAATCAGGCAGTGTCTGAGCGAAGGGCACCGCTTCTGTCGGTGTGCTGAAGCGCCATTGGGGAGCATAGTAGTAGAGCAGGTGGTAGCGTAGCATGGCTGAGTCAGACTTGATCAAAGCCCGATGAATGGCAATATATATTTGGATATCTCGATCCTCGGGATTAAAGATGTCTTTTGATAAATCAACTTGCTCATGCAATGTTTTGTACATCAATTCAACCATAGCATCATCTCGAATGGATGGCTTTAGGTAATCCTCTATTTCAAATGACATCACCGATAATGTCCAATTATGCAATCGCCGACGTATTTTTGGGTCGGGCATAGTGCGGGTGATGGCATCAATCAGGTAAACATATTTTACAATAATGGATTCGACGTCTGGCAATCGCCGTTCGGGGAAATATTTATTTGGCAAATAGCCAGCTCGAATCAGTTCGCGTATCAGCGGGGCAGCCATGTGCGCCGGACGATCGCTGACAAAAATACGCCGTTTGAGGATGCGGGCGATGGCATTTTTCCGAATCAGATGCTCTTCCTGATAATCAATCGCTTGGCGGAGTTTTTCGTAAACATATGCCATTTTGCTGACCGTTTCATTGACGGCCACTTTTGGCTCATCTTTTGCTCCGGCAATTGATTCTTCATTGTGGCGCTCACGGAATACGGCGATGGTATCGCTGACGTTTTCCATGATACGTGTAGTTGATTGGCTCATAGGGTAATAACCGAGCACTATATCCTAATTTCTCGATACTGTCAATACTCGTGATAGGGGTATCGTATCACGTTTCAAACTGTTGATAAAGTTGTTTACACGTGGAAATAATTTGTTATACTTATACACAGTCAGCTCGCACCTTTTCTACTCCAGCGAACCCGGACTCGATCCGTGGATAGCGAAGGACAAGAAACGGAAAAACAAACACTTTTTTTCAAATCCGTATTACGCACACCGTGCGCTCCACAGCGCTTGGTGCGCTGATATATATTTCCGTTTTTCCCAACACCTTTCTCTTGCCATGCCGGCATTTGTATATCTGTCGGGATATCCCCGCGGAGATCAAGCTCTTGTAAGAAGGCGTTTGATGGTGAAATGGTGTTGTAAAAATATTCTTGTTTTTTCTTTTCCACGACTTTGTGTCTGTGGCGGTAGCCAACTCCGCATGTTCGCTTGACGAAAGCCATAGACGGGTGCCGACATATCTTTGTGGGCACCCTTTTTCCTTTCTTTAAAACCAGCTTGAGGTAATGGGTTTTTTTCGTAAACTGCCCGTACCATCTCCATCCACGACGAATTCATAGGTGCGGCCTTTGTGTTTGAACTCGACGCGTTGTTTTTGATGAGTTTCTTTGGCGAGCTTCATGAGCGATCCGAATTTTTCCATTTTCTCGCTATAGGAGTAGTGGTTGAGTATACCGTCTTCATCGACGATATCGTCTTTGAAATCGAGGACCATATGGATGACAGTTAATGATTTAGGCTGACGCATTTCATTTTACCATAAAAAAAGCCCGTCCTTACATTGAATAACAAGACGGGCGTTAGGGCGCGGCACCAAGTGCCATGTTAGATGGTTGCAACGTCGTTCGTTTCTGCATTTCTCCGGATGGTTTCCGGTATGGACTCAAGCCAGAGAATGAATAGAAACGGCGAGACGATCAAGAAGAGCATGAGGAAAATGGGGGTGGGAAGTCCTGGCCCAGCTTTGGTGCGCTCAATTGCGCTGAGGAGCGGGCAGAAGACCCATGAGCCGATGACATAGGAGAGTATCATGCCAATCAGCAGAGCGATCGTGATGATCCAGTTGACCGGATTCAAAAACGAGACCTTCATACAATCCTCCATGAAAGATGAATGTGCGGTTATTTTCGTAGCCTACTCCCTCGGGCTGGCGCTGTCAATGCTTTTCAGGGCTAGTATTTTTTGGTACACTACAGGTCAATTCATATGCATAAAGTTGTATTCGACATTGAAACGAAGAATGGATTTGGCGACCGTGGTTCGGCCAATCCACAGAAGCTGGAAATATCCCTGCTGGTTGTGTATGAGTATGACACTGATACATTTCACAGTTTTATGGAGCCGGAATTTCCTAAACTCTGGAAATTGTTGGAGAAGACCGATCTGATGATTGGTTTCAATTCTGATTATTTTGATATTCCGGTATTGAATCGATATTATCCTGGCGATCTGACGAAAATAAAAAGTCTCGATCTCTTGAGTGCCGTGTATAAGTCGTTGGGACGCCGGGTCTCGCTGGATATGCTCGCTGCTGGTACGCTCGGGATTCATAAGAGTGGCAAGGGGCTTGATGCGATCACGTGGTGGAAAAATGGCGAGATTGAGAAATTACGCCAGTACTGCACTGACGACGTACGTATCACGCGAGATATTTACGAGTACGCCCTCCGGCACAAGGCATTGAAGTATAAATTAGGCCCGGACGTACATACGGTACCGATTGATACGACTGGTTGGGACGAAAAAGTAACCGCGTCGCTCAATTATACCCTGCCATTTTAGGGGCGCCGCTTCATTGACACCCGCCACCGCACATGGTAGCATGCGGTTGTTCGCCTTTTTTTAGGGAATCTAGCGCATAATCGTGCTAGTATGGTAAAGGTCTTCCTAGAAAGAGCGAGTTAACAACTAAGTCTACACAACGCAAAATGGGTAACAAGCTCTTCGTAGGAAATCTTTCCTACAGCGTGACTGATGAAGAACTCGGCAATGCATTTGCTGAGGCCGGCACCGTCACGTCAGCGAAAGTGATTACCGATCGTATGACCGGCCGCTCACGCGGATTTGGCTTCGTGGAAATGTCCTCGGATGCCGAAGCGCAAACAGCGGTTCAGTCAGTCGATGGTAAAGAGATCGGTGGACGACCTGTCAAGGTGAGCGAAGCTCGCCCGCAGCAGGATCGCACCCGCTAGTCATCACTCTCGCGAATAATATTCGCAAAAAACGAAAAACACCCCTTCGGGGGTGTTTTTTGGATGCCTTGATTACTTATGGTTGCTCTGGGGTGTGATAATGCAGCGGCTGACTGATAATAAAACGAGGGGAAATGATTCTTCCCCTCGGATTTGAGTGTGCGTTGTGAGTCGTTATTCAATTTTGTCGAGGCGGCGTTGGTGGCGTTCCTCACCGGAAAATTCGGTGGTCAGCCAAACAGTGACAATTTCGATCGCCTGTTCGGCGGTAAGCACTCGACCACCCAGACATAGTACATTGGCATTGTTGTGCTGGCGCGACAGCCGAGCCGTCTCTGTATCATGGCAGAGGGCTGCCCGGATTCCGTGGAACCGGTTAGCGGCGATGGACATGCCGATGCCCGTGCCGCAGATCAGGATGCCGTGCCAGCTCTTACTGACTGCGCGGCATACGTCACGGATGTAGTCCGGGTAGTCGACCGGATCATTGGTCTTAGTGCCAAAATCGTGGGTCTGGTAGCCTCGCGCGTCGAGCGCTTCAATGAGCGCTTGTTTGAGCTCAAAGCCGCCATGATCAGCGGCAATGGCGATTGGGGTTAGCATGTGCGAACCTCCCTTTCTGGATTGTGATGGTGACTGGTGAGCGTTGTTAGGTTTGTCCCGCTACCTTATTCAATTCTATCTGGGTCGTCAAGTGGGGGCGTGGCGTATTCGAGTCTATCCTCGATTCAATGTTGGCGTCGGAAGGGTGTCGCGCGATGATGACCATGATCTCCAGGTCAATACCCCGTAGATTGACAGTAGTGCAATAATCTTTATTGACATAATCAGCGTGCCCACACCTTGCCGCATAAATGGGTACCAATAATATATATCCAAACAGATGACGGCGAATGCCAGCGCCATGATAATAAAGGCGTATCTCGCGAATTTGTTTGGTGGGGTGCTGGAATCAAAAAACCAAAAAAATGCAGGTATGGCAAGTACCAGGTAGTACTCCCAGACCAGCGGATTAATCAGGAGAAAGGTAATGCTGAGCAGTGACAGAGATAGTAGGCTGTCCTGGGCTCGCCGAACAAAGAGCAGATAGAGCGTGGTCAGCAGCACGGCGATGGCTGAGCCATAGTAGAGCGCCGTGGCAGCTTTTGGCGCATCGATCAATCCCTGACTTACATCCTGCTTGGTCATGGTATGGGCGAATAATCCAGAGAGTGAGTAGTTATTTGGCCAATATTTTGTTCCGGCATATGAGATTTTACCCCCCACTGTTTGCTGGCTGGCTTCTCCGCGGAGCAGTTTTGGCATGACCGAAGTAGTAAAAGTATTTAGCCGTTCCCCGGGCAGCATGGCAAATGAAATGCCTATCAGCACAAGTATGGTGGCGATTCCATAGCAGAGCGATCCCCATTGCTTTTTGTATATGAAGTAAAGGAAGAAAAAAGCGGGATATAGTTTCAAAGTAGTGGCGATGCCGAGCGCGATCCCCGCTCGGGCGGCATGGTTATGCTGTGACCAACGAAAAGCCACCAAAATCAGAAAAAGGATGATAAGTTCCAATTGTCCATGTACTAGCACTTGTTTCATCGGCCACGACATGAGCAGAAATCCGGAAAGTCCCCAAAATAGATCTCGCTGCTCAGGGCGTATCCGGCGCCACAGCTCTTTCCCAATGAAAAAGAGCGCGACGAGGGAAATCAATGCCCAAATAATTTTTGCCGGCTGATAGCCCAGCGTGGTTAACGGGGTGAGTAATTCCAGCAGAACCGGAGGATACAGGTAGGCGCCCATATCTTTCGCGTATGGAATTTCCCGCCCTAATTGGGCAATGGTTGATTGATCATAAAAATCAACTCCTTGGCTTAGCGCGGTTGCGGAAAAGTAATAGGTGGGGAAATCAGAAAAGACGTCCCGGTCAACAAAGGTAGTGTAGAGCGTGTGGTAGCCAAACCACGCCAGCCCGCAGATGAAGATGATCATCCCAATGCCACGCCAGGCATCTGCCGGTGACCCCTCAGAACTAATGGTTTTCTGCACATCCATAGTATATCCATTATACCTCATTATTGAACTGGCGCTACCACTTTTCGTGTTGTTCGGTAAATATTGTCGGGTGTTGATCCCGTGGTAGCCAGTGGATTATTTGGGGTAAAGCTCCTATAATGAGGGCACAACCTATGCCATTCGGGATAAAAAATTTTTTTATTCGCCACAAACTGATTTTGTTGCTCTTACTCGCCGTTATGGTGAACGAGCTTGTTTTCGTTATGGTCGTGCCGCTGTGGCAAAATTATGACGAGATAGAACATTATGCGTACACTGCTTTTCTCGTCGAGGAGCGGCGGCTCCCGATTGCAGTCGGGGTTCATCCGCAGACCGATGCAACGCTCACCCAATCGGATGAAATGCGGGCCGCTGATGCGCTTTTAGAAAATAGCGAAATCATAGAGGCCGCTTCGATGCGGGGGTTGGTGCAGCATCAAGATTTTGATGCCGGGGAGCGATCTGGTCAAGCTCTGGCGGCGCTGGCTGGCCTGGATCGGCGCACCTCCCTGGATAACTATCAGAATCCCACATATCGATATCCCCCATTGTATTATGCATTGGAGGCAATCCCTTATTTACTTTTTTATCATGCCGACATTATAACTCGGTCGTACGCGATGCGAGCGTTTAATATTATTTTTTTATTGCTGACCGTATTTTTTGCTTATCAACTGGCGCGACGTGTGTTGACTAGTCATCTGGGTGCGCTGACCGTTGCGGCATTGATCGGCTTCATGCCCCGACTGGCGTATACGGCCTCAGGATTGAACAATGATCATTTATTAATTACCTTTGGCACGCTATTGGTGTATCTCCTGGTTAAATATCTCTCGGAAAAGATGCAGTGGCAGCAGGCGTTATGGTTGGGGTTAATTTTTGCAGGAGGCGTATTGACCAAGCCTCAATTCATCGTATTTGCCGTGCCATTGGGGATTTTTTATCTTATTCAGTGCATGAGAGAGCGAAATTTTCGGCGCTGTGCGGCATATGCTTTAATTATTGTTGGGGTTACGCTGGCAATTGCGGGGTGGTGGTTTTTTTCCGATTCAGTGGGGCAGATCGGATCAAGTCAGATTACGGGGCTGAGCAATTTTGATTCGGCTACGGTCAGTGGTGCAGGAGCGGGACTTATGATTACCGCCATTGTACTGAGATATTTTTATATGTTTCTTACTTATTTTTCCGCCTTTGGTTGTTGTCATGAATTTGCTTTGGGCTCGCTGTACCAGGTACTTTTTGCCATCAGTGCTGGACTTGGGTTTTTTGGGTTAGTACATCTTGTGGTTACTAGGCGTCAGCAACCTCAATCATACATGATGCAAATGCTACTATTATGCATTTTCATCGTGGCTCTGGAGGGATTATTATTGTTGATTTTTCTCAAATCACTTTTGACTACCGGCATAATGCCTGGTTTCCCGATTGATGGGCGCTACCTCTTCCCGGTTATCGCCCCATTAACTATTCTATTGGTGGTTGGATTGCAGAAATTGCTGCCGCAAAAGTTTCATCGAGCACTGTACTTATCTCTCACGAATGGGATTATTCTCATTAATGTGTGCGCGCTTTTCTTTTATATCCTTCCTCGATATTACTTATAATATGTTTGCCGTATTACCTAAACAACATCGGTTACCAATCTTACTCACCGTCGTGTTGGCGAGCGCTGTGGGAGCGGTTGTGTTAATTTTTGTTATTTCGACACGATATTATGATACAGAAGGCAATCCAGTTTTTACCTATGCCCACGCCCAGTCTATTACATTTGATCCCGGCGTTCCGGCTGTTCTTGAACAGGCTTTTATTGCGTCTCAACCAGATTTAGCCAGAATTCAATTTACCGTCATTAATGAGCGCCTTAGTCATGATATCCGCGCCTCTGTTCGTTCCTATGGTGAGCGTGAGCGTTTGCTCGAGCAGGTCGTCACCATCAGTCCTGAGCCAGGACCTCAAACTATTACCCTGACTCTACCGCCGGTGGCTCATTCAAAAGATGCACAGTTTATTTTGTCTATCGATCAAGCGAATGCCGATGGTTTGACGTGGCTTGCGTTGCCGCACGACTGGTATCCCGACGGCCGATTATTGATCAATGGGGAGGCCTATGCGAGTAATTTAGTTTTTTCGTTTGATTATTATGAGCCAAATCCTTTGGTGCTGCTCATGAAACGATTGCCAATCTATAAGCCTGGCATATGGCACCATACAGCGTCGTTTGTGCTCGCGTATGGAGTATTTATTAGTATTGTACTCTGGTTTTCTTTTCAGTTCGCCCGAAAATCATCAGATCGATAGCGTGTCATACAAAAAAAGTTCCACCATATTGCTATGATGAAACCTTTTTTGGGGTGGCTAGAGGGATTCGAACCCTCGTGTCTGGTGCCACAGACCAGCGCACTAACCACTGTGCTATAGCCACCACGTCGACTGTGCGGCGCGGGTTACGTTTCTTTGCTTCCGCAAAGCAACTCCACCCTTGGCGCACACTCTCCTTTTCCTCGCCTGCCAATGGGCAGGCTCGGGATATTCTGATTGAAAAAGGATATGGCCGAGCATGACTTGAGGATCATTCGGCAATGGATTGGTGCGGACGAGAGGACTTGAACCTCCAACCCCTCACGGGGACTAGCACCTCAAGCTAGCGCGTCTACCAAATTGCGCCACGTCCGCTCGTAAATTTAGGAAGGGACAGCCTGAGTCCTATTTTTTGCCCTTAATTTCCTTCAATTTCTTTTTGTAGGAGCGGAGGTAGTAGAGTTTGGCTCGTCGGACACGGGCAGTCTTCAGCACTTCAATTTTGGTGATGGTGGGGAGATTGATAGGGAATATTTTCTCTACGCCCACACCTTCGGCAATCTTACGCACGGTGATTGTGCCATTGATACCATTGCCACCACTACGGCCTAAGATGGTACCTTCAAATTTTTGGATACGCTCTTTCTCTCCTTCAATAATCTTTTGGTATACGGCCACGGTTTGCCCGGGCTTGAGGTCCGGCAGGTCTGTTTTGAGATGCTGCTTGTTCAATTCTGCGATAGTTTTTTTCATACAAAAAAACGGCGATTAGTTCTTTTTAAGTAATCACCAGCATACCGATATTGCTCTGACCTGTCAACCCCGGCGCAGTTTGTCACACAGGGCCTTAATGGTGGGGTCTAAAGGGAGGTCAAACGTCAGTCGATGGCCCGCTTGGTCAGTAAATACTAGGTGGTACGCCTGCAAGCAGATACGATTCGTCGTGATAGTCGTTTTGGCCTTTGGATGCCGGTATAGCTGATCGCCGACGATCGGCAGATTGAAGGCATTGAGATGCACGCGGATTTGATGAGTGCGTCCGGTGAGGATGTCTAATTTGAGTAAGCTGTGCCCGGGCAATCGTTCGACTACTTCAAATCGGGTGATTGCCCGACGTCCCCGCGCTTCATGCTCCGGGACAGCCGCCATTTTATGCCCTGCCCGCGTGCTGCGATCAATATTAAATCGAATTTCTCCCTCGTCCTTCTGCGGTTGGCCGATACACAGTGCGTAGTACCATTTTTCAATGCTGTGGGATTTGAATTGTTCTTTGAGGTCATCGAATACGTCTTGGGTCTTGGCGATCACCATCAGCCCAGACACGTCACGATCCAGGCGATGGACAATCCCCGGCCGCATCGGATCTTCGCCCACCTTAGCACTCTGAGGATTGTGCTGCACAAACCAATCCACCAGCGTGGGTTCGTCAGTGACGGCGGCTGGGTGCACCAGGACACCGGCGGGTTTATTGATGACGACATACTTATGCGTATCTGCCAGTATGGGAATTGCGGGCAGGGTTTTTGCCCGTGCCGTATTTGGCAATACCATTGGAGCCTCGGGCATGGTGTCAATCATTGCAATAACATCACCTGCCTTAAGGAATTGGTGGACCGCGGGTGATTTACCATTGATTGAAACTAAGCCGACCTTTATCCGCTTCTGGATTTGCGATCGCGTCAAATCAGGCAGCTGCTCGTGAAGGAACACGTCCAGTCGTTTTGCTGCATCCGAGGTCGTTGCGGTATAGGTGGTCATGAGAGTTTGGTGAGATATGCCCGTGCTTGGGATTTAGTTTTGATCGTGCCGCGCAATTGCGCTTCGCGGAGCTTTGATTTGATTTTTCCAATGCGCGGGCCCGGCCGAAGATGCAGAGCGCGCATGATGTCATTGCCGGAGAGCAAGTCTGGCGCCAGTCGATTACCGCGGCGGGGTTTGATGCTCATGATTTGACGCTCCAGTGCACGGTAGTCAGTCAGATTCGGCTTGCCGGTGCGGGCGGCGAGGGTGGAGAGGATGTCCACATAGCTCAACTTACGCAATTGTTCTCCCGGATTTTGCTCGTGGTAGAAATATTTTTCAATCGTTGTCTTTTTCATGGGTGAATATTTGGTGCTGGCCACGATCATATGCCGGCTGATCAGCCATTCGATATGAGCGGTGTTAACTCCGGCGCTTGAAAGCCGTAAGCGATCCATGATGGCGCGTGCCATGCGAGCTCCCACGATATCATGGTTATTGAACCGCAACCGATCACTGCGTTTCAGAGTGGCTGGCTTGCCGATGTCATGCCAAAGTACGGCGAAGACAAGCTCGGCCGTCAGTGGTGTTCCGGGAAATTTTTTGGAAAAAGCAGGCGCCATCAGATTAGATAAACACAGTCGCGTGTGTTTCCAGACATCGCCTTCAGAGTGGAATTGTTTTGGTTGGGGGCAGCGCTTCATCGGGAGCAATTCGGGCATCAGTTCTTTAATGGCACCCGATTGGTCATACAGGTCAAACGCTATCGCCGGAATACTCACGAACGTTTTTTTCATTTCGCTGGCAATGGTTTCCCGGGGCACCACATATTCGCCGTTAAGCTTTTTATTGATATGCCGCATTGATGTTTTTAGTGCGCGCCAGGTTTTCGGTTCAATGGTGAATCCTAATTGGGCGCTGAAGCGCAACCCTCGCAACAGCCGAGAATAATCTTCGCCAAAACGTTTCGACGGGGCGCCAACGGTTCGGATAATTTTTTTCTGAATATCCGGTTGACCGTTGTAGGGGTCAATCAATGTTTTGGTGATCACATCATAGGCAAGCGCGTTGATGGTGAAGTCGCGTCGCGCCAAGTCATCTTCAATCGGTAGGATTGGGTTGGACTGGATTTCAACGTCGCGATAGCCGCCAGTCCCCCAGGCATGTTCAGTGCGTGGTAAGGCGATATCAATCGGTTCCGTCAGTGTGTTACCTTTGGGTAAAAATTTAAATACGCCAAATGATCGTCCTACCAGATCGACATGGCCATGGCGCTGGAGCCAGGCGTGTAGTTTTTTGGCAGGCACATTGCGGATCACGAGATCGTAGTCTTTTGACGACCGACCGATGAGGGCATCCCGGACAATGCCGCCCACTACAAAGATTTCCGCATGGGGGAAATCACGCCGAAAAGCAGCGAGAAAGGTCAATTGAGTATTGCGCGTCAGCGCGGCGAGTGAATGCATAGCTACTTAGTACCCTACTCTATCCCTGCAGCCTTGACAATATGAAAAAAAGATTGCTAAGGTGGGATATCGTTCATTGAGAATAAACGTTAACAATAGAAAACAGGAAGGAGTTTCGTGTGGGAACAGCAGCTGGTGTCCAAATTCCTAATCTGGATGGGTGGCTTACTCAGATTTTTCGTGATCAGTCTGATCGGCGAATCAACAAAGTGGTGAATTTCCTTTTTCGACCGGAGCATGATGCTGCGGGCCGGCGGCAGGCACTTCGTGTCGTAATCGAGGCAGTCGCTTCGGGGCATATATATTCGGTGAGTACCGATTCGCCTCGGTTTAAAGCATTGGCTGACGCTATTATCATCTCGTGCATTGAGCGGGGTGAAATGATGATCGTCGATGAATTGGTCACGCGGGAGATTGATATCATGCCAGCCCCGTTTGAGCTGGTTCGTGTCCATTTACTGATTCGATTGTTACTCCATATCAGCTCTAGTCCAGCTAATACGCAGATGTTTTGTCGCATGGCGTTTCCCGCCTGCAATGAACAGTTGCGGAAGACATTGCGGTGCGGATTACGCGGTTTCAAAAGCATCCCTGAGTCGGCCCAACCAAGATTGTTATGGCTGATTCAGGATTCCTGTCACTGCGTGGAGCACCTCTATAAAGCTTGGATCACCAATCTTATCCAATTGGCGGCTGATGGGGACGTCGCAGCAGTCGAGTGGCTTTGGTTTGTCTTCCAGGTCGTTGGTGTGGGCAGCCCACAGTTCAACATGATGTCGGTGAGCAACATCAAGCAATTGCTCAAGGCAGAAGGAAAAACCGTGGCTGATCATGAGCGGACGCCATTCAATTCGGCGCACCCCATCTGGGTAGTAGAGGATCGCCAATTGACGGCCATGACCGCATATATGGCATCCTACAATCAGCGATGGCAGATCGCTCGTGAGAAAGCGGGTGAATGGTGCCGTTGGTTTCAGCATGGATTACCGGAGATTGCGCCGGTCATGCGTCGCCACCGCGAGCAGATCCGCACTGAACCGGCTCGGCTGATTCGGAAAAACGGACGCGATCGCGTTGATGTGCATCAGCTATCACTGGTGCAGGATCTGGGGATTCAGTCTATCACCTTTTTGCCCAATGGCAGTCCCTGGCCTGACATGGATATCGTGTTTCATGTGAGGCGCCTTGGCTGTATGGAGTATGAATTGAGGGGGTCACTATTGGATCTGAACATTCACCTCCCCGCGTCGATTCTGGAGTCCATTCCAGAAGACACGCATGAACTTCGCCGATTAGCGCTGGAGTTCGTCATTATCGAATGTTTGCATCGGATCGTGGTGCGCCAGCAATTTGATCATACTGCTAACGGTAATGGTCACAATGGCAATGGTACACGGCGGGTTACCGGCGCGTGCGCGCATTTTCCACGTCTTCCTGATGGGAAGAGCGCTCGTCCTGAGACGATTGACCGGTGTCTCAAAGATACTGGTTTTGTTCCACCAGCTGGCCGTACCTACAATGAAGGCTGGGAGCCGGAGGGGGGCGAACTTATCGTCGAAACACGACCGCGTCTGGTCTTGCATGACGAACAGTTACAACATTGATCTTTATAGGAGAATACATTTGAATCTAACCGCTGGTGGCTTTCTACCGGCGGTTTTCTTTTTGGGTAGCAAAAACCCCCGCGGAGTCGGCCGAAGTTTTGCGGCGGACATTTTGAGCAGGGGTTTTTGATATGGCCTGATTCAGGCTTTGCGCCGTGAGGGATTCGAACCCCCGACCGTATCCTTAAGAGGGATCTGCTCTACCAACTGAGCTAACGGCGCATAGATTGTCGATAATTTTCAACGAGTCGTTGTTTTTGCTTACCGGCACCGGGCGTATGTTTGAGTAACCATTCCTGTTTAGCAGCCTCTTGGCGAGTTGGAAATGATTGTTGGTACACGAGCTGTAATGGTCTTCTACTTTTTGTAGATCGTACTCGACCGGCATTGTGCTGTGCAATTCTTTTTTCAACATCTTCAGCAATGCCGATGTACAGGTTGTGGTCAACTTTGCTGCGTAATATGTAGAGAAAGTGCATATGAAATATGATCTGCTCCCCCTGGCCCTTACGGGCCGGGGCCCCGGTCCGGCTCTGCCGGACAAGGGGTACCAACTGAGCTAACGGCGCGCGTCAACATGAGTGAGATTGAATTAGTATAGTGTAGTGTATCGGTAAAATCAAGAATGCCTCTAGAAGACTAGGCAATTTTGGGGTATGATAGAGATATGCATATCCGTGCCATACGATTTTTATTACTGATTATTGGTGCTGCCGTACTCTTTTTTGTATTTTATCCGCTCTATCACGATTCTCGATTTGGGGTTAGCATGATTAGCAATTTATTAATTGCCTACGGCAGCTTGTGGTGTTTTTATTCGCTGCAAGACGATCGTTCGATTCGCCAGCTACTCGGCATTCGTACTCTCGACCTTACCATACTTGGGATTATTACCATGTTGACCACTGCGGGCGTCCTCGGTGTTTTATTTGGTTTGGCCGGTACCGTCAGTCGATATTTTGACATTTCACCTTGGACCGGTGCCGCACATCAACCGTTGTTCCTATTTACCATGCTCTTCTATGTGCTTCTCAGCATTCCGCTTCAGGAATATATTTTTCGAGGGTATGTTTGGGCGCAGATTCGACATTGGATACCGCGGCCGTGGGTGGCGGTTGTTATTTCGTCATTTCTATATTCGATTTCACATTTACAATACGGCTGGATGATGATGCTCGTCACCTTCAGCTTTGGTTTATTTCTTGGATACATAATGGAGCGTTACCGGCGAATTGCCTTGCCGATTATCGTGCACTTATTGGGTGGAGTCGCTTTCTTCGCTACCAACTTGATTATTCAATTTCTGTAATGTAATCAATCAGACCTGGCGACACGCCAAGCCCTCGTATCAAACCGGTCAGCTGGCCGCCTATTTTTTTATATCAGCGATCGCGATTGATTGTTTTTGAGATTGCCACCAGCGGATGAGTACTATCGTGACGCCCGCCTCCGCGATACCGATAACGCAGTGTGTGAGTATAAATGACTGAACGTTTCCGCCAAACCGGGAAGTGTCAAATTGCATAATGGTAGCCGTCACCAGCGCAGTGATTATGACCGATAGCGCCGTGCTTAGGCCGAGTATGGCATGAGTTTTTTTCTTTATCATAGAGCTCATTCCCCAGGCAGTCCAAATAGCTATGACGCCCATAGTGAGAAAATTAATACCAAGCGCAATCGTGCCGCCATCGCCGAGTATGATCGCCTGAATCGATAATACGATTGCCATGGTAACCATCGCTGCCCAGGGACCGAGTATGAAAGCGGCAAGCGCTCCGCCGAGGAGGTGACCCGGCGTCCCATTGATGAGCGGTACGTCAATAAGCTGTATCAAAAAAATAAAACTGCCGACAGTCGCCATCTGCCACAGCTGTCGCTTTCCCGATTTCGAGACCGCAGTTTGGCGTGTCGTTATTTCAGCTGAGGTCGCCGGTATTGTGGCCAGCTGCTTATGCGCCACCGCAACTCGTTGCATTACTTCTCGATATATTTTGTGAAATGCTACGGCGGCAAATGCACCCGCTGATCCTAGTGCCGGACCGGTGATGTTATTATTAATGAATCCATCAGGAATATGCATGCGTTATGTTCGTTTGATAATAAGCTCTTCTCGCGGGGAGGATCGTTTGAGGTTGGCGATGATGCGTTCGGCTACATACGCCGGATTCATGTATTTGTCGTAGTCAGCCGGCCGTTGTTCATCGAAGAAATTCGTGCGCATGCCACCCGGGTAGACGCCGATCACCGAAATTTTTTTTGGCGCTGCTTCGAGCCGGAGTGATTTGGTAAATCCGGTTGCCGCGTATTTACTTGCACAATAAGCAGCAGAATTGGCTCTGCCGGTCAGTGCACTCGTGGAAAGTATATTAATAATAGTTCCCTGTCGGCGGCGTTTCATATGGTTGAGCGCTGTGCGAGAGCCATAGAGCATGCCAAAGAGATTAACCTCCATCATGCGATGCATGCGGGGGATGTTGATTTTTTCGATCGGTCCATGCGGGATACGAACGCCAGCGTTATTAATCCAAATATCAATAGTGCCAAAATGTTTAATTGCTGATTTCGCCAGTCGGTCCATGTCAGCCGGTTTGGTGACATCAGCGCGGATCCATATTTCGTTTGGGGTATATCGTGAACTGCCACGGGGAAGCACGCGTGCAGAGCGAACGACACGGGCGCCTTCACGGAGCGCGGCTTCCGCTAATGCACTTCCCAGACCTTTGCTGGCTCCGGTAATAACGATAATTTTTTTATTGAGTTGCATGGGAGTGTGAGGACGTTGTGTGAGGGGTTGCCAATTTGTAGAACATATTTTTTACTATTTCACTGCAGGCGAAATATGCAATAACCAGGCCAAAAATAATCGCTAGATGACCGATGCTCGGAGGAGCAAATTTAAATACTGATTGACCAAACGGTAAGTAGGGAATCAAAACTGTCAGTACAACTGCCGCGCCGGTTAAGAATAGTATATACCGTGATGGTTTGGCAGCTTTGTAGAATGGCAGACTGGTGCGGATCGAAAAGAGAAAAACGAGTTCAGTCAAAATGCTCCCCATAAACCAATTGGTTTGGAGTACAGCCGGAGCTTCGCGAAAAAAGAACCCAAAGAACATGAAGTCAAAGACGGTGCTAACCACGCCAAGGACCGTGGCAATATAAACGATTTCGCGAACATTGTAGCGCTGAGGCCGCGTCACTTCAGATTTTTTTACGTTATCAGTGGCAATGGAAATCATGGGAAAGTCTGACAGAAGATTTACTAATAATATTTGCAGAGGAAGCATTGGCAAGTAGCTGATAAATAGCGATCCCAAGGCAATGGCGTAGAAGTTCCCAAAGTTTGACGCCAGGGTGGCTTTGAGATATTTGATGGTATTCGCAAAAACCGTGCGCCCGTATTCGATCCCATCGATGATGACTTCAAGGTTTTTTTGGAGGAGAATAATGTCGGCCGCTTCTCGGGCAATGCTGGCCGCGCTCTGGACCACCAACGAAACACCAGCACGTTTAAGGGCCGGTGCGTCATTAATCCCCTCGCCCAAGAAACCAACATTATGATGCGATTGGAGTGTATCGATAATGGCAAATTTTTGTTCAGGGTTGACGCGGGCAAACACCGAAAAATTTTCTACAGCTTGTCGTCGCTCCATTAGTGATAGTTTTTCAAAATCGGAACCGCTCATGACATGATCGGGGTGTGCGGTGAGTTTAATTTGCTGAGCAACGGCCCCGGCTACTTCTGCCGCATCGCCGGTAATGATTTTCATAGACACGCCGAGTGCGCGCGCTTTGGTCACAGCACGAAAGGTTGATTCTTTGATGGGGTCGACGAATGACATAATGCCAATCAGCTCATAGGGGGTATCGGGCAATATTTCCTGCGCAGCAGGGCCTGTGGCGATTGCTAATACTCGTTCACCGGCGTGGCCGCGTTCGCGGAGCCACTTGGCAGCTGCTGCTTGTGTGCCGGCATCAAGCGTGGTGCAGCGTTTGAGGATTTCGTCTGGTGCGCCGCGAATGATACTGAATGTCTTCACTCCGTTTTGTACCACGACCCCATTGAGTCGTCGTACCGGGTCAAAAGGAAATTCAGTGATACGAGTGTAGCGGTCAATCTGCCGGCGAACGTCGTCGGGCGCAGCTTCCCATAGTGCCGCGTCAAAGGGTTCGTGCTTTTCTTCATCCTGCTGCGCCGCTAGGTTGCCAAAGAGGAGCGTTTGTTCACTCTCCTGCGGCCAGTAGTGGGTGAGAGATAATTTATTTTCTGTGAGCGTTCCTGTTTTATCGGAGCACAATACATCGATACCACCGATATCTTCGATTGAGGTTAATCGTTTTACCACCACTTTGCGCTTGGCTAATTCTACGGCGCCACGACTTAATGAAACGGTCGAAACAACCGGCAGTGCTTCGGGAATCACGCTGACTGCGAGAGCCAGCGAGAATACCAGTTGCTCGATGAGGCTTACTTCAGACCCTTTGATTAAACGATTTGCCACAAAGACAAAAACCAGTGTAATCAGGATCATTTGCAAAATGAATTTGCTAAAACGGCCAATGCCTTTGGCGAAGTTACTTTCTTTGACGGCCTCGGTGGTGAGCTGGGTAATATTTCCGATGGCGGTTTGGAGACCGGTTGCGATGACGATTCCTTCGGCTTCTCCTTGAACAACGGACGTACCAGAGAAGCAGAGATTACGTGCGGCATAGAGATCAGCTGGCTGCGCTTCAAGAGCATCGGCATCTTTATCCACGGCCACTGATTCACCAGTCAGCGCGGTTTCATTAACCAGTAACCCCGATACCTTGAGTAAACGTACGTCGGCCGGGACTGAATCGCCAGTTTGGATTATAACAATATCTCCGGGGACTAATTCGCGTGCGTCAATCCGATGCAGTTCACCATGTCGCCTGACCGACGTTTCTGTTTTAACATATTGTTGTAATAATTTGAGCGCCCGTTCAGAGCGGTATTCCTGAACAAATCCGAGCGTAGCATTAATTAGCACAAAAATTATTATAATAATACCATCGAGCGTTTCTCCGGCCACAATAACAATCGCCGCCGCGATTAAAAGCAGATAAATAAAGGCTGATTTGAATTGGCGAGCAAACACACTCCCGATGCCTATTTGATGAGGGTGCATTTCATTGGCGCCAAATTTTTTTTGGCGTTCGGCAACTTCAGTATCGTTCAAACCCTGGTCAGATTTGACGCCAAGCTCTTGATTGAGTGCTTCGACGGTTTTCGTGCAAAAGGTGAGGAGTAACTCGCGCTGGGTATTCATAGCTGTGTCGTGTGAGTGGTACCCCCGGCAGGAGTCGAACCTGCATCCAGAGCTTAGAAGGCTCTTGTTCTGTCCGTTGAACTACAGGGGCATGCGTATTAATTATTTTGTATATCGCTTAGTGGTAGTACTTGACGCGTGGCCCAAACGTTTTTTGATCTCTTGAATAGTTTCACCATTGGCCGCCAAGATTTTAGCGTATTGCTGACGTAGTGATTCTGGCGTGACGTCCCTGCCTAAACCTGAGGAGAGCGCATAGCGCTTGATAATACGTTGGATACTCCGTGCCGTCAGCGCGTTTGGGGTAGTTTTTTGCGCTTTGTCATGACGAACAAAGAGTGCGGTTGCGTCGTCGCGCCGCATCTGAAGATATTGGCGCAACCAATGGTGAGTTTGTTTCGTAAGGTTGAGGGTACGGACAGTGTCGCGGAGACCGCGGATCGCAAGAATATTTTTTCCTGATTGCACATCGGTGCGTTTGAGTGAAGCAATTTCGGAAACCTTTAACCCCGTGGTGAGTAATAATTCAATCAAGGCTTTATCTCGACGCTGGATGATTTCTGCATTTGTGGCGGTGAGTGGCGCTTCGCGAAACTGACTTAGGTCATAGTGGGTAATAGAGGGGCGGGCATGCCGAGCCGCGGGCAGCAGAGGAATAGCCGTTTCAGTGAGTTGGGTCATCCCCTGCTCGTGACAGTACCGGATAAATGAACGCAGTGCAATGAGGTGATAGTTGATTGTCGATGTACGCATTAATTCGGCTCGGCTGGTTCTCGTTTGTTGGAGCTGGTTGCGAAATGTTTGTACATGTTCGGCCGTGATGCCATTAATCGTTTGACACTGGGTCATGGTAAAAAATTTACGGAGGTAGGCTTGGTAATTTTTTGCAGCCTGGATTGAGCCGTCTTGCCGAACAACGTCTAGATATTGATTCATCATGGTGAAGCACTCGTTGGTCATAGTGTGGCGTCATTTTACGACACATTAGGCATGGAGTCAAAATTCGCAATCATCCCCTGCGTTTTGGTGGCTTAAGCTTTGACTGACTCCATCAGAAACGGAAGGACTCATTTTCAATGTCGTTTCTAGCGGGGTTGACAGGGTGGGTCTATTTCGTATACTATGGGTACTTAATTTATGAAGACGAATACTGGGTTTTGGGTCGATGGTTAGCCCCTTTTACTCGGATTCGCCTGAAAGGAACAATTATGCTAACCAAAAAGGAAAAGGATAAGATAATCGAGAAGTATAAAGTGCATGAGAAGGACACTGGCTCCGCCGAGGTCCAAATTGCAATACTCTCGGAAGAGATTAAGCGCTTGACTGGCCACCTTAAGGATCACAAGAAAGACTTCTCTTCACGTCGTGGTCTCCTGCGCAAAGTAGGACAGCGTCGTCGTCTCCTGCGATATCTCGAGAAGGAGAATGCGAAAAGTTTCGAAGACTTGTCAGTTAAGCTGAAACTTAAGAAGAAGTAATGAAACTTAAAGCTCAACGCGTCGGTGTTTTCGTCGACGTTCAAAACCTCTATTACTCCGCAAAGAATTTGTACGGGGCAAAGGTTAATTTTGGCGCCGTGCTTGATACGGCGGTGGCTGACCGAGAGCTGATCCGGGCGATTGCCTACGTCATCAAGGCGGACAACGTTGATGAACAGAAATTTTTTGAAGCGCTGGACAACCAAGGCTTTGAAGTAAAAATGAAAGAGCTGCAGATATTCCACGGTGGCAACAAAAAAGGCGATTGGGATATTGGTGTGGCTATCGACGCGGTTCGATTGGCGCCGAAACTGGACGTTGTGGTGCTGGTAACCGGTGATGGCGACTTCGTACCGTTGATAAATTATCTGAAAAACCTTGGCGTCTTTGTCGAGGTGATCGCATTTGGCGAATCCGCCTCATCAAATCTTCGCGCCGTCACTGACGAATTTCATGATTTAAGTGAAGACAAAAAGAAATATTTAATTGCACCTCGTCGCCGATTTATCGGTCGATAAAATTTATTTGATAATTAATATATCTACTACATTGAGATGGAGCACATGCAGGTGCGACGTTTCGTAGGCTTATTCACCGCAGTACATCAGGATTCGATGTACTCCGGAGCACAAGTTTATGAGCTCGTATCCATAGTGCAGACTCTGATGCGGTAGTTACGAAAGGAAAGAACTATGGTTCCTACTCCCCAACGGTTTACCACGACGGTAGCCGGTAAAGAAATGACATTTGAGTTCGGCAAACTTGCCGGACAGACCAATGGCTCCTGTACCGTTCAATATGGCGGTACGGTTGTCCTCGCTACGGCAGTATTAAGTGATACCATCCGCGATGGCATCGATTATTTTCCGCTGATGGTGGATTATGAAGAGCGCCTGTATGCGGCCGGGAAAATTAAAGGCTCCCGCTTCATCAAGCGCGAAGGCCGTCCGACTGATGAAGCAGTGCTCACCGCGCGTATGGTGGATCGTTCGATTCGCCCACTCTTCGACGAATCAATTCGGAATGATATTCAGGTCGTGGTGACCGTACTATCAGTTGACCAAGAGAATGACGCGGATGTTGTTTCGCTCATTGCCGCGTCAGCTGCTTTGTCCGTTTCTGATATCCCCTGGCATGGTCCGGTGGCTGGCTCACGGGTTGGCCGGGTGAATGGTGAATGGATTTTGAATCCATCATATGAACAACGCGAGAAAAGCGATTTGGATTTAGTGGTCGTTGGCACTGACAAAAAAGTAGTGATGATCGAAGCGGGTGGCGCACAGATTCCGGAAGATGTCATGTTGCAGGCCATGGAATTTGGTTTTAAACAAAGCAGTGGCATCGTGACATTTATCCGGGAAATCCAAGCAAAAGTTGGTCGGACTAAAATGTCAGTGATTGGCACTCCCGCTGCGCCTGAAGAACAGCAGACCTGGCAGGCCGTGGAAACAAAAGTAAACGCGTTCCTCCAGGAAAAATTACCAGCCGTATTCCAGATACGTGGCAAACAAGAACACGCCGCTGCATTGGAAGCGGTCAAAACCGAGCTCGATGCCATGCTCAAGGCCGATAATGCAGTGTCGAAAGAACACCGTGCCAAGGGCATTGGGCTTATTGATGAAGCGTATTATCGGGAAGTGCGGCGTTTGGTGCTTGAGACAGGCAAGCGCGTTGATGGCCGGTCAATCGATGAACTTCGTGAAGTGTGGTGTGAAGTGGGCCTACTGCCTCGCACCCATGGCTCCGGACTATTTAATCGTGGTGAAACGCAGGTACTCTCCATTGTCACCCTGGGTTCTCCCGGAGATGAGCAAGTGCTCGACACCATGGAAGAGAGCGGCAAGAAGCGCTATATGCATCATTATAATTTCCCTGGCTTTTCGGTGGGCGAAGCAAAACCAGTTCGCTCCCCTGGCCGCCGAGAGATCGGTCATGGGGCTCTCGCTGAGAAGGCGCTTGAGCCTGTGCTCCCGTCAAAAGAATCATTCCCCTACACCATTCGTGTTGTATCTGAGGTGCTCTCGTCAAATGGTTCTTCATCCCAGGCGTCCGCTTGTGGATCATCGCTTGCTTTGATGGATGCAGGCGTGCCGATTCTCGCGCCGGTTGCAGGCGTTGCTATTGGCTTAATTACTGATCCGGATAATTCATCCAATTACCGGTTGCTGACTGATATTCAAGGCGTGGAGGATCATGATGGTGATATGGATTTCAAAGTTGCGGGTACCAGCACGGGTATTACCGCTATTCAGCTTGATGTGAAATTGCACGGCATTGATTTCGCGGTGATCGGTGATACGCTCGCCGCCGCCTTAAAAGCTCGCTTGGCAATTTTGGAACGAATGACGCAAATTATACCCGCGCCTCGTACCGAAATGTCTCAATACGCACCGCGCATTACCGCAGTGCAGATTGATCCTGAAAAAATCCGTGAAGTCATCGGTAAAGGCGGTGAAACAATCAATAAGATTATTGAGGAATGCGGTGGTGAGGATGTATTGCAGATTGATATTGAGGACACCGGTTTGATCATGGTGACCTCGACAAATGCCGATATGTCTAAAAAGGCAATTGATTGGATCAAGAATCTTACCCACGACTTAACTGTCGGCGAGGTATACGATGGCGTCGTCACCCGCATCGTTACGGATCGTAATACCGGAAGTGAGATCGGCGCTATCGTCGAAGTGCTTCCTGGCAAAGACGGCATGGTTCACATTTCACAATTTAGAAATCAGCGAATCAATCGCGTCTCCGATGTCGTAAAAGTTGGCGACCCACTCAAGGTGAAGGTGATGGGGGTAGACAAAGAAAAAGGTCGCGTGGAATTGTCTCATAAAGTTTTTGATCAATCCGCTCCATCGACTGACCCCGAGGGCGTGCAGGATCGTCCACGACGTCCCTTTAATCGTCCGTCTCATGGTTCCCATGGCGGTAATCATCGCTTCAATCGTCAACGCCCGATCAATGATTATTAGTTTGAACGGCAAACCAGGCTCAGGCAAAAGCACCGTCGCGACCAGGCTCGCGGCGGCGCTTGGCTATGAGCGCATCTACATCGGCGGCATGCGGCGCGAGATGGCGCGACGGAAAGGGATGACCCTTCAGGAATTTAACGCTTGGAGCGAGTCCCATCCTGAGGGCGACACGGAGTTTGATGAGTATCTGACGGAATTAGGTAAAACGAAGGATGACTTTATTATTGAAAGTCGCACCGCATTCCATTTTATTCCCCACGCGATTAAGATATTCCTTGACGTATCAGTGGAGGTCGGCAGCCAGCGCATCTGGGACGCAATACGGCAGGGAGCGCAGGATCGGAATGAGGGTGTAAATCTCACGGATTACGTTGCGGTAGAGAATGCGGTTCGCGCACGGCTTGCCAGCGATCAATTGCGCTACCAAAAGTATTATCATTTGGATATTTTTTCTCCCGCGCATTACGATTTGTTTTTAGACACGACTGATCTGACGCCTGAAGCCGAATATCGGCAAGTCTGGGAGTTTGTCCAAAGCCGCTTGAAGTAAACGAAAAAATATTAGTAGTAATGGTTTAATTTAAACCATTTTTTATTTTTATTTAATATTAGCCAAAAGAAACTATTGACATTGGTCTTTTATTATGATATACTGGTCGCATACGAAATTTGAAAACTTATCCACAGTAAGGTAGCGGAAGCGATATGCCCGAATGAGTTCGGTTGTATGCTTTCTCTACTTTTGGAGCGATGCAGTTGGACATCGCGAACAAAAAACGAAACAAAACAAAAAGGTAACTCTTTGCGCAAAACAAAAAAATAGCAGAGAGAACACCACAAGAAGGTAGAGAAATTCGCTTTTTGAAAAATCCAACGCAAAAGGCAACATAATGGGAGTTTCATATGTGGCATTAACTGCTCATATGTGCGTCGGTGCATCCGACCTACATACGAGCGGTTAACGCTCACGACACTCCCATCAGGGAGGTGTCGCATATAAAACAATATATTATTGGTGCGCTACACCTCCTTTTCAATTCCATAAGAACACACCTTCGGGTTTTTTTCTTATCACTCTTTCCCCTTATCGGCGCGCCTCACCCGGCGCACTTTTTTGTTATTAGGAAATTGTTGATTAAGGTATATACTGTGGTTATGCAATATCCAAATCAAAAGATTGAAAATGAATATCGTCGGAAGGGGTACCGGTTGATTGCCGGCGCGGATGAAGCGGGGCGCGGCGCCTGGGCTGGACCGATTGTGGCTGCGGCGGTTATTCTGCCGGCAAACAATTCGTTACCCGGATTGCGTGATTCAAAACTATTGTCTCCTCGACATCGAGAACAATTATGTGATGAGATTTGTGGGCAGGCGCTCGCCTATCAAATTTGCTCAATCAGTTCGGCAGAGATAGATCGAGTCGGCGTGGGCGAAGCGAATATACGCGTCATCGCCCATGCCCTGGAGTTGTTGCCGAAATTACCGCATGTTGCTTTAGTTGATGGCACGCTCAAGATCGCGCTGAACATTCCCGTCCATTCCATTATAGATGGTGATGCTCAGATTATGTCCATTGCCGCTGCATCAATTCTGGCAAAAGTTTTTCGCGATCGAATGATGGTGCACTATGATCGGCGTTATCCACTCTACCGTTTTGCTCAGCACAAAGGGTATGGCACGGCATGGCACCAGCGAGCACTCCGTCAGCATGGCGCGTCTCCGATTCATCGGCGATCGTACGCGCCGATCCGGGCAATAGTACAGCGGGGATAAAGCACTTGTGCTATACTATGAGTACACTCTTATGACTGGCTTTACACATTCAAGCTCTACCTTTCTCCATCCGGAAAATATTTTAGCCAAGGCAGGATTAGTTGCCGGGAAGCACGTGGCCGATATTGGGTGCGGCGGCGGATATTTTTCCATTGCGGCGGCGCGCATCGTTGGCGATGCGGGACATGTGTATTCTGTCGACATATTGAAGGACGCCCTCTCCGCGCTGAGAAGCAAAGCAAAAATGTTTGGTTTGGCGAATCTCACCACCGTTTGGTCAGATGCCGAGCGCGTGGGTGGAGCACAAAAAATTCATGATCATTCGATAGACATGACGCTCCTCGTGCAGCTGCTGTCACAATCAAAAGCTCAAGACAATATCATTAATGAAATTGAACGTATCGGCAAGCCGGGAAGTACCGTAGTTGTCGTTGATTGGCGAAAGAGCAATATGCAGTTTGGCCCGCCCGCTACTCATCGAATCGAGCCGGAGGCGGTTATGACATTATTGGAGAAGCATCATTTTCAATTTCGCCGTGAAATCGAGGCGGGGCCGTATCATTTTGGCTTAGTTTTCGAGCGGCACGCCTAGTCTCAGATCTATACGTCAGTAAACCTTCCCCACGCTAATTGAGTGTGTGGAAGATATGTCGTATCAGAAAAAAATTGGCAATCAAGGAGAGGCGCGTGTGGCGCAGTATCTCGCCAGGAATCAACATGTGATATTGGCGCGGCAATGGCATTGCCGTTATGGTGAGATTGATATCATAAGTTATGATTGCCGCGCTCACGAATTGGTATTTATTGAAGTAAAAACTCGATCGGTAGATTGGTTGGGGCGATTCCCAGTCCTCCATCCGTTACAACAGGAGCGGTTAGCTGCGAGCATCAGCCTATACGTCTCCAATGTACAGTGGACGAATCGATATCGCTTTGAT
Organism: Candidatus Kerfeldbacteria bacterium; assembly: GCA_016214565.1. Taxonomy (NCBI): domain Bacteria; phylum Candidatus Kerfeldiibacteriota; species Candidatus Kerfeldbacteria bacterium. The sequence continues at coordinate 382,664 of JACROE010000002.1, read as the reverse complement.
CTGGCGATCGTGCGTCCCGATGGCCCCCTGACCTATTATCGACATATGCCGCTCGAGTGAGGCTTGACGGCTGGTTCTCGCTGGTCTATACTCATGGCATAACTAGTTATCATGATGATAACTGGTTTTTTTAGTACTAAATTATCGTGGCGCGTATGAAATCACAAGCACAAGAGATATTAGAAGCAGCAAAAATTATTTGCGAAGAGAAGCATATTTCGCTTGATTCGGTTATCGAAACGATTGAGGCGGCTTTAGCCGTGGCCTATCGAAAAGATTTTGGTGAAAAGAACCAGAATATCAAAGTTACATTCAATATGGAAGACGGCTCAGCGCGCGTCTTTGATGTGAAGACTGTCGTGACGGACGAGAAAAAGGAGCTTACAGAAAAATTATTAGCGGAACGCCAAGCGGCCGCCGAGGCAGCCGCAGCGGAATCGTCCGATGCGGTGACGCCCGTCGCTCCCGTTACCCCGGTAACAGAGGAGGCTACCGAAGAATTTGAGCGGTTTAATCCAAAAACCGAGATTACCTTGACTGAGGCACAGGCGATCACATCAGGTGCAGCACTCGGTGACGAGATTAAAACTGAACTATTCCCCCCGGCTGCCTATGGCCGTATGGCTGCACAAACAGCTAAACAAGTTATTATTCAGCGCCTGCGTGAAGCTGAGCGAGATATGATTTTCCGTGAGTACAAAGATAAGGAAGGGGAAGTGATTAATGGCACCGTGCAGCGCGTCGAGGGTCGGGTCGTTTTAATTGACCTGGGTCAGGCTACTGCTATCGTGCCTCCGGCGGAGCAGGTGCCCCACGAGCGTTATACGCCGGGGCAGCGTCTAAAATTCTACGTTGTTTCCGTGAGTACTACACCGAAAGGACCGGAAATTCTGTTGTCCCGCGCTCATCCCGAATTGGTGCGCAAACTGTTCAGTTTGGAAGTCCCTGAGATTGGCAATGGTTCAGTGGAGATAAAATCAATTGCCCGTGAAGCGGGATCCCGGACTAAGATTGCCGTTTGGACCGATCAGAAAAATATTGATCCGGTCGGCTCCTGCGTTGGCCAGCGCGGTTCCCGCGTGCAGACTATTATTTCCGAAATTGGTGGTGAAAAAATTGATATTATTGAATGGGATGATGACGCGGTGAAATTTATTTCGAATGCCCTTTCCCCCGCTAAGGTATTAAGTGTTCAAACGAATCTCGAGGAAAAAACCGCTAAAGCGGAAGTAAAAGAAGATCAGTTATCTTTAGCCATCGGTAAATCTGGCCAGAATGTCCGATTGTCAGCGAAGCTGACTGGCTGGAAGATTGATATTGTTTCTGAGTCAGGTGAGCGTCCCAAGAGACCAGAAGCAGCCGAGGGAACAGCTGACGCGAGCGCAGAATCGGTCGCTGATGCCCCCGCCGCGGCTCCAGAGGCAGTGACGGAGGCTGAAGCCGCCGCATCGGAAGCAGTCCCCGCGGAACCCGAAACCCCGGCTGATGAACCAAAAGAATAATAATTAATCATACTTACTATTTAGTATGTCAAACGCACTCTATATCTCTCTGGCCGCCGCTATTGCCGCTATTCTTTATGGCCTCTGGTTAGTTCGTTGGATCTTACGCAAGCCCGCAGGTAATGAAACCATGCAAGAAATTGCGCTGGCTATTCAGCAGGGCGCACGTGCGTATCTCAACCGTCAATATCGCACGGTTGCTGTTATTGCGGTGTTTATTTTTGGTTTACTCTGGTGGCTCCTGGACATCCAAACTGGTATTGGTTTCGTAATTGGTGCAATTCTTTCGGCTGTTGCTGGCTATATTGGCATGAATATTTCTGTCCGCGCCAATGTGCGCACTGCTGAAGCAGCTCGATCGGGGCTTGGCGCGGCATTAGCCATCGCCGCACGCGGTGGTGCCGTCACTGGTTTACTCGTGGTTGGTTTAGGGTTATTGGGTGTCGCTGGTTATTATGCCATTACCAAAGACGTGTCTGCTTTAGTTGGTCTTGGTTTTGGTGGTAGTTTAATCTCAATTTTTGCCCGGCTCGGCGGCGGTATCTATACCAAAGCAGCAGATGTGGGCGCGGATTTAGTGGGTAAAGTAGAGGCGGGTATTCCCGAGGATGATCCACGCAATCCAGCTGTGATTGCTGATAACGTGGGAGATAACGTTGGCGATTGTGCGGGTATGGCAGCTGATTTATTTGAAACTTATGCGGTCACGGCCGTAGCCGCAATGTTACTCGGTTCATTGACGTTTGATAATTTCGAAAATGCGCTACTCTTCCCACTGGTGATTGGTGCGCTGGCAATTATCTGTTCTATCCTTGGTGTCATATTTATCCGATTGGGCAAAGGGAAAAGCATTATGGGGGCTCTGTATAAGGGGTTGATCGTATCTGGCGTCTTAGCCGCGATTGGTTTCTTCCCTATTACTAATTGGTTGATGGCTGATAATGGACAGTACACTACGCTCAGCATTTATTTTGCCGCATTGATTGGTTTGGTCGTAACTGCACTGATCGTTCTATTGACTGAATATTATACCTCGACCAAATACGGCCCGGTGAAATCAGTGGCGGAGAGCTCTGAGACAGGTCACGGCACCAATATTATTACCGGACTCGCGGTCAGCATGAAATCAACCGCATTGCCGGTGGTGGTGATTGCCGCGGGTATTCTCGGTGCGTATGCCTTAGCTGATGTATATGGTATTGCTATCGCGGTGATGAGCATGTTGTCACTCGCCGGCATCATCGTCACGATTGACTCATTTGGTCCGATTACAGACAACGCTGGCGGCATTGCTGAAATGTCAAAATTGCCCGAGGACGTTCGAGAAGTCACTGATGCATTGGATGCGGTCGGCAATACGACGAAGGCAATCACGAAAGGCTACGCCATCGGTTCGGCCGGTCTCGCGGCGATTGTCCTCTTTGCTTCATATATTGAGGAACTGGCGGCTCAAGGAAAATTTTTTGATTTTTCTCTGGATGATCCGTATGTGATTGTGGGATTATTTATTGGCGGCTTACTGCCTTATTTCTTCGGCGCCCAAGCCATGCAAGCAGTGGGTACTGTGGCGGGGTATGTCGTGAATGAAGTGCGACGGCAGTTTAAAGAGAAACCCGGCATTATGCAGGGAACCGAGAAACCAGATTATGCCCGCACGGTTGATATTGTGACTAAAGGAGCGATTAAACAAATGATTATCCCGGCGCTGACGCCCGTACTCGCTCCCATCCTCGTGGGCTGGATCCTTGGCCCCGTTGCTCTGGGTGGATTATTAGTCGGGAGTATCGTGACTGGCATCTTTGTGGCCATTTCCATGACCACCGGCGGTGCGGCTTGGGACAATGCCAAGAAATACATCGAGCAAGGTAATCATGGTGGCAAAGGATCTTCGGCTCATGCAGCGGCAGTAACTGGCGACACGGTTGGCGATCCATACAAGGACACGGCCGGCCCAGCCATTAATCCCATGATTAAGATTCTCAATATCGTTGCTATTTTGATTATTGGGATCATTATTTAATTATTTCTCCTCGAAGACCAGCCTATGTATCGGCTTTTCTTTCGACTGTTGCGCCCGCTTGGCCGCCGCGTGATCACGCCGGTGACCGGCACGGAGAATATTCCTCAAAAACCCCCGTATATTTTGGCTTTGAATCACGTGGGGTTTTTTGATGGGCCCGCCATTGCCATGACCATGTTGCCGTACTTAGCCGAACCAATCCAATTTTTAACGCTCGATATTATGTGGCGTCTCTGGGGTGGGCCGCTGGCTACCCGGTATTGGGGGATGGTACGGCTGCAACCGGGCAATGTTCGCGGATCATTAGAACGTATGATTGAGCTGGCGCGCGCCGGAAAGACCGTGGGTATTTTTCCGGAAGGTGGCCGAAATACCCATCCACCGCAGTTAATGTTGGGCAAGACTGGGGCAATCCGCATGGCGCTGGCAACCGGAGTGCCGCTTATTCCAGTTGGCATTCAAAACACGATGGGCTTTTCTATGCTCAGCTCATTTGCTAGCTTCTTGAGACCCGATCGTCACATTGCTATTCATTTTGGTAAGCCATTGGATTTGAGTGCGTATCGTCATCAACCAATCACTCGTGAATTATTGCATCGCGCCACTGATGACTTAATGCGCACCATTGGCGCATTAATTGGCGCCCCTATTACCCCACACCAATAGTATGTTTTATCCAATTTCTCGTCGAACTCTTTTTCCCTTCGTTCGGTTTTTTATCAAGAAGACGGTTGGTTTGGAAAACGTACCTTTGCAGGGGCCCTATCTTATCGCCTGTAAACATCTTGGGCCATTGGACGGCGTGTTTATTGGCGCAGTGCTGTTACCCTATCTCAAACAGAAGATCGCATTTATTTCAAATACGGCCCCCTGGGGCTGGTATTGGGAAAAAATTGTAGCAGAAAAATGGGCGAATTGTATTCCATTTGAACGAGACAACCCGCACCGTTCGCTTGAGATTGCGGACACGTATTTAAAAAAGGGAAACATTGTTGGTATTTTTCCGGAGGGGATCATTCAGGAGTATAATGAAGAAAAGATGCGGGCAAAGACTGGTACGGCTCGCTTGGCCATCTGGAATCGGGTGCCGATTGTGCCTATAGGCATGGTGCACGACGTGACGGTGCGTCCTGATCTTCCGAAATTGTATCGCCGGCGCCAGGTTATAAAAAATATACTCTTAAACCCACACGCGTTAGAAATCCACATCGGCAAGCCATTTGAACTGACGCAGTACTACGGGCGGGACTTGAGTAAGGATGTGTTGGTTGAAGCTACACATTTTATTATGGATCGTATTGATGGGTTAACACATATTAATAGGAAAAATTAACGAACACACTATGTCATATCTTTGGAACCGCATCACCCAGATGTCACTTGAGGAACAACGCTTATTACAAAATAAACGAGTCGCCTATTTCTTTCAGCATGAATTACCCTACTCGCCGTTTTATCGAGAATTATTCAAAAAGAATAATATTGATTTCAAATCAATTCGTACCGTCGATGATTTACAGCGCGTCCCATTTACCACGAAGGCAGATATCGCTCCAACCGCTGATGATAAGGGCAAGCCGCGTACCTTCATGCTGCAGCCTGATGAGCATTTGATTAAGAAATACGCCCCAATATCGCTCTTGGCTAAAGTCATCTGGGGGAAACTCACCGGTCAGGACGTAAAGCGGAAATTAGAAAAATTATACAAACCCATTCATCTTCATTTTACGACCGGTCGCAGTGCCCTGCCCACGGCATTCGGTTACACTGAATCAGACATTGAGATTCTGAAGGAGGCGGGTGAGCGCATGTTTGGCGTTGCACATGTGTCACGCGATAAGGTGGCAATCAATGCGTTTCCCTATGCGCCTCACCTTGCTTTCTGGCAAGCGTATAACGCGCTGGTGCAATTGGGGATTACTTCACTGCAAACAGGCGGTGGCAAGGTCATGGGCACACAGAAAATTATGGATGCGCTCGAAGGCATGAAAGCGGGGTTATTCGTTTGCATCCCTGGGTATGGCTATCACCTGTTACGCGAAGCGGTGAAACAGAAGCGTGACTTCTCAGGCCTGGAAACATTTATTACCGGTGGTGAACGCGCTAGCGAAGGTATGCGCGCGAAAGTAAAAGCATTATTGGCTCAGCTCGGCGCTCCGAATGTTCGATTCTTGAGTACATACGCTTTTACTGAAGCCAAGACTGCCTGGATTCAGTGTCATGAAAAGTCAGGGTATCACCTGTATCCTGATTTAGGTTATTTTGAAGTAATTGATACGGACGGAAAACGAGTTCCTGAGGGACAGCCGGGTGAGCTCGTTTACACCAGTTTTGGTTGGCGCGGATCAGTCGTTGTTCGCTATCGCACTGGTGACATGACCACCGGGATTGACTACAGTCCGTGCCAGTATTGTGGCCGAACTGTGCCACGCATTGGCATTGATTTGCAGCGGACAACCGAGATCAAAGAATTTCACCTCACGAAAGTAAAAGGTGAATTAGTAAATTTGAATGATTTTTATCCTCTCTTGTCAGGTTTGCCGGAAATTGAGGAGTGGCAAGTTGAAATTTCTAAAAAAGATAATGACCCGCACGGACTGGATGAGATTACCATATATCTCGCGCCAAAAGCCGGAGCTGATTTTACCCAATTGGAGCATACGGTGAACAAGTTGGTACATAATCAAATCTTTGTCTCGGCGGTTATCCGTCAGAAGCCCTTAGATGAGCTGCTCCGCATGCTGGGCATGGAGACAGAATTGAAGGAGAAGCGCATTGTCGATGTCCGACCAAAAGATTGATTCGGGAATGTTGGGAATATGCACGGTGGCATCGTAGTATTCTATCCCAACTTTAATTATTAGGTTGAACCTGATACAATGGCAGTACTTAATGTACTGTTTTTTGTAATGGCATGTGGTTCTTTATTGGGCAGGTAATCTGGTTTTTCCTTCCGGCGGGGATAGCAAATATGGGCGCGTCCATGTCCCGGTTTTTACCCGTACCTGCGCTGCCTATTGATGCTGGCCATACGTGGCGGGGAAAGCGTATCCTGGGTGATCACAAAACGTGGCGGGGGGTTATCACGGGAATGATTGCGGGCACGGCGTTTTTTTATCTCCAGCAGTGGTTGTACCAGTCGTATGATTGGGCGCACGACATCAGCTTATTGGATTATTCATCGGCCAGCATCGTGTTCCCACTCCTGCTGGGCGCTGGCGCACTGATTGGAGATATGGTAAAAAGTATTGCCAAGCGTCAATTTGGCATCGCGCCAGGCGTTTCCTGGATGCCGTTTGATCAGATTGACTATGTATTGGGGGCCGCTGGATTCGTCAGCCTTTCGGTTGTTCCGACGTGGCAGATGATTGGTACAGCTTTGGTGGTCGGGTTTAGCCTCCATATTCTCGTAAATTTAATAGCTTATTCGCTTCGCATTCAAAAGAATAAATTATGACAAGTACTCTTCAGAAACAATCGAACAGCACTGCGGTCTTGACCATCAGTATTCCTCATGATGATCTGGCGCCCTATCTCGAGCAGGCCACTCAGGAGATTAATCGGGAAGTGCGGATTGCCGGTTTCCGACCGGGCAAAGCCCCACGTGATATCCTGGAACGCGAGGTGGGCGCGATGCGCATCTACCAGCATGCCGCAGAAAAAGTTGTTGCTGCCACGTATCCGCAGGCCGTCGTAGAACATAATCTCCAGACCATTGGCACGCCTGAAGTGAGCGTGGAGAAGCTCGCCCCGGGAAATGAATTGGTGTATACCGCCACGGTGGCCTTGGTGCCGCAGATTAAGCTTGGTTCCTACCACAAAGTCCGTGAGGCACACAAAGAAGTGACGGTGACTGATGAAGAAATCGACACAACCATAACGCGGTTGCGGCGGATGTTTGGCGCTGAGCAACCGGTTGACCGGCCTCTGCAGTCGGGCGACGTGGCCGAGATTGACCTCGAAGTATTTCGTGATAATGTGCCGATTGAGGGTGGCAGTGGAAAAAAGCAGCGCGTGGTGATTGGCGAGGGGAATTTTATTCCTGGGTTTGAAGACGAGCTGGTTGGTGCGAAAAAGGGTGAGACAAAAGAATTTACCTTAACGTTTCCCAAGCAGTACCACGCCAAACACTTAGCGGGGCAACCGGCCACCTTCCGGGTGACGGTGCAGAGTGTCGCGGAAGTCACCTTGCCGCCACTCGATGATGCTTGGGCCAAAACCGTTGGTCGATTTGAAACTTTGGCAGCACTGCGGGAACAAATTAAAAAAAATATTACTGAGGAGAAAACGGAGAAAGAGCAGCAGCGCTGGGAATTAGCCATTATTGATCAATTGATTAATCAGACGACGTTTGATCCGATTCCCGAGATTCTTATTTCAAATGAATTAGACCGCATGCTGCATGAATTGGAGCACGATGTATCGCATCAGGGCATGAAGTTTGATGATTATCTGCAAAGTATCAAAAAAGATCGGGCGGGATTGCGCACTGAATTAACTCCGCGCGCTGAGCGGCGCGTCAAAACAGCTCTCATCCTACGCGCCTTAGCGGTGGCTGAGAAAATTACGGTTGAGGAATCCGAACTCACTGCTGCGGTGGAAAAGGAACAACAGGGCGTGGCCGATCAGCCAGACACCCTCAAGCAATTACAGTCGCCGGAATATCGCGATTATCTGAGGACTATTTTACGCAATCGAAAAGTTTTTGATTATTTCCGCGAGCGCAATCGCGCCTAGCCTATGTATATTGGCATTCATGTATCGATTGCCGGAGGTATCTTCAATGCTCCCGCAAACGCCCATGCCGAGGGCGCTGAGTGTTTCCAAATGTTTACTCGCTCGCCGCGCGGTGGAGCGGCCGGGAAGATTACCCCTGACGTGATTGCCAGTTATAAGACAGCCATGGCGGAACATGGCTTGTCGCATGCTTATGTTCACGCGCCTTACTACATCAATTTCGCCTCGGGTAAAGCCGCGATTCGACAGGCGTCCGCGCGTATTATTCGGGAAGAATTGGAACGGTCATCGGCTTTGGGCGTCCGCGCCCTGATGACGCATTTGGGGTCAGCCCGCGACGTTGGAGCCATTGAGGCGGTTAAATTGACGATTGCGGGTTTGCGCCAGGCGCTTGATGGGTACCGTGGAAGCTGCCAATTTTTAATCGAAAATGCCGCCGGGGCGGGCCATGTGATTGGCGGATCATTTGAAGAGATCGCCACGATACTCAAAGGTGTGACGCATCCATCAGTTGGCGTTTGTCTCGACACCTGTCACCTATTTGCTTCTGGATATGATTTGCGTACCCTGGCAACGGTGCATAAAACATTTGCTGATTTTGATCGTCTGGTGGGCTTGCGCCGTTTGACGGTATTGCATGCCAATGATAGCAAGGGCGGTTTTGGTTCACGCCTTGATCGTCACGAACATATTGGTAAGGGCGCCATTGGCATGGCGGGCTGGCGGGCGATTATTGGCCATCCCCGATTGCGGGACGTTGATTGCATCATTGAGACGCCGGATGGCGCGGCACGGATTGTCGATGTAAACACATTAATTAAATTACGAGACGTATGAGATCACCGTGGCAAGTTATGCGACTATTCCTCATGTGGGTGACGCTGGCCGGGTTGCTGGTGGTGCTCTGTGCGATGTATACCCCGCTTAATCAGTGGTTAGCGCAGCCGCTCGTCCGTGACGAGGTGCCGCGAAAGTCGGATGTTATCATTGTTTTGGGTGGCGGAGTGATCGTGGAAACAGAATCATTGCCGTATGGGCCTCAGGAGCGCGTGTATCGAGGCATGGAGTTGTGGCGCGAGCGATTTGGATCGGTACTTATTTTGACCGGAGGATTGGTTGATACAACTGATTTGAGAGAAAGTAGAATTATGCGCGCTTTTGCAGAACAGCATGGTCAGCCTCACGATACGATCGTAGAGGAAATCGACGCGCGGGACACTCACGAGAATGCGGTTAATTCAAAGCGCATTATGGAAAAGCGGGGCTGGAACACCGCCCTGGTAGTTACCTCCTACTTCCATACACGACGAGCGTGCGCGGTATTTGAGAAAGAAGGGGTGACGATTACCTGTATAGCTGCCTATCCCAGTGCTGACTTTCAGAGCAATCCGTATCGCAACTTGATTGAATTCCGCTCCATCCTTCGCGATTACCTGGCGACGGTGTATTATGCATTACAGGATTATATATAATAGTGAGTATCTATGAAATTAGCCATTATTTCCGATACCCATGACAATTGGGCCAACATAGACAAAGTTTTAGCTTATCTCAAAAATGAAAAAGCCGAGGCTATGATTCATTGTGGTGACGTGTGCGCCCCGATCACGATGGTACGCATCGCCGAAGCTTTCCCAGGACCAATTTATCTCAGCTTAGGCAATGTCGACGGTGACCCATTTCGCATGCTGACGAAAATCCAGGATGGCAGTGCCAAGAATGTGACTATCTATCAGGAGATTGGCGAATTTACCTTGGATAATAAAAAGATCGCTATTAATCACTATCCGGACATTGCCAAGAAGCTGGCGCAGTCGGGAGAATATGATCTGGTATTCTACGGGCATAATCATAAGCCGTGGGAGGAAACCATTGGTTCGACGCGTATGATTAATCCTGGCAATGTAGCTAACATGGTGTATCCGCCCACTTTTGCCTTGTATGACACGGCTACCAACGAACTTACCTTAATCCGAGTGAATGATTTATGAAGCAATACACAAACGTAGCTATCCAGGCAGCTCGGTTAGCCGGTCATCAATTGATGAAACGATTTCGTCATGTCACCACTCAGGGTGCTCAGCGTAAAGGACGACATGATATTGTTACCCATGCGGACATGGAGGCGAATGACATCATTCTTCACACCATTCGTCGACATTTCCCGCAGCATGATTTTTTAAGTGAAGAAACGGGGTTAGAGGATAATACCGATACATACCGCTGGACTATTGATCCCTTGGATGGCACGGTCAATTTTGCTCTGCAATCCCCACTTTTTTGTACGACTCTAGCGCTCCTCCATCAAGGGGAAGTTTTATGCGGGGTGATTTATGCACCCTTCGTTAAAGAATTGTATGTTGCCGAAGCCGGCGCAGGCGCTTGGTTGAATGGGAAGCGA